>NZ_JBXAQP010000003.1:0-387398 GCF_058807355.1 Allobosea sp. GW821-FHT12C12
GCGGCCGGCGCGTCGCTTCGCCGAACGCGGCGGCGAGGAGCGGCCGCGCGGCCGGAGCGCCGGCGACAACCCGGCCGGGCGCGGCGCCGGGGGCGAACGCAGACCCGGCCGTGGCTTCGGTGGCAAGCCGGGTCGCGGCAAGTCCTTCGGCGACAAGTCCTTCGGCGGCAAACCCGGCGGCAGGCCTTCCGGCGGCGGACGGCCCGGCGGGAACGACAAGGGTCCGCGTCCGGGCGGGCCACGCGGCAAGCGCGACTGAGGCCTGGACCATGCGGATCGTCGGCGGGCGCTTCGGCGGGCGGCCCCTGGCCAGCCCGAAACCGGGGATCGGAGCGATCCGGCCGACCTCGGACCGTTTGCGGGAATCGCTCTTCAACGTGCTGGCGCATGCCTATGACGACGTCGTCGAGGGCGCGCGCGTGCTCGATCTCTTCGCCGGCACCGGCGCGATGGCGTTCGAGGCGCTCTCGCGCGGGGCGGCGTTCGCGCTCTTGGTCGACGACGGCACGGAGGCGCGCGGACTGATCCGCGAGAACCAGATGGCGCTGGGCGTCGCGGGGTTGAGCCGCGTCTTCCGGCGCGACGCGACGAAGCTCGGGCCGATCAGCGCCATGCCGCCCTTCGGGCTCGTGTTCTGCGATCCGCCCTATCGCAGGGGATTGGGCGAAAGGGCGCTGTCCTCGGCGCGCGAGGGCGGCTGGCTGGAGCCCGGCGCGCTGATCGTGCTGGAGGAGGCGGCGGGCGTTGCCGTGGCGCTGCCGGAGGGGTTCGAGCAGCTCGAGCGGCGGGCTTATGGCGAGACGCAGGTGGTGATGGCGCGGGCGGCGTGAGCGCGACCCGAAACGATCCTCCCAGCGCCCGACGCAGGAACACTCAGTTGAGCTTGATCGTGTGGCGGCGAGGCGCGCCTTCGTCGATGTTGTCGTACAGGATCAGCACCGAAACCGAGTCGGGGCTCTCGCCGAGAAGCACCAGCGTCTCCGCCTTGGCGACTTCGCCCTTCTTTCCTTTCAGGGGCGTCACGATCGTCGCCAGGGGGCGTGGCGTGGCGTTCGGCGTCACCGGATCGAGCAGCGAGACGACATAGGGCACGTCCGCCTGCTCCCCGGTCGGACCCGACAGGATCAGGAGCCCCCCTGATTTCAGCGCGGCCAGATCGCGGATACCGGCGCCCGCGCCGAGTCTGACCGGGATCGACGCGGCGACGATCTTCGCCTGCGGCGGCTGTTGCGGGGCGAACAGGGCCTTGGCGGAAACCTCGATGATCATCGCGCTCTTGCCGTCCTGGCCCGCGAGAGGCGTGCGCAGGCCGGCATAGAGCTTGTCGCCAACGATCGCGAGGCCTTCGATGTTGACGCCGACATCCTTGTCCTTGCCGAAGGCCTCCCTGATGTCGCTCGCCAGCAACGCCTCGGACAGACGCCAGCTGCGCTCGACCACGGCGCCGCGCGCGATCGCGCCGCCATCGCCCACGGGGAGACGGGATATCAGGAAGCTCGACGGCTTGAACTTGCCCCTGCCGCTGCAACCATGCGACCCGACGATGTACAGGTAGCCCTCGCCCTGGGCGATGCCTTCGCCATCGGCTTCTCCGAACTTCGACGATTCGCCGTCCGGGCAAGCCGCACGCGGCATCGCCCCGAGAATGCCCTGGCCGGTCTCCTTCTTCTTCGACAGCACGATCCGCCGGCCCGTCGGCGTCAGCACATCGCCCGACAGCGTCGCGACCTCGGCGAAGCGCTCCTCGTCGATGATCGCAAGGCAGGAACGGCTCGTGGCGTCGGGCGCGCCCGTGCAGGCCATGCCGCTGACGCCGCGCGCCTTGTCGTCGGCATCGCTCGACGGCGCCGAGAAGGCGCGCGCGACCTTCAGCGCGACGCCGGTGGAGTCCGGCTGCGCCGCCGCGAGGCCGAAAGAGAGCAGGAACGCGCCGGCAGCCAAGGTCGAAACAAGCGGAATATCGCGCCGCATGACAGTCCCTCCCCGGTCACGGGATCAGCAGCCTCGGCCCGTGATCTCCAAGGGATACAGCCTTACGTCAGCTTGCCGAGGAGCGATAGCATCGCCGGTTGGCCGGCGGCCCGCCAGGACACGCCGTTCTCGCAACGATCGACAGCGGCCCGATGCCCTCACCGTCGCCCGAACAGCCGCTCGATATCGGCCAGCTTCAGTTCGACATAGGTCGGCCGGCCGTGGTTGCACTGGCCGGAATTGGGCGTGATCTCCATCTCGCGCAGCATCGCGTCCATCTCCTGCGGGCGCAGGCGGCGGCCGGCGCGGACGGAATTGTGGCAGGCCATCGTCGCCAGCACATGGTCGAGCCGGCGCTCCAGCGAGCCTGTCGTGCCGTGCTCGGCCAGCGCGTCGGCGACATCGCGGACGAGGCGCTGGAGATTGCCGCCGGCGAGTTGCGACGGCGCCTCGCGGACCAGCACCGCGCCTGGGCCGAAGGGCTCGACGCCGAGGCCGAGCGTCGCGAGTTCGCCGGACGCCGCGTTCAGCCGGTCGGCGTCGACGGGGTCGAGTTCCACCACCTCGGGCAGCAGGAGGGGCTGGCGGGCGATGCCGGCCCTGGCGCGCTCGGCCTTGAGCCGCTCATAGACCAGCCGCTCATGGGCGGCGTGCTGGTCGACGATGACGACGCCTTCGCGCGTCTGGGCGACGATATAGGTCTCGTGCAGTTGCGCGCGCGCCGCGCCGAGCGGGCGGTCGAGCGCGTCCGGCGCGGGCTCCGCCATGCCGGCGCTGGCGTCGGCGGAGGGCGTCGCGAAGGCGGCGAAACCCGCCTGTGTCGCGTCGCTGAAACCAGCGGCGGGAGCGGCCCAGGCAGGCGCGCCGGAAAAGTGCGGCCGCCGCACGCTCTCGCCGTGGGCGTTTCCGGCGAAGACGGCCCGGAACGCCTCGAGCGCGCGCGCGCCGCCGGTCGTGGTGGCGCGGTGGCCGGCCTGGGCGAGGGCCGCTTTCAGGCCCGAGACGACCAGCCCGCGCACCAGCGCCGGATCGCGAAAGCGGACCTCGCTCTTGGCCGGATGGACGTTGACGTCGACGAGGCGCGGCTCGCAGCTCACGTCGAGGAAGAGCACCGGATGCCGGTCGGAGGGCACGACGTCGGCATAGGCGCCGCGCACGGCCGAGAGCAGCAGCCTGTCGCGCACCGGGCGGCCGTTGACCGCCAGGTGCACGCCGGCCGAGGTGCCGCGATGGAAAGTCGGCAGTCCGGCGAAGCCCGCGATCGCGAAACCCTCGCGCCGCGCGTCGAGCCTCAGCGCATTCTCGGGGAAGTCGCGCCCGAGCGCGCGCGAGAGCCTTCGCAACTGGCCGTCCTCGCTCATCGTCTCGGCCGGCCAGTCGAAGCCGGTGACGTGGTCGCCGTCGAGGCTGAAGCGGATGGCGGGGTGCGCGATCGCGAGCCTTCGCAGCATCTCCGAGACAGCGCCGGCCTCGGCCCGGTCGCTCTTCAGGAATTTCAGCCGCGCCGGGGTGAAGGCGAAGAGGTCGGCGACCTCGATGCGTGTGCCGATCGCGGCGGCGGCCGGGCGGACGACGCCCTTCTCGCCGGCCTCGACGACGAGAGCGGAGCCCTGGCGCGCGTCGGCGCGCCGGGTCACGATCGAGAGCCGCGCCACGGAGCCGATCGACGGCAAGGCCTCGCCGCGGAAGCCGAGCGTGCCGATCGCGAAGAGATCGCCATCGGGGAGCTTGGAGGTGGCATGGCGCTCGACGGCCAGCGCCAGGTCCAGCGGCGACATGCCGGCCCCGTCGTCGACGACGCGGATCAGTTGGCGCCCGCCCGCCGCGATGGTGACGGCGATGGCGCGCGCCCCGGCGTCGATCGCGTTCTCGACGAGTTCCTTCACGGCCGCCGCCGGCCGCTCGATCACCTCGCCGGCGGCGATGCGGTCGACGAGGACGGGATCGAGGCGGCGGACGGTCATATCGTTCTCAAGCAGCCGGGACCGGCGTTCCCATTCGTCATTCCGGGGCGGCTCGCGGGGTCGAACCCGGAACCCACGACCGGGCGAGCCTGTCATGCGCTTTCGGATTTACCCCGTCGCGGGTTCCGGTTCCTCGCTTTCGCGAAGCCCCGGAATGACAAGGTGCGCGCGACTCAAGCCCGCCCCTCGGCAAGATAACGCTTGGCGAGGAGTTTCGCTTCCTCCACCGCCGGCTGGTCGAAGGGATCGACGCCCATGGCGTAGCCGGTCAGGATCGTCTCGAGCATGAAGTGCATAAGCAGTTCGCCATGGATCGTCTCGTCGATCGCGTCGAGATGGAAGCGACGCACGGGGCAGCCGTTCCTGGCGAAGGTGTCGATCATCGCCACGCCCTGCGCCGCGACGAGATCGCCGATGGTCTTGCCGGCGAAGTCCTGCTGGCCGATCTGGCCGGCGAGATCCGCGTCGATCGACGGCCCCTTGCCCTTGGCGCCGACGGTGACGACGGTGAAGAACTTGTCCTTGGGTCCGGCGAGATAGAGCTGCTGCTGCGAATGCTGGTCGACCGGGCCGAGCGCGGACACGGGCTGCGTCCCCTTGCCGTCCTTGCCCAGGCTCTCGGCCCAGAGCTGGACCCACCAGCGCGTCAGCAGGCTGAGCTTGTCGGCATAGGGCATCAGCACGGCGATGCCTTTTCCAGAGCGCATCGCGGCGAGATGCAGCGCCGCGCCGAGCGCGGCCGGGGTCTCGCGCACGTTCTCGCCGGCGAGCACGGGCGCCAGCGCCCTGGCCGCGCCCGCCCGCAGCGCCTCGATGTTCAGCCCGAGCGCCGAGGCCGGCAACAGGCCACAATTGGTCAGCACCGAATAGCGCCCGCCGACGCCGGTATGGTGATCGAGGAAGGGCACGCCGAACGGCTCCAGAAGAGCGCGCAGCGGGTGGAGCTTGCCGGGGGTGGCCGGCTCGGAGAGGCCCTGAAAGCGCGCGCCGATCCCGGCGTCGCTCAGCCCGGCGGCGCGCATCGCGGTGATGGCGGCGATGCTCTGGAGCAGGGTCTCGCCGGTGCCGCCGGATTTCGAGATCGCGACGAACCTGGTCGTCTTCAGCGGCAGCTTGGCGAGCAGGCGCCGATAGGTGTCGGGGTCGAGATTGTCGATGAAATGCACGCGCGGCTCGGGCGCGAAGCGCGACAGGCCGGTGATGCCGTAATCGGCGAGCTGCGCCAGCGTCTGGCCGCCGAGCGAGGAGCCGCCGGTGCCGAGCACGAGGATGTCGGTCGCGCCGTCCTTGAGCCGTGCGGCGGCGGCGTGGACCGGCGGCAGATCGGCGGTGTCGGAGGGCAGGCCGAGCAGCGGCAGCGAGCCATCCTCTCCTTGAGCCTTCAGCCTCGCCAGCCCGGGCGCAAGATCGGCCAGCGCCTGTTCGAAGGCGGCGTCCGGAATGGCGCCCGGGCCGACGCCGGATTCAAGCGCGAGATCGTAGCTTTGCTGGAGCATGGAGAGCCTGCCGGAGAGAGATCAGGAATCGATATCGAACGCGCAACCATCACCGTCATCGCGAGCGCGGCGAAGCAATCCAGCGTCTCACGCAAATCTCTGGATTGCTTCGCTACCCTCGCAACGACGGCGGAGACTCACACCAGACCGACCGGGCGGCCGACCGCCTGCACCAGCAGGCGCGGATCGCCGAATAGGCGCTTGCCGACGCGCCTGACGTCGGCCGGCGTGACCTCGGCGAAGAGCCGGTTGCGCTCGGTCAGGAACTCCGGCTCGAAGCCGTAGATCGCCAGCCCGAGCAGTTCCGACGCGATCTTGGGCGAGGTGTCGAAGCGCAGCGGATAGGAGCCGATGATGTAGCGCTTGGCCTCCTCGATCTCATGCTCGCTGGGGCCTTCCTCGGCGAGCTTGCTCATCTCCTCGCGGATGACGGCAAGCGATTCGGCGACGCGGTCGTTGCGGGTCGAGGTGCCGCCGACGACCATGGCGCTCTCGCGCATCGGCAGCAGGCTGGAGGAGACGCCGTAGGCGAGGCCGCGCTTCTCGCGCACCTCCATGAACAGGCGCGAGGTGAAGGCCGAGCCGCCGAGGATGTGGTTCAGCACGCTGGCGGCGATGAAGTCGGGATCGTCGCGCATCGGACCTGGAGCGACGAAGCGCAGCACGGTCTGCGGCACGTCGAGATCGATCACCTGCGTCTCGCCGAGGCCATGGATCGGCAGCGGCTCGGCCGGGAGCCGGCGCGGCGAGCCCTCGGGCAGCGCGCCGAAGATCGCGTCGATGCGCTCCGCCAGCTCGTCGGCCGTGATGTCGCCGACGACGACGAGCTTGAGTCCGGCCCGTGACAAAAGCTCGCCCGAGAGGCCCTTGAGCCCATCCGCCTCCAGCTTCGAGACGCTGTCGACATCGCCCTTTTCGGGCCGGCCATAGGGGTGGCCGGGAAAGGCGGTGGCGTAGAGCGCGTTGCGGCAGAGCGTGTCGGGGTTCTGGGCCTGGCGCTGAAGCCCGGCGACGACCTGGGCCTTGACCCGCGCGACGGCGTCCGCATCGAAGCGGGGCTTCCGCAGCGCGAGGCCAAGCAGCTCGAAGGCGGTGTCGCGATGGCGCGACAAGGTCTGGAGATGGCCGTGGAAATCGTCGCGCCTGGCCTCGAAGCCGAGATTGATGGCGTGGTCGGCCATGCGGCCCTGGAAGGCCTCGGCGTCGAGATCGCCGGCGCCCTCGTCGAGCAGGCCGGAGACGAGGTAGGCGCTGCCGGCCGCGTCCTCGGGATCGCGCGTCGCGCCGCCGTCGAAGGCGAAGTCGAGCGCGATCAGCGGCAGGCTGTGCTCCTCGACCAGCCAGGCCTCGACGCCGCAGGCGCCGCGCACCTTCTGGACGGTGACGGACGGGCCGGCGATGCTGGCGAGATCCTGTCTGACGAGATCGATCGACGCGTTCATGAGGATGTCCTGTCGGCGGCGATCGTCGCCGCGTCGCACGGGTTGGGAGGCAGGCAGCCCGGCTCTCAGCCCGCCGGCAGCAGCAAGCCGGTAACCGAGCGGTCGGGCCTCAGATAGCGGCGCGCGGCCTCGACGACGGCGTCGCGGGTCACGGTCTCGATCCGGTCCGGCCAGGCGAGCACGTCCTCGACGCTCTCGCCGACGGCGAGCGACGCGCCGAAGGTGCGCGCCAGCGAGGACTGGCTGTCGCGGGCGAAGATCGTCTCGGCGATCAGCCGGGTCTTGGCGCGGATCAGTTCGACCTCGCTCGGGCCGTCGGCGAGGAAGCCCGCGAGAGCGGCGTCGAGGCCTGCCTCGAGCGCCGCCATCTCCGTCCCCGGACGCGGGCTGACCGAGATCTGGAAGGCGGCGCGGTCGACCATCGAGCCCATGAAATAGGCGCTCGCCCCGGCCGAGAGCTCCTGCTCGACGCAGAGGTTGCGATAGAGCCGCGAGGTCGTGCCGCCGCCAAGGATCTCGGCCGCGATCTCCAGCGCGAAGACCTCGGCGCGGTCGCCGGCGGTGTAGGTCGGCGTCAGCCAGCCGCGCCGCAGCGAGGGCTGGCGCACGCGCGGGTCCGAGAGCGCGACGCGGCGCGCGGCGCGCGGATCGGGCTCGGCCGGGCGCCTGCGCAGCGGCGTCTCGCCGCGCGCCGGTATCGCGCCGTAGCTCGCCTCGGCGAGCTTTCGCACCTCGGCCGCATCGGCATCGCCGGCGACGACGAGGATCGCGTTCTCGGGCGTGTAGAAGCGCTGGTAGTAGGTGAAGGCGTCCTGGCGATCGAGGCCCTCGATCTCGTGCTCCCAGCCGATGATCGGCGTGCCGTAGGGGTGGTGCACGAAGAGCGCCGAGGAAAACTCCTCGCCGAGCTGGGCCGCGGGGTCGGAATCGACGCGCATCCTGCGCTCTTCCAGCACGACGTCGCGCTCTGGCCCGACGACGCTCTCGTCGAAGGCGAGGCCCGTCATCCGGTCGGCCTCGTAGTCCATCATGGCGCGCAGATGCTGCTTCGGCACGCGCTGGAAATAGGCGGTGTAGTCGAAGGAGGTGAAGGCGTTCTCCTGACCGCCGAAGCCGGCGACGATCTTTGAGAACTCGCCCGCCGGCCATTTCGACGTGCCCTTGAACATCAGGTGCTCGAGGAAATGGGCGATGCCGGACTTGCCGGCCGGATCGTCGGCCGAGCCGTTGCGATACCAGACCATATGGGTGACGACGGGAGCGCGCCTGTCGGGAACGACGACGACCGCCAGCCCGTTCTCCAGCCGGAAGGATTCAACCGGCTGGGCGGCCTGGCTCGGACGCGAATGCATGTTCACCTTCGGCCGTCTCCTGATGGCGGAGGCGCCGGGCCAGCGCCTCCTGTGGCAAGACTTCCATGGCAAGACTTGCGATGCCGGCCTTGCGAGATAGGACTTG
Organism: Allobosea sp. GW821-FHT12C12; assembly: GCF_058807355.1. NCBI lineage: Bacteria > Pseudomonadati > Pseudomonadota > Alphaproteobacteria > Hyphomicrobiales > Alloboseaceae > Allobosea > Allobosea sp. GW821-FHT12C12. The sequence goes on from NZ_JBXAQP010000003.1 coordinate 8,332, forward strand.
CGGCGCGCCGGAGCGAGCCGGAGCGGCGAAAGGCCGCCTACTGCATCGGCGTGGTGCCGATCAGGAACTCGCGCTGGCCGACGGCCTGCTTGTCCTCCTGCGGGCCGCTCTGGCCGGGGCCGACGGGAGCGGAGCCGGCGGGACGGCGATAGCCGACCGGCGGCTCGGTCAGCAGCCGGCGCGGCGGCTCGGAGCCGTAGTTCAGTTGCGCCAGATCCTCCTGACCACGGCGCGCGGCCTCTTCCTTCGCCCTGCGGATCGGCTCGATCTGGTTGTTGTAGTTGCTGTGCTCCTCGACGACGACAGGACGCCTGGCGCTGGCGCGCGCGGCGGGGCCCTGGCGCAGCTCGCCCTGGTTCAGCCAGGCGTTGTTGCGCGTCGCCTGATTGTCGGTGAAGGGCAGGACCCTCGCCTCGGCCGCGGCCTTGCGGCGGGCGACGTCGGGGTCGTTGGGCCAGGCCGCCGTGCGGGCGCTGGCGGGTTCCTGCGGACGCGGCAGGGCCGAACCCGGCGGCACGACCAGCGGCGGGCGCTCGCGATATTCGATGTCGTCGCCGCCGCGCTTGCCGATGACGCCTTCCATGAGGTTCTTGAACAGCATGCCTTCCTGGGCGAAGGCCGGCGAGGCCGCCAGCAGCAGGCCGCCCGCGAGCAGCAGACGCGAAGCGCGATGGGCCATTTCAAACCTCCCTGGGACGATGAGCGCCGCCGTCTCAACCGCATCGGCGCGGCGAAACGATGGCGAAACCCGTTTCAGCTCGCGGCTTTGGCAGCCGGACGGAACGATTCATACAGCAGCGCGGCAACCCCGACAACGATCGCGGCATCGGCGACGTTGAAGATGTACCAGCTGAAGCGGCCCCAATGCAGACTGACGAAGTCGACGACCGCGCCATGGACGGCCCGGTCGACGCCGTTGCCGAGCGCGCCGCCGATGATCAGCGCCAGGCTCGCCACGGTCAGCGGGCGGCTCTCGCGCCACATCCAGCGCCCGAGCCAGATTGCCGCGACGAAGGAGATCACGACCAGCGCCCAGCGGCCGATATCGGCGCCCTGCTGGAAAAGCCCGTAGGAGATGCCGCGATTCCAGGCCAGCACGATGTCCATGAAGGGCAGGACGGCGAAAGGGCCGGTCTCGGCGAGACGGAGGCCGAAGAGCAGCCAGAGCTTCAGCGCCTGGTCGAGCGCGAAGACGACAAGGATGATCGCGAGGCCTGAGCGGCGAGCCGGCGTCATCGCGCCGGCTGGCCGAGTTCGCGCAGCGCCTTGGCGTCGCGCGGCGTCACCGCGGGATAGGCCGGATCGGCGCTGGCGGGATCGAAATATTTCCACGAGCGGGCGCATTTCACGCCCGCCGCGCGGGCCGGCACGACCGCGACGCCCGGCACGTCCGGCAACCGGAACGCCTCCGCCGGGCCTTTGCCGCTGCGGACCCGGATGCCGGAGGTGATGCTGATCTCGGCGAGATCGGCCCCCGACAGCGCGGCGAACAGGTCCGGATCGGAAACGAAGACCTCGGGCGCGGCCTCCAGCGACGAACCTAGACGCTTGGCGGCGCGCTCCAGTTCGAGCGCGCCGGTGACGACGCGGCGCACGCGCCTGATCTTGGCCCAGCGCTCGGCGAGCTCGGGATCGAGCCAGGCCTGCGGCGCCTGCGCGAACAGCTCGAGATGGACCGAGCCGTCCATCGCCTTCGCTTCGGGATAGCGCTCGAGCCAGGCCTCTTCCGTGGTGAAGACCAGGATGGGCGCGAGCCAGGTGGCGAGGCAGCGAAAGAGATGGTCGACCACGGTCAGCGCGCTCTTGCGGACATGGCTCGACAGGGGATCGCAATAGAGCGCGTCCTTGCGGATGTCGAAATAGAAGGCCGAGAGCTCGGTGTTCATGAACTGCGACAGCAGGTTCACGACCTTCTTGTAGTCGTAGGTGGCGTAAGCCTCCTCGACCTGCGGGCCGAGTTCGGCCAGCCGGTGCAGCATCAGCCGCTCCAGCTCCGGCATCGTCTGCGTCTCCGAGACGCGGATGTCCTCGCTGAAATGGGCGAGAGTGCCGAGCATCCAGCGCAGGGTGTTGCGCAGCTTCCTGTAGGTCTCGACGAAGGTCTTGAGGATCTCCTTGCCGATGCGCAGATCGTCGGAATAGTCGGCCGCCGCGACCCAGAGCCGCAGGATGTCGGCGCCCGAATCCTTGATGATGTCCTGCGGCGCGGTGACGTTGCCCTTCGACTTCGACATCTTCTCGCCCTTCTCGTCGAGGCAGAAGCCGTGCGTCAGCACGATGTCGTAGGGCGCGCGGCCGCGCGTGCCGCAGCTTTCGAGCAGCGAGGAATGGAACCAGCCGCGATGCTGGTCGGAGCCCTCGAGATACATCACCCGGTCGTTGCCGCCGTCGCCGCGCCGGCGGGCGCGCAAATCGGGACGCTTCTCCAGCGTGAAGGCGTGGGTCGAGCCCGAATCGAACCAGACGTCGAGCACGTCGGTGACGCGCTCGTATTCAGCGGGGTCATAGCCGAAAGGCTTGAGGAAGCGCGCGCCGTCGGTGTCGCTGAACCAGGCGTCGGCGCCCTCGCTCTCGAAGGCCTCGGCGATGGCGGCATTGACCTTCGCATCGACCAGAACCCTTCCCGTCTCCTTCTCGACGAAGACGGTGATCGGCACGCCCCAGGCGCGCTGGCGCGAGACCACCCAGTCCGGGCGGTTGGCGATCATGCCGTTGATGCGGTTCTCGCCGGTCGCGGGAACCCATTCGGTTTCGGCGATGGCGCGAAGGGCGCGGTTGCGCAGCGTGTCGGCGTTGCCGCCTGCCGTGGGCGCCGGGTCTCCGGCAGACGCCGGACCGCCCTCGCCGCCGATCGGCTTGTCCATGGCGATGAACCATTGCGGCGTGTTGCGGAAGATCACCGGCTTCTTCGAGCGCCAGGAATGCGGATACTGGTGCTTCAGCCGGCCGCGCGCGACGAGGTTGCCGCTCGCCGCCAGCGCCTTGATCACGGCCTCGTTGGCGTCGCCCTTCTCGCCTGTGTCGGTGATGACCTGCCGTCCCTCGAAGCCCGGCGCGTCCCTGGTGAAGCGGCCATCGGCGTCGACGGTGTAGGGGATGTGGGTGTCGATGCCGCGCGCCTGCAACTGGCGGCCGTTGGCCATCCAGATGTCGAAATCCTCGCGGCCATGGCCGGGCGCGGTGTGGACGAAGCCCGTACCGGCCTCGTCGGTGACATGGTCGCCGTCGAGGAGGGGAACGTCGAATTCGTAGCCGTGGCCGCGCAGAGGGTGGGCTGCGGTGAGGCCAGCAAGCGCATCGGCCGGCACGTCCGCAACGAGTTCGAACGCTTCGACCTTGGCGGCCTTGAAGACGGACTCGGCGAGGTTCTTGGCGAGGATGTAGGTCGCGCCGACCTTGGCCCAGTTCTGCTCTGGCGCGGCGGTGACGCGATAGAGCCCATAGGCGATCTTGTTATGGAACGAGATCGCGCGGTTGCCGGGCATGGTCCAGGGCGTGGTCGTCCAGATGACGATGGATGAGTTACTCAACTCCTCGGCAAACTTCCAAATCTCAGGCCACGGGGTGGCGCCCATGTCGCCTGTCATCGCCTGTAAAACAGGAAACGCCACGAACACCGTGTCGCTCGTATGCTCCTCATACTCGACCTCCGCCTCGGCCAGCGCGGTCTTCTCGACCACCGACCACATCACCGGCTTGGAGCCGCGATAGAGCTGGCCGCTCTCGGCGAACTTCATGATCTCGCGGGCGATCTGCGCCTCGGCCCCGAAGGCCATGGTCAGGTAGGGGTCGGCCCAGTCGCCCTCGACGCCGAGGCGCTTGAACTCCTCGCGCTGCACGTCGACCCAGTGTTCGGCGAAGGCGCGGCATTCCTTGCGGAACTCGACGACCGGCACGTCGTCCTTGTTCAGCCCCTTGGCGCGGTACCGCTCCTCGATCTTCCACTCGATCGGCAGGCCGTGGCAGTCCCAGCCCGGCACGTAGTTGGAATCCTGGCCGAGCATCTGCTGCGAGCGCGTGACGAGATCCTTCAGCACCTTGTTCAGCGCATGGCCGATATGGATGTTGCCGTTCGCATAGGGCGGGCCGTCATGCAGGATGAAGCGGTCGCGGCCCGCGGCCGCCTCGCGCAGCTTGCGGTAGAGGTCGATCCGCGCCCAGCGGGCGAGCAGCTCGGGCTCGCGCTGCGGCAGGCCCGCCCGCATCGGGAACTCGGTCTGCGGAAGGAACAGGGTCTGGGAATAGTCGGTCGTCGCGGGTTTCTCGGCGGTCTTGTCGGTCATGATCCGGCTCGGGCGATGCGACCGGCTGGCCGGATCAAGCCCGGCACGGCGCGCTGGTCGCGAAAACAGGAAAAGCGGCGCTCAACCCGGACTGCGCAGGCGCCCGCGCATCAGCGCAGGGCCGCAGCCGGGCCCGTAATTCGCCGGGGGAACGCGATGATGCTGGCTCGAGACGCGGACATGGGCGGCTTCTAGCAGGCCAAGGTTACGGAAGGAAGGGCGGCGTTCTCGCCAGGATGTCGCGCGCGGCGGCGCTGTCTTTGTCCATCTGCGCGATCAGCGCGTCGAGACCGTCGAACTTCTCTTCGCCGCGCAGCCAGGCGACGAGCGCGACATCGACCTGCCTGCCATAGAGATCGCCGTCGAAATCGAAGACGAAAGTCTCCAGCCTCGGCGCGCCGTCGTCGAAGGTCGGACGGCTGCCGAAGCTCGCCACGCCGTCCTTCCAGATGCCGTCGATCCTGATCCGCACCGCGTAGATGCCATGACGCAGCCGACAGTCGCGGGGCAGATGCATATTGGCTGTCGGGTAGCCGAGCTCGCGGCCGCGCTTGTCGCCATGGGCGATGACGCCGCGCACGAACCAGGGCCGGCCGAGCAGATCGGCGGCGCGGACGACGTCGCCCTCGCCGAGCGCCTCGCGCACCAGCGTCGAGGAGACCGGCTCGCCCGCCCAGGCATAGGGCGGCACGACGACGACGGGCACGCCTTCGGCCTCGCACTCGGCCTGCAGCATCTCGGGCGAGCCCGCCCTGCCCTTGCCGAAATGGAAGTCGTAGCCGCAGACGAGCCCAGCCGCGCCGAGCTTGCCGAGAAGCAGCTCGGCGATGAAGGCCTTCGCCTCGATCGCGGCGATGTCGCGGTCGAAGGGCAGGATGAAGGTCTGGCGCAGACCCGCGGCGGTCAGCAATTCGGTCTTGACCGCCGGCGGCGTCAGCCGGAACACCGGCTGGTCCGGCCTGAAGACGCTGCGCGGATGCGGCTCGAAGGTGAGAGCGGCGGGCCGGCGGCCGAGCTGTTCGCCGAGTTCCATCGTCTCCCGCGCCAGCTCGGCATGGCCGCGATGGACGCCGTCGAAATTGCCAAGCGCGAGCACCGCGCCGCGCAGATGGGCGGGCACGGGCTTGGCGGGGTCGATGACGAAGGCTGTCTGCGCCGCGGCCGATTTGGCGTCGGCCGACGGGCGGTCAGCGGAGAAGGTCATGGTGGTTAGAGCGTCCGGGCTGCCGGGCTCAAAACCCCGCGCGCGGTTGTTTGGCCTCAAGCCGCCGGACGCGTCAAGCGCGGCGGACCGGCGGCAGGGCGACCCAGGCCTCTCCCTCGAGCACGGCCTTGCCGTCGACGAGGCATTCGCAGAACAGACGCGCCCGGCGGCGCTCGGCCACGAGCTCGACGACCTCGACGCGGGCCGTCACGACATCGCCGATCTTGACCGGAGCGAGGAAGGTCAGCGTCTGCGAGAGATAGACCGCCCCCGGCCCCGGCAGGCGCGTGCCGAGCAGCGCCGAGACGAGGCTCGCCGTCAGCATGCCATGGGCGATACGCTGGCCGAACTTGGTCGAGGCGGCGTAGCGGTCGCAGAGATGGATCGGGTTGGCGTCGCCCGAGAGGTCGGCGAAGAGCGAGACGTCGCGCTCCATCACCGTGCGCATCAGGCTCTCGCTCTGGCCGAGCGCCAGATCCTCGAAAGCATGGACGCGATAGAGAGAGCTGTTCATGGCCTGGCTCATGGGAGTGTCCGACCGGGGCGAGAACGCCGTGCCGGCTTAGCGAGACGCCGATGTCATGACCGAGCCTTTCATATTGCGTTGCACCACGCCATTGGACTTTGGTGACACCCCTCCCAACGCATCACCTTACGTCACTGTTCCATCGGATTAACCTGATCGAAACACCGCCTAGCTTAAGACGATTGACCAAGGGTCGCCGCTCTGGGATGGCAGCCCGCGCCGGCCTGTCCCTGCGCCAACACCGTCATGCCTGGAGCACCGCAATGGCTCTCGACCCATCCATGCCGATCCTCGTGGTCGACGACTACCAGACGATGGTCCGGATCATCCGCAACCTGCTCAAGCAGCTCGGCTTCGAGAATGTCGACGACGCCTCGGACGGCTCCGCCGCGATCGAGAAGATGCGCGACAAGAAATACGGCCTCGTCATCTCCGACTGGAACATGGAGCCGATGACCGGCTTCGAGCTGCTGCGCCGCGTCCGCGAGGAGGAGAAGCTCGCCGAGACGCCCTTCATCATCGTCACCGCCGAATCCAAGACCGAGAACGTCATCGCCGCCAAGAAGGCCGGCGTGAACAACTACATCGTCAAGCCGTTCAATGCGCAGACGCTGAAGAGCAAGATCGAGTCGGTCTGCGCCGCATGAGGGCGTCGCCAAGCGCTACTCCGGAGGCCGTCTGACGCGGCGCTCTCCGCTTCCGGTGCTCACGGACATGAAGTCCGCTGCGCGCCGGTTCTAGACCGCCACGCCAGCCGACTCACCGGAGCGCGTTTTGCGACGCCCTCAGTGACCCGACACCATCACCAGACCAGATGCGGCAGGGCGTAGTCCGGCCGGTGAAGCTGGTCGGCGAACCAGCCGTGGCGCTCCTCCCAGCTCGCCTGCATTAGGTCCTGCGCATGGATGCCGGCGAGCACCATGACGCTCGCGGCCCCAAAAGCGTTGGCCCCGGCGATGTCGGTGCGGATCGCGTCGCCGACGCCGCAGATGCGCCCGCGATCGATCGCCGAGCCGCGAACCTCCTCGCCCAGCGCCAGCGCCGCCTCGTAGATCGGCGCGTGCGGCTTGCCGGCATAGATCGCCTCGCCGCCGAACCCTTCATAGGCCAGCGCCAGCGAGCCGGCGCAGGGCACGATGCGCCCGCCGCGCTCGACCACCAGATCGGGATTGGCGCAGATCAGGGTCAGCTTGCGCGCCGCGAAGCCCGACAGCAGTCCCGCATAGGTCTCCGCCGTCTCGGTCTCGTCGTCGACGAAGCCTGTGCAAAGGACGTAGGCCGCCTCTTCCGGCGCGACGCGCGGCGCATCGAGGCCCGCGACCAGCGGCAGGTCGCGGTCGGGGCCGAGCATGTAGACCGGCTCGCCGGCGCGGGCGCGGATCAGGTCGCGGCAGACATCGCCGGAAGTGACGATCGCGTCATAGGCCTCGGCCGGCACGCCGAACCCGTCGAGCTGCGCCTTGATCACCTCGCGCGGGCGCGGCGCATTCGTCACCAGCACGACGCCGACGCCCGCGCGGCGCATCGCGACCAGCGCGTCGACCGCTTGGCGATGGGCGGCGACGCCGTTATGGACGACCCCCCAGATGTCGCAGAGGCAGAGGTCGAAGCGCTCGGCCACCGTCGAAAAGCCGGCCAGCGGCTGCGTCTTGTGCTGTGATGTCGGCAAGGCTCGAGGCTCCGGCGGATGCGGCGCAGCCTTAGCCTTTCGCAGCCGCGAACGAAAGCCCGCGGGTCAGGCGCTGGCCCGGCGCAGAACGGAGCGGAACGGCACGCGCTCGGGCGCGGCTTCCCCCGGCCTGACGTCCTGCGGCGGCGCCGGCGCGGGATAGCCGACGACCTCGGCCGAGAGTCTGGCCGGCTCCGGCTCGCGGAGCGGCGCAGCGGCCGGCTCGGCGAAGACCTCCGGCTTGACCGGGCGCGGCGGCGAGAAGACCAGTCCCTGCGCGAGGCCGACGCCGAGATCGATCATGTCGGCGACCGTCGGGTCGTCCTCGACCCCATCGGCGATCAGCACGATCGAGGCGCGGGCGAGCAGGGCCGACAGGTCGCTGGCGGCGATGTCGGTCGCGGCGCGGCCGACGACGTCGGCCTGCAGCAGCGCGGCCGGCGCCTTGACGAAACGGACGCCGCGATCCGACAGCGACGCAGGATCGAGCCTGAGATCGACCAGTTGGTCGAGCGCGAAGCGCACGCCGTTGGCCGACATCGCGCCGAGGAAGCCGAGGCTCGTCGGATCCAGCGCCCGGAATACGATCTGCGGCATCTCGACGACGAGATGGCCGGCATGCTCGCGGTATTTGTCGAGGATGCGCGACAGAGCCGCCAGCGCCTTGGCGGAGCCCCAGGTCGCCTTGCTGAAATTGCACGAGACGAAGAGGCCACCGCCCTTGGCCCCGAGATGCCTGGCGATGGCGAGCGCGCGGGTCAGCACGAGCGCATCCAGCGTCGGGCCGAAGCCGCGCTCCTCGACGATCGCGAGGAAATCCTCCGGCAGCAGCAGCGTCTGCTCGTCGAGCCTCAAGCGGACCAGCGCCTCGTAGCCGCGCGTGCGCCGCTGCGGCAATTGCACGATCGGCTGGAGATAGACCTCGACGCGCCCTTCCGAAAGCGCCTGGCTGATGACGGCGGCGCGTTCGTCGGCGGCGCGGCGCTCGGCCTGCGCGATCGCCTGCTCGCGCTCGGCAGCCCTCGCCTCCATCCGGGCCCGCGCCGCGGCCTCCGGGTCGATAACCGGGACGGGCGCAAGCATGGGCGCGGCGGGCGCCTGCTGGCGCGAGCGCGCCAGCGCCAGCTCGGCGTCATGGTCCGACAATGTGGTGGCGACCTGATGGATCAGGTCGCCGAGCAGCCCGACCTCGGCGGTGAGTTCGTTCAGCATGGCGCGGGCCGGGGCCGCGTCGGCCTCGCGCATCGGCAGCTCCTCGACGCGCCGCGCCAGCGAATCGAGCCGGATCGCATTGGTCGCCAGCCTGACCTTGACCTCGCCGACCGCCGCCAGAACCTGCTCCCGCTGCGCCGCGCCGCGCTTCTCCGAGACCAGGGCCGAGCCGATCAGCCCGCCGCCGGCAAGCAGCAGCCCGAGCGCGCCGCCGAGCGGCCCCGGCGTCAGCAACGCCGTCACGACGCCGGCCGAGAGGCCGGTGACGGCGCTCGCGAGAGGGTGCAGGACGTTCAGGCTGACAGGGGCCAAGAGAGCGATCGCGCAAGAGGGACAGGACGGCAGCGGCGAATCACGGATGATTTCCGCGAGGTTAACCGCGCGCGACGCGCCAAGCGAGCCTCCCGACCCGCAACCGGCGCCGGATCGCATAAAAACGGTGGAATTCGCGGCCGGACCGGCGACAGGCGGCGTCACTGCCGCTTGACCGCGCTCAGCGCGTCGGCGCCCAGATCGGCGACCACGCGGTCGATCAGATCCTGCGAAAAGCCCTTCCGGGCGAGATAGAGCCGCGGATCGATGGAGAAGAGCGGCGCGGCCGCGGCGAGCGCGCGCAGGCAGGCCGCCAGCTCGATCTGGTCGTTCTCCTTGGCGGCGGCGATGGCGCGTCCGAGAAGGCTGAGCGCGCCCTGGTCGGCCAGAAGGGCGGCGGCGTAGCTTTCCGCGAGCTTGTCGGCGCCCAGCAGATGCGCCGCGAGAAAGGCGTAGAAATCATACCAGGGCGGCCGCCCGGCGCTGAGTTCGACCGCGCGCGCGAGCAGCGGCAGGCCTTCCGCCGGCCGGTTCAGCCGGACGAAGCGCGAGCCGAGATCGGCCATGATGTCGGGATCGTAGGGATTGCGCGCGAGCGCCTCGCGACCGTTCCTGATCGCATCCTCCAGCGCGCCGCGCGCGAACAGCACGTCCATCATCACCTGCTGGGCGCGCGCGCTCGACGGAGCCAGCCGCACTGCCGTCAGCGCCGCGCTCAGCGCGCGATCGAGCGGCGGGCCGGGCAGCGGGTTGAAGCCTTGCGTGTACTCGTCGAGGATCAGCAGCGCGAGCTGGGACCAGGCCGGATGAAAGCCCGGATCCCTGGCCAGCACGCCCTCAAGGCAGGTGCGGGCGGCAAGGTGCCGGGCCGGCTGCATGGTGCGGCGGAAATCGAGCGCCTGGAAGATGCAGCCCATCGCCGGCGATGCCGCCGACTGCCGGAAGTCGGCATGGATGATGCCGAAGGGCTCCGCCAGCCGGATCGCCAGCCGGCGCGCCCGTTCACTCAGCTCGGACTCATCCGGGCCACGATCGAGAGTGCGCGTGGTCGAGGTCGTCCAGACGATGCGCCCGTCCCTGACCGAGCGCAGCCGGCCGAATCCTTCCGCGACCGCGCCGACGCGGCTGGCGTTCATCTCGAAGACGTAATCGGCCGCCTCGGCGCCGCTTGCGCCGGGCTGCACGGCCCTGACCGAGATCAGGTCGTCGAAGCGCGCCATGGCGTCGACAAGCAGGCGGGCGAAGCGCTGCATGATGTCGCCAAGCGCGGGATCGTCCGGCGGCGGGCCTACGGTTACCGCGACGACCGGGAGATGGATCGGCTGCGTCACGGCGACGGGCGGCGTCGCCGGAGCGGGCGGCGGAGCCGTGGCGGAGGCGGGCGGCGGGGCCGGCCGGTTCTGCCGCGCCGACCCGGCCAGGGGCGGATCCGGCGCGCGGCGATCGCCGATCCAGGTCGCCGCGACCGCGACCGTGATCACCAGAGCCAGCCCGACCATGGCGAGCCTTATGCGGTTGTGGCCGGCAGGCGCGGGCGCGGCGATGGGCGGATCGGCGAAGCGGCCGGGCCCGACCGGAGCGGGCTGCGTGTCCGGCATCGCCGCCGGCGGCGAGGCGGCGGCCGCCGCCTCGCCTGACCCGAAGACGAAGCTCGGCACATAGCCGCCGACCGGGATCGCGATCCTGACCGCCTCGGTCGCGCCCTCCCCGGCATAATACTGCGCCAGCGCACGGCGCAGCCGGCCGGCCTCGACGCGCACGATCGGATCGGCCTGGGGATCGAAATCGGGCGGCCGGCCGAACGCCTCGACCGCGATGGTATAGCCCTTCAGCCCGGACGCGCGGCCAGCGAGGCTGCGCTCGACGATGAAGCCGAGGAAGGCCGCGAGCTGGGGCGCGCCGCGGAAGGGATCGGAGGCGAGGATGCGCTGCAGAGCCGCGCGGATCAACGCTGCGCTCTGGTCGTCGGGCCGGTCCGGGGCTTCGCCGTCAGCGACCATCGGGGCTCTGGTCCAGTTTGCTATCTCCCCCGCCACACAGACTACGCCGGCAACGACGTAACGTCACCCGTCTCGCCGCGCGACCCCGGCCTCCGGCGGACGCAGGCATGCCCCGTGCCGGCGGCGATTTACAGCCCCGACCGTGCTGTTAGGTTGAGAGACGCTTAACCGGACCGGGAACGCCGCCGATGACATCCGCCCTGCAGCCGCTCGGCACGCCGAACGACCTCGAAGCCTTCTGGATGCCGTTCACGGCGAACCGCTCGTTCAAGCAGAACCCGCGCATGATCGCCCGGGCCGAGGGCATGTTCTACTACACGCCCGAGGGCAAGCCGGTGATGGACGGCACGGCCGGCCTGTGGTGCTGCAATGCCGGCCATGCGCGCGAGCCGATCATCCAGGCGATCCAGGCCCAGGCGCGCGAACTCGATTTCGCGCCGACCTTTCAATATGGCCACCCGAAGGTGTTCGCCGCGGCGGCGCGGATCGCGGCGCTCGCGCCCGGCGACCTCGACCATGTCTTCTTCGCGGGCTCGGGCTCGGAAGCCGCCGATTCGGCGCTGAAGATCGCGCTGGCCTACTGGAACGTCACCGGAAAGGGCTCGAAGACGAGGCTGATCGGGCGCGAGCGCGGCTATCACGGCGTCGGCTTCGGCGGCATCTCCGTCGGCGGCATGGTCAACAACCGCAAATTCTTCGGCGGGCTTCTGACCGGCACCGACCACATCTCGCACACCTATGACCGCGAGAAGCAGGCCTTCAGCAAGGGCGAGCCCGACTATGGCGCGCATTTCGCCGACGATCTCGAACGCGTCGTCACGCTGCACGACGCCTCGACGATCGCCGCCGTGATCGTCGAGCCGATGGCGGGCTCGACCGGGGCGCTGCCGCCGCCGAAGGGCTATCTCAAGCGGCTGCGCGAGATCTGCGACAAGCACGGCATCCTGCTGATCTTCGACGAGGTCATCACCGGCTTCGGACGGCTGGGCTATGCCTTCGCCGCTGAGCGCTATGGCGTCATCCCCGATATGATCACCTTCGCCAAGGGCGTGACCTCGGGCGCCGTGCCGATGGGCGGCGTGCTGGTGCGCAAGCACATCTACGAGGCCTTCATGGGCGGGCCCGACAACGTCATCGAGCTGTTCCACGGCTACACCTATTCCGGCCACCCGCTCGCGGCGGCGGCCTCGCTTGCGGCGCTCGACATCTACCGGGATGAAGGCCTGTTCGAGCGCGCCCGCGCCATGGAGCCGCTATGGGCCGAGGCCGTGATGGGCCTGAAGGGCGAGCCCAATGTCGTCGATATCCGCACGCTCGGGCTCGTCGGCGCCGTCGATCTCGCACCGCGCGCCGCAGGCGTCGGCAAGCGCGGCTACGAGGCGATCGAGCGCTCTTTCCACGAGGAAGGCCTGATGATCCGCACGGCGGGCGACACGATCGCCTTTTCGCCACCGCTGATCATCAGCGAAAGCCAAGTCGACGAACTGGTGGAGAAACTGAGGCGGGTGATCCGCAAGGTGGCGAACTAGGGCCGAGATGAGCGATGGATCGGCGTGCTTTCCTGGCGATGGCGGGAGCGTCGCTTCTGCCTGAAGCGGCGGCTGGACAGATGACCGGCAGCGACTGGCAGACGGCCACGCTCGAGGAGGCCGGCTTCCGGCCCGATGCGGCCGAGCGCGTCGCCAAGGCCTTTGCCGCCGACGAATTGCCCGGCTTGCACGGCCTCGTCGTCATCCGGCGCGGCAAGCTCGTCTGGGAGCAGTATTTCCCGGGCGTCGACGAAATCTGGGGCACCGGCCGCGGCGTGGTCGATTTCAACGCGTCCGAGCGGCACGATTTGCGTTCGGTGACGAAAAGCATCGTCGGTCTGCTCTACGGCATCGCGCTGGAGGCAGGCCTTGTCCCGGCGCCCGACACCATCCTGCTCGACGCCTTTCCCGACTATGGCGATCTCGCCAACGACCCGGCGCGCCGGCAACTGACCATCGCGCATGTGCTGTCGATGACGATGGGCACCGAATGGAACGAGTCGCTGCCCTACACCGACCCGCGCAACGGCGAGATCGCGATGGAGCGCGCGCCGGACCGCATCCGCTTCGTGCTCGACCGGCCGATCGTGAAGCCGCCCGGACAGAGCTGGACCTATAGCGGCGGCGCGACCGCGCTGCTCGGACACCTCATCGCCAATGGCAGCGGCCTCTCGCTCGACGCGTTCGCCAAAGCCAAGCTGTTTATGCCGCTCGGCATCACCGAGACGGGCTGGACCAAGGGCTTCGACGGGCGCGAATCGGCGGCGTCGGGTCTGCGCATGCGCCCGCGCGATCTGGCCCGGATCGGACAGATCGTTCTCGATGGCGGCGTCCATGACGGCCGCCAGATCGTGCCCGGCAAGTGGATCGAGGCCAGCGCCAGCCGTCGCGCCGAGATCGAGCCCGGCTTCGACTATGGCTATCAATGGTTTCTCGGCCGGTTGAGCAGCGGCGCCGGCACCATGGTCGCATCGGGAAATGGCGGGCAGCGCATGATGATCGCGCCGTCGCTCGGTCTCATCGTGGTCGTGACGGCGGGCAACTACAACAGGTCGGATCGCAACCGGATGCCTGTGAAGCTGATCAACGACTATGTGGTCGGCGGCATGGCGGAGCGCTGAGCGATCAAGGTCGCTCGAGCAGCCTGCTTGCCAAGGCCGCGATGCCGGGCATGTTGTGTCGATGTCCAAGCTCGGTTTAGCCGTTCTCCTCTGTCTCACTTTCGCCTCCCCCGCCCCCGCCCAGGAACTGCGCGGGCATGGCGGGCCCGTGCGGGCCGTCGCGGTGTCTCCCGACGGGCGGTTCGCCATGACAGGCTCCTTCGACCAGTCGGCGATCCTGTGGCGGCTGGAGACGGGCGCGGCCGACAAGGTGCTGCGCTTCCATCAGGGCGCGATCAACGCGGTCGCGACGGTGAACGGACTCGGTTTCGCGACCGGGGCGGAGGACGGCCGGATCGCGCTCTGGCACGGCGACGCGGCCGAGCCGGCGCGGGTGCTGGAGGGGCACAGGGGGCCGGTCTCCGCCGTCGCCGTCTCGCCCGAAGGCGCGCATCTCGCCTCGGCCTCCTGGGACGAGACGGTGCGGGTCGTCTCGCTCGCCGACGGCGGGGCGCGCGTGCTGGAAGGGCACAAGGGGCCGGTCAACGGCGTCGCCTTCGGACCCGGCGGCGCAATCGTCTCGTCGGGCTATGACGCGACGCTCAGGATCTGGCCGGCCGATGACGGGCCGGCGAGGATCGTGACGCTGCCGGCGGCGCTGAACGGCGTCATGGTCGCGCCCGACGGCGAGATCGCGGTCGCCGCGGCCGACGGAATGCTGCGGCTGTTCGGGCCCGACGGCGCGGCCCGCGCCGAGATCGCGATCGGCCAGACGCCGCTGATCGCATTGGCGCTCTCGGTCGACGGGGCGACCATCGCGGTGGGCGGCCTGCGCGGGCAGGTCGCGCTGATCGACCGCAGGACGCGGGCGATCCGGGCGACGCTGGTCGGGCCGGGTTTGCCGGTCTGGTCGCTGGCCTTTCTGCCGGACGGCAGGACGTTGCTGTCTGGCGGAGCCGACCGGCTGGTGCGGCGCTGGAACGCGGTCACCGGCGAGCATATCGGCCCGGTCGTGCCACGGGCCGGCGAGGATATGCTGGCCGCCTTCCAGGGCGAGCGCGGCGCGCAGGTCTTCCGCGCCTGCGCCGCCTGCCACACGCTGACGCCGGCCGACGGCAACCGGGCCGGGCCGACCCTGCACGGCATCTTCGGGCGGAAGATCGCGAGCGCGCCGGGCTACGCCTATTCCGAGGCGTTCAAAACAATGGACATCGTCTGGACGAAAGAGACGGTCGCCAAGCTCTTCGAGGTCGGGCCGAACGCCTACACGCCGGGCACGAAAATGCCCGAGCAGACGATCGGCAGCGCGGAGGACCGGCAGGCGCTGGTCGACTGGCTGGAGAAGGTGACGGCGGCGCGATGATTCCCTCTACCGTCATGGTCGGGCTGTCCCGGCCATCCACGTCTTCCTTTACCCGCGTTGTAAGACGTGGATGCTCGGCACAAGGCCGGGCATGACGGAGGAGGCCGGATCGTGAGCTACTACTGCAGCGGGTCTTCCCCGCGCTCTCGCCTCTCGCGCAGATAATCCTCGGTCGTGCGCACAGGCGGGCGCTGTGGCGAGAGATGCGGGTCGAAGCTCTCGTTGACGACGACCTCGACGCGGCAATCCTCGCACATCCTGATCACCGAGATGCGCGGGGCCGAGGCGCCGGAGAACATCCAGTGCTTGCCTTCGAGCCTGCCCGCGATCTTCTCGACCGTGCTGCGCACGCCGAAGGGCTTCGCGCAGTTGACGCAGTGGAACGGCTCCTCCTGCTTGAGCACGCGCCTGCCGCCGGTCCAGGCGTCGAAATCAATGCGCGGCTCCAGCGTGATGACCTTCTCCGGGCAGGTCGCGGCGCAGAGCCCGCATTGCACGCAGAGATCTTCCTGGAAGGCCAGCGTCGGGCGCTCGGGATTGTCCGACAGCGCCTGCACCGGGCAGGCGGAAACGCAGGCGAGGCAGAGCGTGCAGCCCTCCGCGTCGACATGGATCGTGCCGAAAGGCGCGCGCTCGGGCATGGCGATGGCGGCGATCGGCGTCGGCGCGGCGACGTGCAGTTCCGAGACGGCCTGGCGCAGCAGCGGCCGGCCCTCGCCCATCGGGCGGAAGCGGGCTGGGCTGGCGGAAGGCCGGCCGGGCGCGATCCGCGACAGCGCCAGAGCGAGCTGATCGGGATCGTCGGTCTCGATCATGGCCGCCCTACCCTCGCCGAAGCCGAGCGCGCCCGCGAGCGTGTTGGCGTAATCGAGATTGCGGGTCAGGCCGGAGAGATCGTGCTTCGGCCTGGCGCGGCCGAGCACGCGGACGGCCGAGGCCCCGAAGGCGAGCGCCGCGGCATAGGTCTCCAGCCCGAGCTGCGTGATCTCGTTGACGCGCAATGGCAGCACGCGGGCCGGCAGGCCCTCGCCGAAGCGTGCGAGCGCGTCGATCAGCGGCTCGCCATGGTCGGCGTCGTGCAGCAGCACGACCGCGTCGCGCCCGCCGGCCGCGGCATAGGTCGTCAGCAGCGTGCGCAGCCGGCGCAGCAGCGCGTCGGTCGGCGGCAGGGCGTAGGTCACCGCGCCGGTGGGGCAGACGGCGGCGCAGGCCCCGCAGCCGGCGCAGATCTCGGCGGAGATCGCGACATGGTCGCCATTCGGCGTGATCGCGCCGGTCGGGCAGAGCTCGAGGCAGCGGGTGCAGCCGGTCTTCCGCGAGCGCGAATGGGCGCAGAGTTCCTCGTTCAGCCGGACGTAACGCGGCTTGTCGAACTCGCCGACGAGATGGCTTGCGTCGCTGACCAGTTTCTCGATCGCGGCCTTGTCGCGCGGATCGGCCCGGAGATAGCCGGCGCGCAGATCGCCGGCCGGAAACAGCGGCACGCCGCCCGAGACGTCGACGACGATGTCGCATTGCGAGACCGCGCCGTCGCGCGGCTCGCCGAAGACGAGTTTCGCGCGCGACGACGGCAGCGGCGCGGCATAGTCGTTGACCGTCAGCTCGAACGCGCCGAGCCAGCCTGTCGCGGTCCCGATCGCGCCCTTCAGCACTGGCGCCGCCATCACGCGCGGCGGCGCGATCTCGCCCGGCCGGTTGAGCAGGATCGTCACGTCGAGATGCTCGGCGAGCTTCTGGCCGACGGCGATCGCGGTCTCGTCGCGGCCATAGACCAGCGCGACGCCCTTGCTGGCCAGGGTGGCGAAGCCCATCGCCGGCATCGGCTCGGCCGCCGCCGCCAGCAGCGCCGCCATTTTCGGACCGGCCGCCCTGGCCTCGCGCGACCAGCCGCCGGTCTCGCGGATGTTGGCGAAGACGAGCTCGCCCTCATAGTCGAGATCGGCCGCCAGCTCCTCGAAGAGCGGGGCTTCCTGCGTGCAGGCGATGGTGATGGCGGCGCTTTCGCCGAGCAGTTTCGTGACGATCCCGGTCTGGCTGCGGCAGAGATGGCGGGCCGTTCGGATGTCCGCATCCGCGCAGCCCTTGGCCAGCGCGCCCAGCTCGAGCGGCATCGTGTCCTCGCACGAGCAGACGATCAGCGTGCGGGCGGCGTCGGCCATCTCAGGTCTCGTCCCTTGCGTCGGGGAGCGTCTTTTCGTCTCCCTTGCGATAACGACTGCTTATATGGAATTGGAGAGGTTCAAAAGAAGCAATAGCCGCGCCATTCGTCGCGGCTTGGGGAGTTTTCCGCGATGGCGGCAAGAGTCGCGGCAAGCGCGCTGCGCTCCGGCGATCTCAGGCGAGAGCCGGTGCTGCCGCCGGGCTTTTCGCTCGTCACCCTGCGCGAATCGGGCGACGCCTTCGCCCATGCGCGGGCGATCGCGGCCGATTCCGGGGCCGCCACGCTGGTCTGGGCGCGGCGCTTCGCCATCGTCGAATTCGCGGTCGTGCTGGAGCCGGACGCTCCGCTGCGCGAGGCGCGTCCGGCGCATTACCTCGCCATGAACGCGCTGGCCGACGCGCTCGCGGTGCATTGCCCGCCGGAGCGGCCGATCCTGTTCCGCTGGCCCGACGCGCTGGTCTACGATCTCGGCCTGATCGGCGGCGGCCGGCTGGCCTGGCCTGAAGGCTGCGCCGAGGACGCCGTGCCGGACTGGCTGGTTTTTGGCGCGATGCTGCGCGCCACGACGATGAGCCCCTTCGCCATGGGACAGACCGGCGTCGGCATGGAAGAGGAAGGGTTCGAGGAGGTCGATGCGGTCGACCTGATCGAATCCTTCTCGCGCCATCTGATGCTCGGCGTGACCCAGTGGCAGGAGGACGGACCGAAGGCCGTGGCGAAACGCTGGCTCGACCGGCTCGACAAGGTGGTGGGCACGCGCCACGGCATCGAGCCGAACGGCGACCTCGTCGCGACCTCGCAGGCAGGCACGCGGCGGCGCAGCCTGGTCGAGGCGCTGGGCCGGGCCGACTGGCTCGATCGCGACAGCGGCGGCCCGAAGCTGTGAAGCCCTTTCCGTCATTGCGAGAAGGCGCAGCCGACGAAGCAATCCGGAAGGATTGCGCGAGGCCCGCGGATTGCTCCGCCGCGCTCGCAATGACGGAGACGGCCTGAGCGATGCCTTCTCCTCTCAAACTCCCGCGCGCGATCCGGCTCGACCCCTCCGACACGCTGGTCTTCCGCCGCGCGGCGGAGCCGGGCGAATGGCTGGTGACGGGCTCCTTCCTGTTCGATCCCGCACGGATCGAGGCGCTCGACGCCAAGGGCCGCGTCGCCTTCCGCTCCGGCTTCCTCGGGATCGGCAGCTTCGGCTGGAGCACGCTGGCGGTGGTGACGGAGGCGAGCGAGGCCGAGCGCGAGGCCGCGGTCGAACGGCTCGCCGCGCTTCTTCGGGAAGAACTCGGCGCGCCAGACCTCGCGACCGCCCGCGCGGCGGCGGAAGACGAGATCGCGTTCGCCGCCTCGCTTTGCGACCACCCGGCGCAGACGCTGCTGGCCTTGCATCGCAGTCTCGAGGATGGCGAAATCCGCGAGCGTTTCCGGACGCTGACGCCGCGCGCCAGCCACGACACGGAAGGCTTTCGCGCCTTCGAGTTTCTGGAGGTCGAGGGCGAAGACGGACCGGCCGAGGAGGTCGACCTGCTCAATCTGAGAAGGACGCAAGATTTGAGAAAGAACACTGCGTCATGACGCATTTCTGGGCCAGCGCCGGCCATCTCCTGCTCGACCGCGCACCGGGCGGCGGGCTCGTCGTGACGGATGATTTTCTCAAGGCCTATCTGGCGCGGCCGGAGCTGTTGCCGCCCGAGGAGGCCTGCGCCGCCGAGCGCGCGCTGCATGCGAGGCTGATGGAGCAGCCGCAGGCCGATGTCGCGGCGGCGGAACTTACCGCCATCGCGGACGCGGACGCGCGCGAGAACTGGCGCTTCATGCTCGACTGGCGCGACCGGCTCATGGCTCGGCCGACGCTCGAGGCGGCCTATACCGCGCTGATCCGCCGGGGCGTCGCCGGCACTCCGCCGCTGTTTCTCGACCAGCTCGTTCATGTGATCCTGCGCGGCGCGCTCGACGCGGTCGACGATCCCTTCGTCGTACGGGCGGCCGAATGCCTGTTCCGGCCACAGCGCGTCACCTTCCACGAGAACACGATCCTGCTCGCCGATGCCGAGATCATCGAGGGGCACGAGGCCGACCGGCGCGCCTCGCCGCTGCTCGCCATGCTGGGCGGCCCGGCCGTGACCTCGCTCGACATCCTGAAGACCGCCAATGCGGACCGTTACTGGCAGCGCTCGGACGGCTTCGACATGGTGCTCGATCTCGGCGGCAAGCCTTCGGGGCGCGCGGCCCTGGGCGAGGCGTTGCGGCACTGGCTGCGGGCGGTCCACGGGTTCGAGGCTGCGGTCGAGCCGGTCGAGAGCGTCAAGGACGCCGACTGGCGCTGGTTCGTCGGGCTCGATGCGGAGGCGACCGCGATCGGCAATGCGCTCTGGCAGGGGCAGGCCATGGCGGAGGATGCGGCCTCGCGGCTGCTGGCGTTATATAGACTGACGCTGCCGGACGACGTGCCCGTCCTGCCCGCCGCGAAGGGTGCTCCGATCTACCTGCTGATGGGAATGTCGGAGGGCCGGATCCTGCGCATGAAGCCGCAGAACCTCGTGGCCGGGCTGCCGCTCGCCGACCTGGCCCCGGCGCATTGAGGAGCCCCGCATGACGCAATCGCATATCGATGTCGGCATCGTGGTCGAACGGCGAAAAATCGACTCGCCCTGGGCCGACCATGCCTGGGCTCCGCTCGCGGTCCTGCCCGAGCCGCCGGGGCTCGTGCCCTGGACGGAGCTCAAGCGCGAGCCTGACCGGACGAGCTTCTATCTCGGGCCGGCCGTGTTGACGCTGCATTCGGTCGACACGGCTCATTTCCGCGAGAACTTCCAGGCCGGGCGCGCCAAGCTCTGGGTCGCGATCCGCCCGACCGGAATCGAGCCCGAGCTGGAGTTCGTCGGCGTCACCGCCGACCCTTTCGAGGGCGAGGACTATTGCGAGAATGTCGGCGACATCGTCGAGGCGCTGCCGATGCCGGCGGGAATCGCCGCACAGGTGCTCGCGTTTGTCGACGCGCATCATGTCGAGCGCGAATTCGTCAAGCGCCAGCGCCAGGAGCACGATCCGCGCAAGGGCGGCGGGCCGCGGCCCGAAGCCGGCCTGCGTCGCGGAGGCGGGCGCTGATGGCCCCGAGCGGCGACGGCGAGGATGACGGCTTCCTGACGCGCTGGTCGCGCCGCAAGCGCGAGGCGGTTGCCGAGAAGGAACCGGCGAAAGCTGGCGCAGGCAGCGCGACGGGGCCCCTTCCCCCCGCTTGCGGTGGGGAGGGAGAAGAGCCCGAGCCGGAGATGATCGAGCCGCCCCCGCTCGATCTCGTCGACAAGGATTTCGACGTCGCCCACTGGCTCAAGCAGAACGTGCCGGAAAGCTGGAAGCTCGCCGCGCTGCGCCGGGCCTGGGAGAGCGATCCCTTCATCGCCGGCTTCGAGAACCCGGCGCGCGACTACGCGCTGGAATGGAATATCCCCGGCGGCGCGCCGGGCTACGGCCCGCTGACGGAATCGGACGATGTCGCGGCGATGGTGCGCGGCATTTTCGGCGAGACTCCGAAGCCGGAAAAGGCCGATCCGGTGGTTGCTGGGGCAACCGGCGACACCATGTCGCAGCAGAGCGCGGACCACGACGAAAGCCGCGAGAACCATACCGCGCCGCAACATGGCGTTGCGAACGCGACGGAGCCTCGCACGACCCTACCGCGCACACATGCCGCCAGCGAAACGAAAGGCGGCGGAATCCCCGCTTCTGAATCGAGCGCGGTTTATGCTGCAGCACAAAATTCCGCACCGTCAGACCTCCCTGCCAAACGGGTCCGCAAGCGCGGTGGCGGCGCGATGCCAGTCTGAGGTCAGACTGGAACAGTTGTATTTCGTAGCGATAAGCGTTCATTATCACCGTTCTAAACAAGGGCGGCGGCGATCCGACGTCGCGGGGCGGATGAGGGAACGACACGGACCATGCGGGATCCGGCGCTCGACAGGGCAATCGGCGCGGCCGGCGGCGTCAGGGCGCTCGCCCGGAGCGTCGGCGTGTCGCAGCCGGCCATATCGAGCTGGAAACGGGTTCCCGCCGATCGCGTGCTCACGATCGAGGCCCTGACCGGCGTGTCGCGCAGCGACCTGAGGCCCGACCTCTACCCGGTCATGATCCAGGACCATTCTCAGGGCGGCGATCCCGCGCCCACGATCGACCCGATCGACGAGGCGCGGGCCCGCGAATTCGAGCTTGTCGGCGCGCTGCTCTGGCGCGCGCCGACAGCGGAGACGCTCCTGGCGCTGCAAGGCGTTCAGGGCGACGGCACGCCGCTCGGCCTGGCGCATCTGGATCTGGCCGACAGCGCCGCGCGGACCACGCCCGAGGCCGTGCGCGACGAGTATTTCGACCTCTTCGTCGGCATCGGCCGCGGCGAGCTTTTGCCCTACGCATCCTACTACCTGACCGGCTTCCTGCACGAGAAGCCGCTGGCGCTGGTTCGCGAGGACATGGGCAAGCTCGGCATCGCCCGGGCCGAGCGCGCCGGCGAGCCGGAAGACCATGTCGCGATCCTGATGGACATCACCGCGCAATTGCTGCGCGGCGTCTTCGTCGCCGACGACATCGACGCCGACCGTTTCTTCGCGCGCCATCTCGCGCCCTGGGCCGAGCGCTTCTTCGCCGATCTCGAAGTGGCCAAGGCCTCGCAGTTCTACCGGACCGTGGGCCGCATCGGCAGCCTGTTCATCGCCATCGAGACGCAAGCCGCGAGGCTGCCGTCGTGACCGCATTCGACGCTGGAGAGACGCCCATGTCGCGAAAGGCCCAGGCCCACACTGTCGACGGGACCGAAAAGTCGGCCTTCGACCGCCGCAGCTTCTTCAAGGCGCTCGGCGCCGGCGCGACCGTCGCGGTGGCGCCGGCCATGGCGACGCCGGCGCAGGCCGTCGATCCCGGCAAGGACGAGACGAAGGCGCGCTACAGGGAAAGCGACCACGTCAAGGCGTTCTACCGCACGAACCGTTACTGAGAAGGCGGAAACCATGCTGATCAAGCGCAAATCGGCCGACGCGCAGCGCGGCAAGCTGCAGGCGGCCATCGCCGGCCTGTCGTCGGGCGTGATGGATCGCCGCACCTTCCTGCGGCGTTCGGGGATCGTCGCCGGCGGCGCGGCGGCGGCCGGCGGGCTGACCATCGGCTCCGTCCGCAAGGCGCGGGCGGATGTCTTCGGTCCCGCGACCGGGACCAAGGTGGTCAAGAACATCTGCACCCATTGCTCCGTCGGCTGCACGGTCAAGGCCGAGGTCTATAACGGCGTCTGGGTCGGCCAGGAGCCGGCCTGGGAAAGCCCGATCAACCGGGGCTCGCACTGCGCCAAGGGCGCGTCCGTGCGCGAACTCACCCATGGCGACCGCCGCATCAAGTATCCGATGAAGCTCGTCGACGGGCAGTGGCAGCGCATCTCCTGGGACGTCGCGATCAACGAGATCGGCGACAAGATGATGGAGATCCGGGCGAAATCCGGCGCCGATTCCGTCTACCTCCTCGGCTCCGCCAAGTTCTCCAACGAAGGCGCCTACCTCTTCCGCAAGTTCGCGGCCTTCTGGGGCACCAACAACGTCGATCACCAGGCGCGCATCTGCCACTCGACCACGGTCGCGGGCGTCGCGAACACCTGGGGCTACGGCGCCATGACCAACTCCTACAACGATATCCGCAACTCCAAGACGATCATCTTCATGGGGTCGAACGCCGCCGAGGCGCATCCGGTCTCGATGCAGCACATCCTCGAGGGCAAGGAGGTCCAGCGCGCCAACGTCATCGTGTTCGACCCGCGCCTGACCCGCACCGCCGCCCACGCGACCGACTATGTCCGCTTCCGCTCCGGCACCGACATCGCGGTGATCTGGGGCATGATGTGGCACATCTTCCAGAACGGGTGGGAGGACAAGGCGTTTCTGGCCGCCCGCGTCCACGGCATGGACGACGTCCGCAAGGAGGTCGAGAAATACGACCCCAAGACGGTGGAGGACATCACCGGCATTCCAGGCGAGCAGCTCAAGCGCGCCGCCGAGACCTTCGCCAAGGTCAAGCCCGCCACCTTCATCTGGTGCATGGGCGTGACGCAGCATTCGGTCGGCACGGCCAATGTGCGGGCGATCTGCAACCTCCTGCTCGCCACCGGCAATGTCGGCTCGATGGGCACGGGCGCGAACATCTTCCGCGGCCATTGCAACGTGCAGGGCGCGACGGATTTCGGCCTCGATATCTCGAATCTGCCTTGTTATTACGGCCTCGTGGAGGGCGCGTGGCGCCATTGGGCCCGGGTCTGGAACGTCGATTTCGACTATTTCGTCTCGCGCTTCGACGAGGTTCCGGCCAAGGGCGGCCGCCCGGCCCGCACCCGCAAGGCCAATATGGAGACCTCGGGCCTCACCTCGACGCGCTGGTTCGACGCCGCCAATCTGCCGGCCGAGCAGGTCGACCAGAAGGACACCCTCAAGGCCATGGTCGTCATGGGCCACGGCGGCAACACCATCCCGCGCATGCCCGACGCGGTGAAGGGTCTCGAGAATCTCGAACTGCTGGTCATCGCAGACCCGCATCCGACGAATTTCGTCTCGCTCGGCCAGCGCAGGAACGGCACCTATCTGCTGCCGTCCTCGACGCAGTTCGAGTGCTCCGGCTCGCGGACCTGCTCCAACCGCTCGGTGCAATGGGGCGAGAAGGTCGTCGATCCGGTCTTCGAATCCGCGAACGACTACTGGATCATCTATCGCCTCGCCCAGAAGCTCGGATTCGCCGAGCCGATGTTCAAGACCTTCGAGATGGTGCAGGGCAAGTTCGGCGCCGAGCCCTCGGCCGAGTCGATCCTGCGCGAGATCAACAGGGGCGGCTGGTCGACCGGCTATACCGGCCAGTCGCCGGAGCGCCTGAAGCTGCATATGGAGCACCAGGACAAGTTCGACCTGGTTTCGCTGCGCGGCGCGGCCGGCTCGCCCGTCGCCAACGACTATTACGGCCTGCCCTGGCCGTGCTGGGGCACGCCGGAGTTCAAGCACCCCGGCACGCACATCCTCTACAACACCTCGCTGGAGGCGAGGAACGGCGGCGGCGCCTTCCGGCCGCGCTTCGGCCTGACGCGCGAGCGCACGCTCGCCGACGGCAGCAAGGTCAACGACACGCTGCTCGCCGAGAACGGCTCCTACTCGCTGAACTCGGAGATCAAGGACGGCTATCCCGAGTTCACCATGGGCTCGCTGAAGAAGCTCGGCTGGGACAAGGACCTGACGCCGGCCGAGATCGCGACCATCGCCTGGATCGGCGGCAACAACATCGACGCCGTGAACTGGGCGAACGACCTCTCGGGCGGCATCCAGCGCGTCGCGCTGGAGCATGGCTGCGTGCCTTATGGCAACGGCAAGGCGAGAGCCAACGCCTGGAACCTGCCGGACCCCGTGCCGACGCATCGCGAGCCGATCTACTCGCCGCGCGTCGACCTCGTGGCGAAATGGCCGGCGCGCCCCGACGAGCGGACCCTGCGCATCCCGAACCTCCATACCTCGGTCCAGAAGGCCGCGGTCGAGAAGGGCGTCGCGAAGAACTTCCCGATCGTGCTGACCTCGGGCCGCCTCGTCGAATACGAGGGCGGCGGCGAGGAGACGCGCTCGAACAAGTGGCTGGCCGAGCTGCAGCAGGACATGTTCGTCGAGATCAACCCGGCAGATGCGACCGCGCGGGGGATCAGGGACGGACAGTTCGTCTGGGTCTCGGGCCCCGAGAACAGCTCGAAGGCCCGCGTCAAGGCGCTGGTGACGGAGCGGGTCGGCAAGGGCGTCGCCTTCATGCCGTTCCACTTCGGCGGCTTCTACCAGGGCGAGGACCAGCGCAAGAACTACCCGAAGGGCGCGGACCCGATCGTGCTCGGCGAGTCGGTCAACATCGTCACCACCTATGGCTACGACCCCGTGACGGCGATGCACGAAGGCAAAGTCACGCTCTGTCAGATCGCGGCGGCTTGAAGAGGAGCTGAACCATGGCCCGGATGAAATTCCTCTGCGACGCCGACCGCTGCATCGAGTGCAACGCCTGCGTCACCGCCTGCAAGAACGAGAACGAGGTGTCCTGGGGCATCAACCGCCGCCGCGTCGTCACCATCAATGACGGCAAGCCCGGCGAGCGCTCGGTCTCGATGGCCTGCATGCACTGCACGGACGCGCCCTGCGCCGCCGTCTGCCCGGTCGACTGCTTCTACACCACGGCCGACGCCGTGGTGCTGCACTCGAAGGACCTCTGCATCGGCTGCGGCTATTGCTTCTACGCCTGTCCCTTCGGCGCGCCGCAATATCCCAAGGTCGGGAACTTCGGCTCGCGCGGCAAGATGGACAAGTGCACCTACTGCTCGGGCGGCCCGGAGGCCGACCTCTCGCCGGCCGAGTTCCAGAAATACGGCTCCAACCGCCTGGCGGAGGGCAAGCTGCCGCTCTGCGCGGAAATGTGCTCGACCAAGTCGCTGCTCGCCGGCGACGGCGAGATCATCGCCCAGATCTACAAGGAGCGGGTTGTCAAGCGCGGCTACGGCTCGGGCGCCTGGGGTTGGCAGACCGCCTACAAGGAAACGATCGCCATCTGAACTCGGGCGTGATGCCGAAAAGCGCGAAGCGGTTTTCGGACGACATCACGCCCCACAGCATCTGATTTCGCGTTCGTCGATTTCGGCTCGGCGATCCGAAATCGACGAACTCGGGGAGGGGGCGTGGCGTCGCCGCGAGGCGCGCTGGGTTCCGCCCTCGCCTCGATGTCCGGTTCATCTCGCGAGAGGACTTCGCCCATGCGTCTCGGCGCCCACCTTCGTTTCCTGGTTCTCGGCCTGATGCTGGCCTTCGCCGCCATTCCGGCCGCGCCGGCTCTGGCCCAGCAGGTCAATCCGACCGCGAACGCGGTCAAGGAGCAGCAGTTCCTCGACGCCCTGAAAGGCAATCCCTCGGCCGAATTGCAGGGCCGCATCTCGATCCCCGACGGCAAGGCGGCGACGCTGGAGCGGCCCGCCGGCCGCGAATGGCGGGCCTTCCATCAGGGCACGATGGTCCGCGTCGGCGCCATCGTGGTGCTCGGCATGCTGCTGCTGCTGACGGCGTTCTATCTCGTGCGCGGCAAGGTGAAGGTCCACGCCGGGATGGCCGGGCGCACGCTGACGCGCTTCAACGGCTTCGAGCGCTTCATGCACTGGCTCACCGCCGCCTGCTTCATCGTGCTGGCGCTGTCGGGGCTGAACGTGACCTTCGGCAAGTCGGTGCTGCTGCCGCTGATCGGACCCCAGGCCTTCACCAATGTCTCGATCGTGGCGAAATGGGCGCACAACTACCTCGCCTGGCCGTTCATGCTCGGCATCGCGCTGATGCTCGTGGTCTGGATCAAGGACAACATCCCCGGCAGCCTCGACCTGAAATGGATCGCGGCCGGCGGCGGCATCGTCGGCAAGCAGCATCCCCCGGCCAGGCGCTTCAACGCCGGCCAGAAGATCGTGTTCTGGTCGGTCGTGCTCGGCGGCGCGGCGCTGTCGGTCTCGGGGATCTACCTGCTGTTCCCGGCCTCAGCCGGCGGCGTGCTCAACCTGCAGTTCTGGAACGTCGTGCACGGGCTCACCGCCGTCGTCATGGTCGCGGTCATCCTCGGCCACATCTATATCGGCACGATCGGCATGGAGGGCGCGTTCGACGCGATGGGCTCCGGCGAGGTCGATCTCAACTGGGCCAAGGAGCACCATTCGCTCTGGGTCGCCGAGGAGATGCAGAAGGGCCATGTCCCCGGCGGCGGCAAGCTCCAGCCGGCGGAATGAGGCGGTCGCTGTCCTGCCCGGCTTGACCAGGCGGGGCGAACCGGAAGATGACAGCCGGGCGCGCGAGCGCCCGGTTTCGTTTTGGGATGACGGTAGTCGATGCGTGTGATCGGTCTGGCGGGATGGAGCGGCGCGGGCAAGACGACGCTGCTGACGCGCCTCATTCCCGAACTCAGCCTGCGCGGCGTCTCCGTCTCGACGCTGAAGCACGCCCATCACGCCTTCGACCTCGACACGCCGGGCAAGGATTCCCACGCGCATCGCGAGGCCGGCGCGCGCGAGGTGCTGATCGCCTCGGAGCGGCGCTGGGCCCTGATGCGCGAACTGCGGACCGAGCCCGAGGCGAAGCTCGCCGACCTGCTGGCGCGGCTCTCTCCCGTCGATCTCGTCGTCGTCGAGGGCTTCAAGCGTGAGCGACATGCCAAGATCGAGGTGCATCGCGCGGCCAACGGCAAGCCGCCGCTGCATCCGGGCGATCCGACCATCCGCGCCATCGCCAGCGATTCGGGCTTCCCCGAGGCTGGCCGGCCCGTGATCGCGCTCGACGATATCGCGGCCGTAACCGAGGCCGTGCTCACCCATGCCGAGCCGCTCGCCGATGTGCTGGCGCGGCTAAGCGAGGACAAATGAGGCCGCCATGGCGCAACTGAGCCGCGACGACGAGGCCTTCGGCGGAGCTCTGATGAACGTCGAGCAGGCGAGCGCGCGCGCCGCCGAACTGGTCGCGCCCGTCGCCGGGACGGAGCGGCTCGCGCTCGGCATGGCCGATGGCCGCGTGCTGGCGGAGGATGTCGTCGCCGGGCTCGACCTGCCGCCCTTCGCCAACTCCGCCGTCGACGGCTATGCCGTGCGCTTCGCCGATCTGGCCCCGGCGGGCGAAACCCGGCTCGCCCTGTCCGGTCGGCTCGCGGCCGGACAGGACGCCTCCGGACGCGGGGTCGCGGGCACAGCCATGCGCATCTTCACCGGCGCGCCGATGCCGCCCGGCGCCGACACCGTCTTCATGCAGGAAGACGTCGTCCGCGACGGCGACGCGGTCCGTCTGCCGCAAGGCCTCAAGCGCGGCGCCAACGCCCGGCCCGCCGGCGAGGACATCGCGCGCGGCGAGACGGCGCTGAGCGCCGGGCGGACCTTACGCCCGCAGGATGTCGCCGCGCTGGCGGCGCTCGGCGAGACGCAGGTCACGGTGCGCCGCCGGCCGCGCGTCGCGATCTTCTCGACCGGAGACGAGCTGACCGAGCCCGGTTCTCCCCTCGGCCCGGCCGCGATCTACGACTCCAACCGCAGCCTGCTCGCGGCCATGGCGACGCGGGCGGGGGCTGAGGTCGTCGATCTCGGCATTCTGCGCGACGAGCCCGGGAGTCTGGCTTCGCGCCTGACCGAGGCCGCGGGCTCCTGCGACCTGATCCTGACCTCCGGCGGAGTCTCGACCGGCGAGGAGGACCACGTCAAGACGGCGCTCGCCCGGGCCGGCTCGCTCGCCTTCTGGCGCATCGGCATCAAGCCCGGCCGCCCGGTCGCGATGGGCCTGATCGGGACGACGCCCTTCATCGGCCTGCCGGGCAATCCGGTCGCGGTCTTCGTCACCTTCGCCTTCGTGGCGCGGCCGCTGCTCGCCCGGCTCGCGGGCGCGGAACACAAACCGCCGCTGGCGCTGCCGGTCAGGCTCGGCTTTCCCTATCGCAAGAAGCAGGGCCGGCGCGAATATGTCCGCGTCTCGCTGTCCGCGGCGGCAGACGGCGTCATGGTCGCCCGCAAGCATCCGCGCGAGGGCGCGGGCGTGCTGACCTCGCTGACCCGGACCGACGGGCTGGTCGAACTCGCCGACGACTGGACGGTGATCGCGGACGGCACGCTCGTCCCGTTCTACGGCTATGCCGCGCTCCTGGCGTAAACCAGCTCAGTCGCGCCGGAACACGACGCTGGCGAGCCAGCCGAGCAGGAGCGCGAGCGCCACGGTCGCCAGGCCATAGAGAAACGGCCGCTCATAGGCGCCGGTGGCGAGACCCTGCTCGATGCCGGTCTTGACCACCTCGAAATTGGTCGATTGCCGCGCCAGCGGCACGCCGCCGGCATAGAGCATGATCTCGATCTCGTAGGCGCCGGTCGGGGCCGTCGCCGGCACCTCGATCGGAGCGCTGAACAGCGTGCCCGACAGGAAGGTGACGCCGCGCTCGTTCTCGGCATAGAGCCCCTTCTCCTCCAGCATCCGGATCATGCCGTCGCGGAAGCGCGCCAGCGGGGCGTCGACGTCGAAGGAGAGCTGCGGCGGCCGGTCGGCGTTGGCGAGGCCGATGCGCTCGCGGCGCGCCGTCTCGGGACTCAGAATCTCCGCCAGAGGCCGGTTGCTGGACACGGACAGGAACACCGGCGCATTGGGGAAACGGCGCTGGGCGCGATTGATCCAGATCGGCCCGAGCCGCTCCTTCTCGCGCACCAGCAGCATGCGGCGCGGCCCGCGCACGGTGATGACGAGGTCGTAGGGGTCGCCGCGCGAGGCGGTGCGGCCGTCGCGCTCGACCAGGCCGAAAACGGTGAGCTGGTCGCCGGTGTAGTTCGAGGTGATCTGGATCTGGTGGCTCGAGACCGAGGCGATCAGCGTCTCGGCGCAGGCGGGAGCCGACGCCGCCAGCAGGCTCGCGGCCAAGACAAGCAGGAGCCGCCTCATCGCGCGCTCTCCGGCAGCACGACGGAGTATGGCTCGGTCGGCGGCACGACGAGTTCGATGACGAAGCGCAGGCCGACCGAGAGGATCAGCAGCGCCAGCAGCATGCGGAAGGATTCGACGTTGAGGTTGCGCGCCGCGCGGCCGCCGAACTGCGCGCCGATGACGCCGCCGATCAGGAGCAGCGTCGCCAGGATGATGTCGACCGACTGGTTGGTGAGCGCATGCAGCATCGTCGCGCCGGTCATCGTCACGAGGATCTGGAACAGGGAGGTGCCGACGACGACGGCCGGCGGAATGCGGAAGAAGTAGATCAGCGCCGGCACCAGGATGAAGCCGCCGCCGACGCCGAGCACGGCGCCGATGAAGCCGATCACCACCGCGAGCCCGGCGATCGGGATGACGCTCGCATAGAGCTGCGAGCGGTGGAAGCGGACGCGCCAGGGCAGGCCCATCCAGGCCGGGTGGGTGCCGGCCTGCCGCCGCAGCCGCCCCGGCTTGCCGGCGCGCACGCGCAGCGCCGAGCGGACGGCGTCATAGAGCATCAGCCCGCCGATGATGGTGAACAGCGTCACATAGGACAGGTTGATCACCAGTTCGAGCTGGCCGAGACGGCGCATCGAGTTGAAGAACAGCACGCCGAGCACTGTGCCCACGATGCCGCCGACCACCAGCACGCCGCCGAGCTTGAGATCGAGCGCGCGCCGTCGCCAATAGGTCAGCGCGCCGGTCATCGAGGAGCCCGCGACCTGCGCCGCGACCGTGGCGACCGCGACCGCGGGCGGAATGTCGAGGAAGATCAGGAGCGGGGTCAGCAGGAAGCCGCCGCCGACGCCGAACAGCCCGGAAATGAAGCCGACGGCGCCCGACAGTCCCAGCACCATCAGGATGCTGATCGGCAGTTCCGCGATGGGAAGATAGATCTGCACCCGCGATCCTCGCGCGCCGGAATCCGGCGCTCACATGCTGTCGTCCCAGATTGCACCAATACGGTTGGGCAAACCTTACCGTCGCGAGATCAGCGGTTTAGGCGTGGCGGTGTGAAGCCCTGATGAACGGCCAAGGCGTCGGAACCATGACAGGGCGGCGCCGCGGAGTGATGATTTCACTCGGAAACACGCCGTCATGCTTCTCCCGGAATCCGTCCTGGAGCGTCATCGCGCCTCATGATGGATCCCGAATCCGCGCCGCTAAGCGGCTTGTCCGGGATGACGCGGCGCTTTCACTGAAATTACTAAGCTCCGGGCCGGGCGCGATCAGGTCCGGCTCGGCGGCTTGGCGGGCTTCCTGTTGGCCGCCGTCGGCGTCTCGTCCCAGCCCTTGGCCGGCGGAACGACCTCGTTGGCCTCGGCATTGAGGGTATTGGGACGCCAGCGCTCGGCCGACAGCTTGGCCGTGGCGAGATCGGCCTCGGACAGACGCAGCGCGACTTCGTCGCGCTTCCTGGCGGCATCCTCGTCGCCCTGCCCGGCCGCGACCGAGAACCAGAGATAGGACTGGCCGAGATCGGTCGGCGCGCCGAGCCCGCGGCCGAGCAGGATGGCGAGATTGTACTGGCTGTCGCGGACGCCGAGTTCGGCCGCCTTGCGGAACCACTCCGTCGCCGTGGCATAGTCCGGCTTGCCGGAAATGCCCTCGGCATGGAGCACGGCGAGGTTGTGCATCGCCTTGGCGTTGCCGCGCTCGGCGGCGCGCGTGTACCAGACCCGGGCGAGCGCGATGTCGCGCGGCGTGCCGATGCCCTTCTCGAACATGTTGCCGAGCCGGAACTGCGCCGGCGTCAGCCCGGCGACGGCGGCGCGCTCGAACAGGCGCAGGGCGAGCTTGGGATCGCGCGAGGCGCCCGGCCCGTCGGCCGCGCGGGAGGCGAGTTCGTAGACCGCCCGCGCATCGCCGGCCTGCGCCGCCTTGCGGACGCCCGCTCCGCCGAGGCCGGCCGGCAGCTCGCCGATATTCGTCGCCGGCTGGAGCGGCTCGGAGGGGACGGGCAGCGGCGGCATCGTCACGCCTTGCGCCGGCGAGCCGGTGACGTCCTGACCCGCCGGGGCGGCCAGGGCCGGACCGGCGATCGCGAGCGAGGGAGCGGCAGGCACGGCGGCCGGAGCAGGCGCCAGCGCCGAGCTCTGGTCCTTGATTTTGTCCTTGGCCACCGTCTCCGGCTGCGCCGCGGCGGAGGGTTCGATGACCGGCGTCTCGACGGCGGGCTTGCCCGTGGCGGGCTTGGCGCCCTTGAGCGCGCCGGTGACGACATGGGTCGTGCCGATGGCGAGCACGATCGCGGCGAGCCCGAGCAGGATCGGCCGCTTGCGCTTCTCCATGATCTCCTTGAGGCGGCCGCCGCTCTTGGGCGCGTCGGCCGCAGCCGCGGGGGCAGCCGCGGCGGCTTCGGTCGCGGCCTTGGCCGAGCGGCGCGCGGCCGCGATCAGGTTCTGGCGGATCGATTGCGGATCCTGCGCGGCGGCGGCCATGGCGTCGATGCGCGGGCGGCCGGAGCCGGGCTCGAGCGGCAGGTCGAGCGAGACGGCAGGCGCCGAATCGGCGCGCGGCAGACGCTCGGGCACTATGCGGTCGGCGGGCGGCTCCGGCCGGTCGAGGTCGCGCGCATCACGCATATCGAGATCGCGCGCTTTCGGCATGACCGGCGGGCGGGTTTGCGGCTGGGCGGCGCGCGGCGGCATCGGCGGGCGCGGCGCGGCGCCCTGACGGTCGGCGGCGAGATCGGCCTCGAGGCTGGCGAGCCGCGAAATGATCGTCTCCAGGGTGCGGTGGACCGCGCCGATCGCGTCCTGGGTTTCGCGGCCGGACGAGACATGGGTCTCGCGCAGGCCCGAGACGAGACTCGACAGTTCCGCGAGACCGCTCGCGGGCGCGCTCTTGTCGGCGCTCGCGGCGCGCTGCACGGCCTGCGTGGTCTCCTCGCGCAGCGTCTGGAGATGGCCGACCAGATCCTGCAGCGTGCGCTCGATGCCGCTTTCGGCCGAGCGGGTCGCGGCCGCCTGGTCGAGCCTTTCGGCGAGGCCCGAAATCTGCTGCTCCAGCGAATCGAACGCATCCGAATCGGCGCCGGGACGCCCGGCCTCGTCGATCTTGTCGGCGAGCGTGCGCAGCATGTCCTCGATCGGACGCAGGTCGACGCGCGCGACCTGGGCCGCACCCTCGTTGACGAACTGGCCCAGGTTGCTGCTGGCGGCCAGCCCGTCGATGCGGCCGGCGAGCCCATCGATCTGGCGCGACAGCGCATCCAGCGACGCCGGATCGGCCTGGCCGCCATGGGCGCGGTCGGCGAGAAGCGCGTCGCGGACATCCTCGATCGCCAGCGCCAGGCTGCGCATTTCGCGCCCGTCGGGCTGGGTGTCGCGCAGCCGGCCCATCTCGGAGGAGAGCGAGGCGATCTGGTGCGAGACGTCCTCCATCCGCCGGTCGGCGGCGGAGTGGGCCATCATGTCGCGCAATTCGCCGATGTCGCGCATCAGCGGGGCGAGCAGGGCCCTGTCGCCGCCGCGCGCCGCCAGCGCATCGACCTTGGCGGCCAGATGCGCGATTTCGAGTTCGACGCGCTGATAGCTGTCGCCGGCGCGATCCTGCGCCAGGCGCGCCATCTCCGACTCGATCCGCGCCAGCGGCTTCAGCACCTGGTCGAAGCCGTCGCGTCGATCGAGCCGGTCGAGCCTCGCGCCGAGATCGGCGATCATGTGCTCGATCGGATTGGCAGCCGGCTGATAGGCCGCAGCCGTCACGGGGCGCGGATACGGCTCCTGCGCCGGTTCGGCGGGCACGATGCGGGCGGTGAGATCGCGCAGATCCTGCCGCAGGGCGGCGACCCGCGTCTCGGGCGACGGCGCGCGCTGGGCGCCTTGCGGCATGCGGTCGGCATCGAGCGCGCGCTGGCGCGTGCGGATGTCGGTCACGGCCGCCGCCAGCCCGTCGCGGTTGAAGGCGAGACGCGGCGCGCGGGCGGGCTCGGCCCCGGCGAACTCGGCCTGCGCCGGCTTGCGCCGCGCTTCGACCGTCTTGCGTTCGACGTCGACGAGCCGCTCGCCCATCGTCTTGATCGCGTCGGCGATGACGGCGGTGGCGCGCTCCTGCCGTTCGGCGGCGGCGCGCTCGCTCGCGGTCATGCGGTGTTCGGCGTTCTCGATCCAGCGCGCGATCGAATCGAGCGCGCCGGCCGTCCTGGCGCTGGATTCGCGCGTCAGCCTCTCGGTCGCGGCGGCCTGCGAGATCACAGCGTCGATCGCGGACGAGGCGGGCTCGGGCCGGGCCGGGGCCGCGCTGGCGGCCGCCTGCGACGAGGTTTCCATCTGGCCCTGCGACAGCCGCGCCAGCCGCTCCGACAGGGCGGCGATGTCGAGCTGCTCGGGCGCGTCGGACTGCGACGCCTGCGATTCGTCGCGGATCTTGTGATCGAGCCATTCGCCGAGCGTCATGCCGGCGCGTCGTGCCGCCGCTTTCGCTGCGTCGCGGGTCCGGGGATCGACGCCCTTCACGCTCCAGGGCAAGCTCGTGGCCATGTCAACGCTCGCCTACGGGGCCGGTCCTTGTCAGAAAAGCGCAGGCCCCTGCTCGCCGCTGCCTTCCTTGCGAAATCGACCAGACGTGAAGATTACGTTGCCGCTGACGAAACGCCGATCCGCAGCCCTGACTTTTGGCAGCCATGGTAAACAGGCGGTTAAGATCGGGCCGGGGCGGGTTAATTTTTTGCGAATGATGCAAGGCGAACGGCGCAACTATCGGTCGCGACGCGCAGCAGAATGCGTCATATAACCGTAACCTGCCCCTGAAATCGACCTCATTACCTGACGCTAGGATAGGGCCGGGCGTATGTGCTCCTTCCAACGGAACATCGCCTGCTTCATTGGCGTTCCCGATCTCATGCACCGCAAGGACTGCTTCAATGTCACGCCACAGCTTCGCTCTGGCGGCCGCCTCGAATCACGACGGTCGCTCCTCCATTTCGTCCAAGGCCCCGGTTTCTCCCGTCGAGGCCGAGCAGGATCTCGCGGGCGACTTCACCATCGGCGACCTCGCCCGCGATTTCGGCGTGACGCTGCGCACGCTGCGCTTCTACGAATCGCGCGGCCTGCTAGCCCCGACGCGCTCCGGCCTGACGCGCATCTATTCCGGCCGCGACAAGGCGCGTCTCGCGCTGATCCTCAAGGGCAAGCAGCTCGGTTTCACCCTGGTCGAAATCCGCGCCATGCTCGCCAACGAGGACAAGGGCGCCGCCGCCGACGCGACGAACTCCGCCTCGGTCGGCGGCCTGCAGCTCAACCGCGATCAGATCGTCGAGCAGCTCGAGCTGCTGCACAGCCAGCGCAGCGAGATCGAGGGCGCGATCGCCGAACTCGAGACCACGCTGCGGCGCCTCGGCAAGGCCTGAGCCGGCCGACCGGCGCGATCCGCGCCGGTTTGCAATCTTCTCGACAAAAAGGCCCCGGACACGCTTCCGGGGCCTTTTTCTTTGGCGTGGCCGGCGCAATGATGCGCAAAAGCGCCGGAACGCTGGCGCACCCCCCTTGCCCCGCGCCGCAAATAGTTTATATGTGAACTATTCGAGACGCCGCCGGCCTTCCGGCGCGACGCCTCGCCAGAACATCACGACCAAGGGAGGATGCGATGCCGGTCTACAAGGCCCCCGTCGAGGACACGCTTTTCCTGCTAAACGACGTCTTCGCCATCGAACGCTACAACAACCTGCCGGGCTTCGCCGACGCGACGCCGGACGTGGTCGAGGCGGTGCTGGGCGAAGGCGCCAAGCTCTGCGAGCAGGTCCTGCAGCCGCTGAACCATTCCGGCGACCAGGAGGGCTGCACGCGCCATCCGGATGGCCGGGTGACGACGCCGAAAGGTTTCAAGGAAGCCCATGAGGCCTTCGCCGGCGGCGGCTGGATCGGCCTGTCGATGGATCCGGACTATGGCGGCCAGGGCCTGCCCTATACGCTCGGCGCGGTGATGAACGAATACGCCTCGGCCGCGAACATGGCCTTCTCGATGTATCCCGGCCTGACCGCCGGCGCGATCGCGGCGCTTTACGTCCATGGCACCGACGAGCAGAAGCGCGCCTATATCCCGAAGATGATCGAGGGCGTCTGGTCGGGTACGATGAACCTGACCGAGCCGCATTGCGGCACCGATCTCGGGCTGATCAAGACCAAGGCCGTGCCGAACGGCGACGGCTCCTATGCGATCTCCGGCACCAAGATCTTCATCTCGGCCGGCGAGCAGGACATCACCGAGAACATCATCCATCTCGTGCTGGCACGCATCGAGGGCGCGCCGGCCGGCGTCAAGGGCATCTCGCTCTTCGTCGTGCCGCGCAACGCGATCGCCGAGGACGGCTCGGTCGGCGAGCGCAACGGCGTCTCCTGCGGCTCGATCGAGCACAAGATGGGCATCCACGGCAATTCGACCTGCGTGATGAACTATGACGGGGCCAGGGGCTGGCTCATCGGCACGGAGAACAAGGGCCTCAACGCCATGTTCGTGATGATGAACGAGGCCCGCCTCGGCGTCGCGATCCAGGGACTTGCCCAGTCCGAGGTCGCCTACCAGAACGCCATCGCCTACGCCAAGGACCGCATCCAGGGCCGGGCGCTGACCGGCGCCAAGGAGCCGGCCAAGGCGGCCGACCCGATCATCGTCCATCCAGACGTGCGCCGCACGCTGATGTCGATCAAGGCCTTCAACGAGGGCGCGCGCGCCTTCGTGCTCTGGAACGCGCTGAAGTCCGACATCGCCCATCGCTCGGACGACGCGGCCGAGCGCCAGGCCGCCGACGACCAACTCGGCCTGATGACGCCGGTGCTCAAGGGCGTTCTGACAGATGTCGGCTTCGACAACGCGGTCAAGGCTCAGCAGATGTATGGCGGCCACGGCTACATCGCCGAATGGGGCATGGAGCAGTTCGTCCGCGATGCCCGTATCGCGATGATCTACGAGGGCGCCAATGGCGTGCAGGCTATGGACCTGGTCGGCCGCAAGCTCGGCCGCGACGGCGGGCGCGCCATCATGGCCTTCTTCAACGAGGTCGGCGGCTTCCTCCAGGAGAACGCCGAGGACGAGGCCCTGAAGCCGCTCCTGACCCCGCTTGCGGCCTCGCTCGGCCATCTCCAGCAGGCGACGATGTGGTTCATGCAGAACGCGCTCGCCAAGCCGGACAATGCCGGCGCCGGCGCGACCGACTACATGCATCTGCTCGGGCTGGTTTCGCTCGGCTATATGTGGGCGAAGATGGCCAAGGTCGCGCAGGACAAGCTCAAGGCCGGCTCGAACGGCTCGACCGAGCGGATGAACACCAAGCTGGCGACGGCGCGCTTCTTCATGGAGCGGAGTCTGCCCGAGACCGCGGCGCATCTGGCGCGGATCACCTCGGGGTCGGATTCGACCATGGCGCTGAGCCCGGACCAGTTCTGAACGGACGACCGTCTTTCGCGCAAGGACGAGCCGATGCGGTTCACGCATAAGGGACGATGTCATTGCGGTTCGATCACGGTCGAACTGCGCACCGACCGTGCGCCGGCGGAGCAGTTGCTCGGCGCATGCCAGTGCTCGTTCTGCCGCAAGCACAATGCGCGGGCCTTCTCCGATCCGAAGGCACGCATCGCGCTGACGGCCGTCGCCCCGGAGCAGGTTCATCACTACCGCTTCGGGCTCGGCACCGCCGATGTCATCCTGTGCCGCAATTGCGGCGTCTATGTCGCGATGCTGCTGAGCGACGACGACGGCGCGTTCAGCGTCGTCAATGTCGATGTCCTCGATGACCGCAAGGCCTTCACCGGGGAAATTGAGTCGCGTGATTTCGACGCGGAGACGACGGAAGGCCGCATCGCCCGACGCAAGGCGCGGTGGACGCCGACCGAACTGATCGACTGGCCCGCTCCGGCGACGCGAGACCGGGGCGGCGGAACCGACAAGAACAACACACCACGGGAGGCCCTTGATGGCTGACGCATTCATCTACGACCATGTCCGCACGCCGCGCGGCAAGGGCAAGGCAGACGGCTCGCTGCACGAGGTCACCGCGATCGAGCTCGGCGCCACGACTTTGCGCGCGCTGCGCGACCGCAACGAACTCGACACGAAGCTGGTCGAGGACGTGGTCTTCGGCTGCGTCGATCCGGTCGGCGAGGCCGGGGCCGATATCGCCCGCACGGTCGCGCTCAAGGCCGGCTACGGCAAGGAAGTGCCGGGCATCCAGATCAACCGCTTCTGCGCCTCCGGGCTCGACGCCGTGAACCTCGCCGCCGCGCAGGTGATGTCCGGCCAGAAGGAACTGGCGATCGGCGGCGGCGTCGAGAGCATGAGCCGCGTCGGCATGGGCGCGTCCGGCTTCGGCATCGCGGTCGATCCGAGCGTCGCGATCGACACCTGGTTCATGCCGCAGGGCATTTCGGCCGACCTGATCGCGACGAAATACGGCTTCTCGCGCGACGATGTCGACGCCTATGCCGTGCGCTCGCACAAGCGCGCGGCGGCCGCCTGGGACGAGGGCCGCTTCAAGAATTCGGTGATTCCGGTCACCGACGTCAACGGGCTGATCATCCTCGACCGCGACGAGACCATTCGTCCCAACACCGACATGCAGGCGCTGGCCGCGCTGAAGGCCTCCTTCGTGCAGATGGGCGAGATGGGCGGCTTCGACGCGGTCGCGACCGCCGCGCATCCGGATGTCGAGTTCGTCAACCACGTCCACCACGCCGGCAATTCGTCGGGCATCGTCGACGGCGCGGCGGCCGTCCTCGTCGGCTCGAAGAAGGGCGGCAGGGCCGCGGGCCTCAAGCCCCGCGCCCGCATCCGCGCCTTCGCCACGGTCGGCTCCGACCTCGCGCTGATGCTGACCGGGCCGGTCGACGTCACCGAGCTCGTGCTGAAGAAGGCCGGCATGACGACCGGCGATATCGACCTGTTCGAGCTGAACGAGGCCTTCTCCTCGGTGGTGCTGCGCTTCCAGCAGGCCTTCGACATCGACGACGCGATCCTCAACGTCAATGGCGGCGCGATCGCCATGGGCCATCCGCTCGGAGCGACCGGCGCGATGATCCTCGGCACCGTGCTCGACGAGCTGGAACGGACGAACAAGACGACCGCGCTGGTCACCCTCTGCGTCGCCGCAGGCATGGGCGTCGCGACGATCATCGAGCGAGTGTGATCTTTCCTTCTCCCCCCGAGGGAGAAGGTGGCAGCGCGGAGCGCTGACGGATGAGGGCCCGGCGAAGCCGGGTCGCGCGAAGGGGCAAGGGCAACGACCCCATATTGGGAGGCTCTACTGCAACGCTGGAACAGCTCATCGACGCGAGAGTTTGCGCGCGGCCAACGTCATGAGCCGACGCGTGCGGAAGCATTGTTCTGGCAAGCCGTCCGCGGCCGTCGTTTTCGCGGTCTCAAGCTCAAACGGCAATTGGCTATTGGCCCCTATATCGCGGCTTTCTGCTGTTTCGAGGAGCGCTTGATCGTGGAGCTGGACGGTGAACCGCACGATGACGCCGATCAGCTTCTGCATGATCAGCGGCGTGACGCGTCCTTATGCGACCAAGGCTATCTCGTCCTGCGCTTCCGCAACGAACAGATATTGACCGGCCTCGAACTCGTTCTGCGCCAAGTCGAGGAGCGGCTCGCTCTCGCTCGGCGCCCGTCATCCGACCCGGCTTCGCCGGGCCGGCCCTCATCCGTCAGCGCTGCGCGCTGCCACCTTCTCCCCCGAGGGGAGAAGGAGTCGCGCCCTCTCCAACCGGAGTAACTCCCATGAACCTCACCAATTTCCGCTTCGAGACCGACACCGACGGCATCGCGACCGCGACCTGGGACATGCCCGGCCGCTCGATGAACGTCATCACGCCCGAGCTGATGGCCGAGCTCGACCAGATCATCGACAAGGTCGCCTCGACCGAGGCGATCAAGGGCTGCGTCATCACCTCCGGCAAGGAGGCCTTCTCCGGCGGCGCGGACCTGACCATGCTGCAGGGCCTGCGCGACCTCTATGTCGGCCTCGCCAGGGACAAGGGCGAGCAGGTCGCGATGCAGACCTTCTTCGAGGAGAGCCGAAAGCTCAGCCAACTCTACCGCAAGCTCGAGACCTGCGGGAAGCCGTTCGCGGCGGCGGTCCATGGCGTCTGCCTCGGCGGGGCCTTCGAGCTCGCGCTGTCCTGCCAGTATCGCGTCGTCTCGGACGACGCCTCGACCCGCGTCGGCCTGCCCGAGATCAAGGTCGGGCTGTTCCCCGGCGCCGGCGGCACCCAGCGCGTCTCGCGGCTGATGCAGACCGGCGACGCGCTCCAGATGATGTTCAAGGGCGAGCAGGTGAAGGCGCTGCCGGCCCGCAATTCCGGTCTCGTCCACGCCGTGGTGCCGCGCGATCAGCTCGTCCAGAACGCCAGGGACTGGCTCAAGGCCAACCCG
Source organism: Allobosea sp. GW821-FHT12C12 (assembly GCF_058807355.1). Lineage (NCBI taxonomy): Bacteria > Pseudomonadati > Pseudomonadota > Alphaproteobacteria > Hyphomicrobiales > Alloboseaceae > Allobosea > Allobosea sp. GW821-FHT12C12. The sequence continues at coordinate 48,538 of NZ_JBXAQP010000003.1, forward strand.
GCCGCGACCGCGCCCTGGGACCAGAAGGGCTTCAAGCTGCCCTCCAACAAGGTGCATTCGCCGGCCGGCATGCAGATCTGGCCGCCGGCCAACGCGATCTACCGCCGCGAGACCAACGACAACTACCCGGCGGCCCGCGCCATCCTGAGCGCGGTCTATGAAGGGCTGCAGCTGCCGATCGATCTCGGCCTCAAGGTCGAGAGCCGCTACTTCGCGAAGATCCTGCGCACGAAGGAGGCGGCCTCGATGATCCGCTCGCTCTTCGTCTCGATGCAGGAGCTAAACAAGGGCGCGCGCCGCCCGGCCGACGTGCCGGCGAGCAAGCTGAGGAAGGTCGGCGTCGTCGGCGCGGGCTTCATGGGCGCGGGCATCGCCTATGTCTCGGCCCAGAACGGGCTCGAGGTCGTTCTGGTCGACCGCGACCAGGAGGCCGCCGACAAGGGCAAGGCCTATTCGCACAAGCTGGTCTCCGACCAGATCATGAAGGGCCGCGCCAAGACCGCCGACCGCGACGCGCTGCTCGGCCGCATCACGGCCACCGCCGATTACGCCGCGCTGAAGGGCTGCGACCTGATCGTCGAGGCGGTGTTCGAGGACCCGAAGGTCAAGGCCGAGGTGATCGCGAAGGTCGAGGCCGCCGTCGGTCCCAAGACCATCTTCGGCTCCAACACCTCGACTTTGCCGATCACCGGCCTCGCCGAGCATTCGCAGCGGCCGAAGAACTTCATCGGCGTGCATTTCTTCTCTCCGGTCGAGAAGATGCTGCTGGTCGAGATCATCATGGCGAAAAAGACCGGCAAGAAGGCGCTCGCCATGGCGCTCGACTTCGTCCGCGCCATCAAGAAGACGCCGATCGTGGTCAACGACACGCGCGGCTTCTACGCCAATCGCTGCGTCGGCAACTACATCCGCGAGGGCCACCTCATGCTGATGGAAGGCGTGCCGCCGGCGATGATCGAGGCCGCCGGCAAGCAGGCCGGCATGCCGGTCGGGCCGCTGTCGCTCAACGACGAGGTCGCGGTCGACCTCGCCTGGAAGGTGCTGAAGGCCACCAAGGCGCAGCTCGGCGAGGGCTCGGTCGATCCGGCGCAGGAAAAGCTGCTCGCCGACATGGTCGAGAAGCATGGCCGCCTCGGTCGCAAGAACAGGAAGGGCTTCTACGACTATCCGGAAGCGGGGCCGAAGCGGCTCTGGCCCGGTCTCGCCGAGCTGACGAAGAACCGGATCGATCCGGACCGCGTCGACATGCAGGAGCTGATCCACCGCCTGCTGGCGACGCAGGCGCTGGAGGCGGCGCGCACCTATGAGGAGGGCGTCGTCACCGATCCGCGCGAGGCCGACGTCGGCTCGATCATCGGCTTCGGCTTCGCGCCCTATTCCGGCGGCACGCTGAGCTACATCGACAACATGGGCGCGGCGGCCTTCGTGAAGCTCTGCGAGGGGCTGGCCAGGAAGCATGGCGAGCGCTTCAAGCCTAACCGGCAGCTGAAGAGGATGGCCAAGACCGGCGAGAGCTATTACGGGGCTGCGAAGGCGGCTTAGACGCGCGCAGCATCGGCGGTCCGTGATAGACTGAAGCGATGCCGGACGAATCCATGCCGCTCCCGAGCGTCGAGCCGACGATCGTGCTGGTCGACGCCTCGCCGCTGATCCATCTCGCCATAGCCGGCGAGATGGACCTGCTGCTGCGTTTCGGCATGGTCGTCGTTCCGGACGCCGTCGAGATCGAGGCGACCTTCTTCCCGGACAAGCCCTATGCCCGCGAGATCGCGGCGTGGCTCGACGCGAACGGTCGTCGTCCTGGGGCCAATCGCTGGGTCGAACGTCCCGTGACCGATATCGGCGAGCTGTACAGAATCGCGCTCGAGACCGGACGCCCCCGTCCGCGCAACGCCGGCGAGCACGCGATCGTCGAATGGCTCGGCGATCACCTCGCCTCGTTCGGCGGGCCGGCGTTGGTCGTCTATGAAAACGGTCGCGTTCCAAACCTACTCGTGCGCGAGGGCTTGACGGAGGACGTGGTCGTCGTCACCAGTCGCGCCCTCCTGAATCTTGCCGAACGCGCCGGTCATCTCGGTGACGCCGACGCGGTCTGGCGCAGCATCGAAGGGACGGCGCCACAGGCCAATCCGGCGATGAACTACCAGATCATCAAGGGGACGCGGCCATGAAGCCATCACCGGATATCGACGTCCTGGACGCCTATGTCGAAAGCCGGATCAGCGCCGCCGAGGCTGCGGATCGTCTCGGCGCGGGCATGGCGGCCATTGATGTCATCCTGGCCACGACGCAACGATTCGGACGGCTGCCCGATCCGCACGGGGCGTTGGTCGAGTCGGAGTATCGCCGGGCGCTGGCCCTGCTCGGGCTCGAAGAAGAGGCGGCAGCAGGATCATCCCCGCGCGCATGAGCACCCCCCTCAATCTCCGCGGCCTGAAATGCCCCCTGCCCGCCTTGCGCGTGCGCAAGGCGCTGAAGGGCGCGCCGGCGGGCGCGCTGTTCGTGGTGGAATGCACCGATGCGATGGCCGCTATCGACATTCCCAACCTGATGCGCGAAACCGGCGACAGGATCGAGCACAGCCACAGCGATGGCGAGCTGCTCGTCTTCCATATTCGCAAGGCCGCGGCCTGACAGCGCGGCGGATGGAGCTGGCAGCGTGGCCGTGACCGAAGCCGACATCCTGCGCGCGCTCGAACTGGTGAAGCTGCCGGCGAGCGGGCAATCGCTCGCCGCCTCGGGGCGCGTCGCCAATATCCTCGTCGACGGCGGCAAGGTGATCTTCGCGATCGGCATCGACGCGACCGAGGCCGCCGCGATGGAGCGGGTGCGCAAGGCGGCCGAGAGCGCGGTGTCGGGGCTCCCCGGCGTGACGCAGGTTCTGGTCGGGCTGACCGGGGACAAGGCCCCCTCCTCCGCCGCCGCGCAGGCGCGCCAGCAGGCCCAGCGTCCGACGCCCGCCCCCGGCGGGCCGACGCCGAAGGCCGCCGGCATTCCCGGCGTGAAGCGGATCGTCGCCGTCGCCAGCGGCAAGGGCGGCGTCGGCAAATCCACGACGACAGGCAATCTCGCCGTGGCGCTCGCCACGCTCGGCCTGCGCGTCGGCGTGCTCGACGCCGACATCTACGGGCCGTCCGTGCCGAAGATCTTCGGCATCACCGGCAAGCCGCGCCTAGTGCAGGGCCGCACGCTCGCGCCGATGGAGGCCTACGGGCTGAAGATCATGTCGATCGGCTTCCTGATCGACGAGGAGACGCCGATGATCTGGCGCGGGCCGATGGTGATCTCGGCCATCACCCAGATGCTGCGCGAGGTCGCCTGGGGCGAGCTCGACGTGCTCTTGGTCGACATGCCGCCCGGCACCGGCGACGCGCAGCTCACCATGGCGCAGCAGACGCCGCTCGCCGGCGCCGTGATCGTCTCGACGCCGCAGGATCTGGCGCTGCTCGACGCCAGGCGCGGCGTCGCGATGTTCCGAAAGGTCGAGGTGCCGATCCTCGGCATCGTCGAGAACATGAGCTATTTCGTCTGCCCGGAATGCGGCGCGCGCTCGGACATCTTCGCCCATGGCGGGGCGCGGCACGAGGCCGAGCGGCTGGGCGTGCCTTTTCTCGGCGAGATCCCGCTCGCCATGCCGATCCGCGAGACCTCCGACGGCGGCCGGCCGATCGTGGCCAGCGACCCCGACTCGGCCCACGCCAAGGCCTATCTGACGATCGCGCGGCAGGTGATGGCGGGGCTCGAGGGTGGAAGCCAGAGGGTCGCGCCGAGGATCGTGATCGAATAACCCGTCATCGCGAGCGCAGCGAAGCAATCCAGGGGACGTGTGGCGCGAAACGCTGGATTGCCTCGCCGCGCTCGCACCGACGAAAATGCCTCAGCAACCCTCCGGGCCGCGGCCCTTCAGCAGCGCCACGATCGCCATGGCGTGGCCGTGGCCGAGGCCGAAATCGGTCTTCAACCACTCGATGACCTGGCCAGCCTTGATTCCCGGAGCAAGGCCGGTTTCGGTCACGAAGCCCTTGTCGCGCGCCTTCGCCTTGAAGCCGTCCGGCGTGACGCCGGTCTTGGCCTGGATGTTGTCGAGATAAGCCTGGAACGACATGGTCTGTGTCCTCCGGTTCGGTTTCGGGGCTGTCAGGCGCGGCGCAGCGGCAACAGGGCGCGCAGGCCCGCGTCGCGCAGCCAGAGCCCGCCCCACATGATCAGCCCGAGATAGACGCCGAAGAGCATATGGCTGAACAGCGGGCTGCCCACCCTGACCTGCGTCGCGATGGCGCCGCCGAGCAGGCCCGTCATCAGGATCGAGCCGAGGATGCTGGTTCTCGGCAGGAGATGCAGCACGAGGCAGGCAAGCTCCAGCACGCCGATCAGAAACGTCAGTTTCGGATCCCAGCCCAGATCGCGCATCGTGTCGGTCGCCACCGCCGCGCCGGCGAATTTCGGCGCGATCGACGCGCCCAGCATGAAGATCGTGAAAATCCCGGTCAGCGTGCGCCCGGTCCAGCGCATGGCGTTCTCGTTCATCGGCTTGCTCCAGCGGCAAGGAGGTTTATCTTGATCCCAAGATAAAACGGGATTTATCTTTATGTCAAGACAATCACGCGAGCCGGCCGAGGACGGGCGCGACCGCGTCGCGCTGCGGCGAGCGCAATGGCGGCGCGAATTGCCGGAGGTCGACACGATCGGGATGGCGATACTCGGCCGCGCGCGGCTGGTCACGCTGCAGGCGAGGCCCGTGATCGAGCAGGTCTTCGCCAGGCACGGGCTCGACACCGGCGAATTCGACGTGCTCTCGACTTTGCTGCAGTCGGGCGCGCCCTATCGGCTGCGGCCGACGGAGCTGTTCCGCTCGCTGATGATCTCGTCGGGCGGGCTGACCAACCGGCTCGACCGACTCGAGCGCGCCGGCCTGATCGCGAGGCGTCAAAGCGAAAGCGATGCGCGCAGCACGCTGGTCGAACTCACGCCTGCCGGCCGCGAAAAAACGGAAGCCGCCTTTCGCGAGGACATGGCGGCCGAGGCGCGGATGCTCGCGGGCCTGAGCGAGCCGGAGCGCGAGGAGCTTGGCCGGCTGCTGGCGCGGCTGGCCGTCAGCCTCGCGGATCAGCAGCCGCCTGACGGGCAGGGCTGATTATTGACGCCGCCGGTATTCCGTTCTTTATTTGTTCCATCGAACGGAGGAGCCGGCGATGACCACGAGCCATGCCCGCCATATCGGGATTTCGATCGAGCGACCGGCCGAGGAGGTCTATGCCTTTTTGGCCGAGCCGTTGAACTTTCCCAAGTGGGCGGAAGGCCTCGGCCATTCCTTCAGCCATGTCGAGGGCATGACATGGCTGGCGGAGACGCCGATGGGACCGATGCGCATCGTCTTCAGCGAGCCGAACAATCACGGCGTCTGCGACCATGCCGTCGTTCCCGAGCACGGGCCGGCGATGCACAACCCGATGCGGATCATGGCCAATGGCGATGGCAGCGAGATCGTCTTCACGCTGTTCCAGCGCGACATGTCGGACGACGAGATGGCGCGCGACGCGCTGATGGTGGCGCGCGACCTGGCGGCGCTGAAGGCGCTGCTGGAGGGCTAGCCGGGGTTCAGAGCCTGACGCCGCCGGTCGAATAGGCGGTCTCGACCGGCTTCTGGAACATGGTGTTGAGCACGACGCTGGCGCCCCAGGCGGCGACGACGGAGAACAAGACGGCGATAACGAATGATTTCATGGTCGTCCCCCGACAGGCAGCGCCGATAAGCTCTTCTTATTCGCAAGAGAGATAGCGAGCCGCGACGTGCGGATCAAGCGCCGTCCAGCGAGGCGAAAAGCCGCTCCGCCTCGGCGATGTCCTCGGGCCTGTTGGCGTTGAAGAAGGGGTCGACGGGATCGACCGGCCATTCCGCGCCGGCGCAGCCATGGCGGGCGGTCCAGCGGTCGATCTTGCGCTCGTCCTCGACGATAAGCGCATGGCGGAGCTCCCCGCGCAGACGCACTGACCAAAGCCCGATGACGGGATGCGTCCAGCCGCCGGAGGCAGCGCAGGCGAGCGGGAGATTTGCAGTCGCGCGAGCCTCGTGCAGTCTCGAAACGAGATCGCGCGGGATGAAGGGCGTGTCGGCCGCCACGCTGACGAGCCAGTCGAGTTGCGGCCGGTTCTGCGCCATCCAGTCGAGCCCGGCCAGAATGCCGGCGAGCGGGCCGGCGAAATCCGGCACGCTGTCGGCGACGATCGGGAAGGCGTAGTCGGCGAAGCGCGTCGGATCGCCATTGGCGTTGACCAGCAGGCCGTCGCATTGGGGGGCGAGCCGCTCGATGACATGGGCGAGGATGGTGCGGCCGGCAATGGTCCGCAGCGGCTTGTCGCCGCCGCCCATGCGCCGCGCGAGCCCGCCGGCGAGGAGGAGGCCGAGGGTGGGCGTGGTCATGCTAGGCCCACTTTCAGACGCTGCATCTCACGACCAACCGCCTCGGCACCGACGATCCCGAAAAACCCATCGCGGACCAGATACTTGCCATCGCCGCTGTCGGCCCAGTGTTCGCGAAAGATCCCGTCTCCCATATTCGACCCGGTTGTCTCGACATGGACGCGGTCCATCGCCGCAAGCGGAAAACTGGAGGTGGCGGTCGGCCTTGCAACAATAGCTCGTCGGGCAGTTAGCACGTAGATGACGTGCCGAGCCTCAAGATAAGGTGCGATGGAGATCATCCAAAAGAGGGCAATAGAAAACGCTCCAAAGACCGCGCAGATGAGCAGTCCGGCCACCATTAACCACCCGCCAGCCTCCGCAATCACCGACTGGACTGCCAGAGCACAGGGGTATGCAAACATAATCAAAACGACGAATCCGCCGAGGAGACTGCGGGGCAGCGACACATAACGCCGCGCGTCCGGCCTTCCCCACCACAACGCGACTTCGCCCGGCTCGAGCAGGCTGGCAGGCTGCCACGGCATGCGCCGATCCGGCCTCAACTCAGTCATCGCCCCCCGCCCCCTTGCGGCGATGCCGGCCGTCCTCGTCCTCGGCCGCGTCAACATCGGCGTCGAAGACGATGTTGCTCTCGCCCGCCAGCGCGACGAAGCGCTTGCCGCGCGCCCGGCCGATCAGCGTGAGCCCGGCCTTGCGCGCCAGTTCGACGCTCCATTCGGTGAAGCCCGAGCGCGAGACCAGCACGGGGATGCCCATGCGCACGGTCTTGATCACCATCTCGGAGGTCAGCCGGCCGGTGGTGTAGAAGATCATTTTCCCGGGATCGACGTCGTGCGTGAACATCCAGCCGGCGACCTTGTCGACGGCGTTGTGGCGGCCGACATCCTCCATATAGACCAGCGGCCGGTCGGCCTCGCAGAGCACGCAGCCATGGATCGCGCCGGCCTCCAGATAGAGCGAGGGCGTGGTGTTGATCTTGCGGGTCAGCGCGTAGAGCCAGCTCGTGCGCAGCTCGGCTTTCGGAAGCTCGATCTCGTCGATGGCCTCCATCAGGTCACCGAACGCGGTGCCTTGGGCGCAGCCCGAGGTCAGCGTCTTCTTCTTCAGCTTCTCCTCGAAATTGGTGCGCTCCGGCGTGCGCACCACCACGACCTCGAGTTCCTCGTCGTAGTCGACCGCCTCGACGACGTCGCCGCGCTTCAGCATGTTCTGGTTGAGCAGGTAGCCGAGCGCCAGCGCGTCGGGATGGTCGCCGATCGTCATCATGGTGACGATCTCCCGCGCGTTCAGATAGAGCGTCAGCGCGCGTTCGGTGACGACGCGGGTCTCGACCGCCCTGCCGGCCTGGTCGATGCCCGAGACGATCGCGCCGAGGCGCGGCGCGGCGGGGTCCGGCCGCACCAGATAGTCGTCGAGGAAGCTCATATCCTGCGCCAAGGCGCGTGCTCCGTCAGGCGGCGAGATGGACGCGCGCCGCCGACCAGGCCGCGATGGTCTCGGCCTCGGGCGGCAGCTCGATCCAGTCCTCGCCGGCGAATTCGCGCCAGGCTGGCAGGAAGTCGCGACGCACCGCGATCAGCAGCGGCAGGCCGGCGAGCAGCGCCGCCGCGATCTCCTGCCGCAGCCCCTGCCCCAGCAGCTCCTGCCGGCCGAACTTGTTGACGATGACGAGGTCGACCGCGCCGGTCAGCGCCCGGCCGAGCGCCCCGCCGGCGGCGGCGAGCCCGGTCGCATCGAGCCGGCAGCCGATCGAGCCCGCGCCGCGATCCTCGCTGATCGCGAAGCGCGCGCCGCTGGCGAGTTCCTCCAGCGCCATCGCCTCGCAGGCCCCGTCGCAATCGCCCTCATTGTGCTGGACGAGGCCGGCGAGCCGCAGGCCCCGGCCGCGCAACGTCGCCGCGAGATCGGCCATGAAACGGTCGATCGGAAAACCCTGGGCATAGGGGATGGCGGCGAGCATGGTCATCGCCTGTTCCATCCCATGAAAGCGCCGCGCCGGCCAGAGGGCATTCGTCACGATGGCGTCCGGCAAGGATGGTCCGACGCAGCGCCCGGAAAGATTCAAGGCGCAATGCGTTCCGCCCCTCTCCCCGCTTGCGGCGGGGAGACAGGTCGGCGCGGCAAGCAACTCCTCCGTTCAGATCGGCGCGCAGTGTTGCGCCGCACCTACAGCGCCGCGCGAATTGAACCGCTACGCTGGCGAAGAGGTTGATGTCCGGCGCTTTTTCCGGACGACGCCTGCCGATGGTCGATACAGATGCAACGTCGCAATCCTCAAGGTCCGCTCGACCCCGCCACCGACGCCGCCTTGCTGCTGCGCCGGATCGGCTTCGCGACGCTCGCAGTGGCGCTGCCGATCGCCTCGCTGGTCTCGCGCCGCGCCGCCGTCGTGCTGGCTCCCATCGGCGTGGTGCTGCTGGTGATCGCGGCGCTGGTCGAGGCGCCGGGTCTGTTCACGGCGACGCTGAAACGCGCCGTGTTCAGCCGGCCGGGACTGATCCTGATCGGCCTCGTCGGCTGGGCCGTGCTCTCGCTGATCTGGAGCCCCTATACTCTTTCGGCCGCCGAAAAGGCGAGCAATCTCGTGCTGGCGGTCGTGCTCGGCTTCTGCGGCGTCGCGGCCCTGCCCGAGCGGATGCGCGCCTCGAACCTCAACCTGGCGGCGCTGGGCACCGGCGCGGCGGCCGTCTTCGCGCTGGCGCTGATCGTGGTGGCCGCGCTGCGACGCGGCGACGCCGAGCCCGGCAGCGTCGAGCGCGGCGTCAGCGTCGTGCTGATCATGGCCTGGCCGGCGTTGGCCTGGCTGCTCTCGCGCGACCGGGGACTGACGGCGCTGGCGCTTTCGCTCGTGGTCGGCATGCTGGCGCTCTTGCGTTTCGAGGATGGCGAGGCCGTGGCGATGATCTGCGGCGCCGTCGCCTTCGGGGCCGTCAGCGCCAACCGGGACAAGGCGGTGCGCATCATCGCGGCCATCGTCGCGCTTCTGATGCTGTTCGCGCCGCTGCTGCCCTTCCTGCTCACGCCCGTCGCGGCCCGCCTGCCCGACAGCGCCAACGACTTCGTCCAGGCGCTCGGGGTCTGGGCCGATGTCGTGCTGCGCGCGCCGGTCCAGCTCGTCACCGGCCATGGGCTCGACACGGTGCTGCGCGGGCGCGTCACCGGCGCGCTGCCGCCTTCGACCCCGGCGACGCTGCTGTTCGAGACCTGGTACGAACTCGGGATCGTCGGCGCGGCGGCGGCTTCGGCCTGCCTCTATTTCGCGATCAGGGCGGCCGGCCGGATGCCCGGCGCGCTCGCCGCCGGCGGGGTCGCGGCCTATGTCACGGCCTTCGCGCTGACGGCGCTGGGCTTCGCCACGCTGCAGCCCTGGTGGCTGATGACGCTGGCGGCGGTGGCCCTGCTCTTCACCGCGATCGCACGCGGACAATACCGCACCGAACGCCCGGTCGCGCCGCTCTCGCTCAAGACCGGGGCGAGGCCCAAGGCCAACGGCCCAGGCGGGATCGCGCCCGCCGGCGAGTGACGTTCAGGCCGACGTTTCAGGCGGCCTGGACCCGGCCCTCGTTGACCGCATGGCAGGCGACGCCGTCGATTACCGGCGGATTCTCGACACGGCAGCGATCGAAGACCAGCGGGCAGCGCGGGTGGAAGGTGCAGCCCGGGGGCGGCGAGATCGGGTTCGGGATCTCGCCCTTCACGCCCTCGCGCGCCTTGCCGACCATGGCGAGGTCGGGCACCGCGTCGAGCAGCATGCGCGTATAGGGATGGCGCGGCGCGGAAAAGAGCTGCCGGCCGTTCGAGACCTCGACGAGGCGGCCGAGATACATCACGCCGATGCGCGTCGCCATGTGCCTGACGACGGCGAGATTGTGCGAGATGAACAGATAGGTCAGCCCGAACGTCTGCTGCAGGTCGCGCATCAGGTTGAGGATCTGCGCCTGCACCGAGACGTCGAGCGCCGAGGTCGGCTCGTCGCAGACGATGAACTCGGCGTTTGAGGCGAGCGCGCGGGCGATCGCGATGCGCTGGCGCTGGCCGCCCGAGAACTCGTGCGGGAATTTGCGGGCGTCGTCGGGATGCAGGCCGACCAAGGTCAGCAATTCGCCGACGCGGGATAGGATATCGGCCTCGCCGTCGATGATCCGGAAGGCGCGGATCGGCTCGGCGATGATGCGCCCGACACGCCAGCGCGGGTTCAGCGAGGCGTAAGGGTCCTGGAAGATCATCTGGATGCGGCGGCGCAGGCGCTGGCGCTCCCGCGCGACGTTCACGTCGTTCATCGAGACCCCGGCGATCGACACCGTGCCGTGCGAGGGCGGCAGCAGGCCGACGACCATGCGCGCGACCGTCGACTTGCCCGAGCCGGATTCGCCGACGAGCGCGAAGGTCTCGCCCTTGCGGATGTCGAAGGAGACGCCGTCGACGGCCTTGAGATATTGCCGCGGGGCGCGCTCGATGACGCGGTTGAGCCAGGGCTTCGACACGTCGAAGACGCGGCGCAACTCGCGGACCTGGACGAACGGGGCCTCGCTCATGCCGCGATCTCCGCCTTGCCGTCGATCGTGCCCGGTTCGTCGTAGAGATGGCAGGCGACCTTGCGCTCGCCGACCGGGACGAGTTCCGGCCGCTCGACATGGCAGCGCGCGAAGACCTGCGCGCAGCGCGGATTGAAGGCGCAGCCCGGCGGGATCGCCGAGAGCCGCGGCATCGAGCCGGGAATCTGGACGAGCCGGTCGGTGTCGCCCTCGAGCGAGGGGATCGCGCCCATCAGCCCCTTGGCATAGGGATGCAGCGGCGCCTTGACGACCTCGCGCACCGGGCCGATCTCGGCGATGCGTCCGGCATACATCACCGCGACGCGGTCGGCCGTCTCGGCGATGACGCCCATGTCGTGCGTGACCAGCATGACCGAGGCGCCACGATCCTTGCAGAGCCTTTTGATCAGCGCGATGATCTGGGCCTGCACCGAGACGTCGAGCGCGGTCGTCGGCTCGTCGGCGATGATGAATTCGGGCTCCGCGCAGAGCGCGAGCGCGATCACCACGCGCTGGCGCATGCCGCCGGAGAACTCGTGCGGATAGCCGTCGATGCGGCGCTCGGGCGCGGGGATGCCGACCTCGTCGAGCAAGGCGATGGCGCGCTCGCGGGCCTCGCTGGGGCTCATGTCGGTATGGGTCCGGATCGTCTCGATCAATTGTTCGCCGACGCGGTAGAGCGGGTTCAGGCTGGTCAGCGGGTCCTGGAAGATCATGCCGATGCGCTTGCCGCGCACCTTGCGCATAGCGTCCGGCGGCAGATCGTCGACACGCTCGCCGGACAGGATGACCTCACCGGCGGCGATCCGGCCGGGCGGGTCGATCAGCCCGATGATCGCCGAGCCGGTGACGGATTTGCCGGCGCCGGATTCGCCGACCACGCCGAGCACCTCGCCGCGCGCGACGTCGAAGGAGATCGCGTCGAGCGCGCGCAACGTGCCGCGCCGGGTGACGAACTCGACCGTGAGGTCGCGGACGGAGAGGACGGGGGCGCCATGGTTTACTTCGGATCCCGCCATATATGTGCTATGCTCCATGGACTGGAGGTGAGCTATGGTTGGTCCCGTCATCCCGCCCGTTTGACGCCGTTAAAGTGTTGCGCGACTGGTAGCTCATGATCGCATCGCGCGCGGTCAGTGCCGCCGCCAGCGTGCGACGGCCGAGATCGAGATAATAATCGACTGCTTCGATCTGACGCTCATCGCTGAGTTCCTCATACATGCCGTCCGAGAAAGCCTGGGCCAGACGCACGAGCCGCTGATCGTTGCGATAATAACCGACGATCTGCTCGATCACGCCCCGCGGCAAGATGACGAGTTCCTGCTTGAGGGTATCGAACACGAAGTTTCCGACGACCGGCGCTTGAGGCATGTCCTTTCCGTCAGGTTTCGAGCGGGTATCCTTCAACCGCTCGACGAACTTGCGACGCACCGCGTCGATCCGGTCATCCTCGAACTGAATCTTAAGATATGGAAGCTCCACGGAGATGTCGGCGCCAATCGCCGCAAGCATGTCGTCGATCCTATCGCGGCGCAACCTGCGCTCGCGTTCCTCATGGTCGCGCTGTTCCAGCGTCAATTTTTCACGGTCGCGAGTCACTTGAAGCCGCCAGAGGACGACGGCGACCGACGCCGCCGTGATGGTGCCGAGCGCCTGAATGAGAGCAGCCCAGATCGTCACTCGATCACCTCAGCTTCGGATTGAGCGCGTCGCGCAGCCAGTCGCCGAACAGGTTGATCGAGAGCGCAAGCAGGACGAGGACGAGCGAGGGGAAGAGCAGGATCCACCATTCGCCGGAGAAGAGATATTGCTGGCCGAAGCGGATCAGGGTGCCGAGCGAGGGTTGGGTCGGCGGCATGCCGACGCCGAGGAAGGAGAGCGTCGCCTCCTCGATCACGGCGAGCGCGAGGTTGATCGTGGCGATCACCAGCACCGGGCCGGCGACGTTCGGCAGGACGTGCTTCAGCATCACCGGCCAGGCCTTCAGCCCGATCAGGCGGGCGGCGTCGACATAGACCTTGTTCTTCTCGACCAGCGTCGAGCCGCGCACGGTGCGGGCGTATTGCGCCCAGTTCGACAGGCCGATCGCGGCGACCAGCACGAACAAAGTCGCGCGCTCCTGCAGCGCCGGGGGGATCAGCCCGCGCGCCACTCCGAAGACGAGCAGCGCCACCAGGATCGCCGGGAAGGAGAGCTGGATGTCGGCGACGCGCATGATCAGCGCCTCGGTGCGGCCGCCGACATAGCCGGCCACAAGCCCGAGTCCCACGCCGATGACGAGCGAGAACAGCACCGAGGCCGCCCCGACCAGCAGCGAGATGCGCGAGCCGTAGAGGATCGCCGAGAAGATGTCGCGGCCCTGCCCGTCCGAGCCGAGCCAGAACACCTTTCCGGTGATCTCGTTCGGCTCCATCGGCCTGGAGAAGCCGTCGGAGAGATCGAGCGAGGCCGGATCGAACGGGTCGTAGGGCGCGATCAGAGGCGCCAGCACCGCCGCCAGCACGAGCACCAGCGCGAGCACGGTCGCGACGACGGTCACCGGCGAGGAGCGGAAGGACCAGGCGAGGTCGGAATCCCAGGCGCGGGCGAGGCGGCCAGGCCTTGCCGGGGTCGGGAGTGGTGCGCTGCTCATCGGCCCCTCACTTCGCCATCGCCGGGTTGCCGGTGCGCAGGCGCGGATCGAGCGCGACGTAGATCAGGTCGACGATCAGCGAGGTCAGCACGAAGACGAAGGCGACGAACATCAGATAGGCCGACATCACCGGCACGTCGACGAACTGCACCGCGTTGACGAAGAGCGCGCCCAGCCCCGGCCACTGGAACACCGTCTCGGTGACGATGGCGAAGGCGATGACGCCGCCCAATTGCAGGCCGGCTATGGTGATCACCGGGATCATGGTGTTGCGCAGGGCGTGGCGGAACTCGATCTTGCGCTCGGGAATGCCGCGCGCCCGGGCGAAGCGGATGAAATCGGCGCGCATCACCTCCAGCATCTCGGACCGGACGAGGCGCATGATCAGCGTGAGTTGCAGGAAGCCGAGCGTCAGCACAGGCATGACCAGCGATTTCAGGCCGCTGACGGTGAGCAGGCCCGTGGTCCACCAGCCGATGCGCACCGTGTCGCCGCGCCCGAAGGAGGGCAGCCAGCGCAGCTCGACCGCGAAGATGTAGATCAGCCCGATGCCGATCAGGAAGGTCGGCAGGCTGACGCCGATCAGCGAGAGCGACATGACGAGATTGGCGATCCAGCCGTCGCGCCGGATCGCGGCATAGACGCCGAGCGCGATGCCGACGACGAAGGCGAAAATCGCCGAGAGCACGGCGAGTTCGACGGTCGCCGGCAACCGCTCGATGATCAGCGACGAGACTTTCCGGCTCTGGCGCCAGGACACGCCGAAATCGCCCTGCGCCGCGTCGGCGACGAAGCGGGCGAACTGCAGCGGCACGGGGTCGTTGAGGCCGAGCCGCTCGGTCAGCGCGGCGCGGTCCTGCAGCGTCGCCTCCTGGCCCAGCATGTTGACGACCGGGTCGCCGACGAAGCGGAACATCGAGAAGGCGATGAAGGCGACGGCGAGCATCACCACCAGTCCCTGCATGAGCGAGCGCAGGATATAGGCGAGCATACGGGGCTCTTCTTTTCTGGTTTCGTCGACTTTCCGCCGTCATGCCCGGCCTTGCGCCGAGCATCCACGTCCTGGTCGCAGCGCTCGACGACGGAAGACGTGGATGGTCGGGACAAGCCCGACCATGACAATGACAGTCGCGCGGAAACGCCGCGAGAACTACGAGCCCTTGAAGCTCACCATCTTGAGCTTCGGGTTGTTCGACACGTCGACGGGGATGTCGAGCGTCGAGCTCATGCCGTAACTCAGGGACTGATTGTGGATCGGCAGATAGACCGTCTCGTCCTTCAGCCTGGTCCAGAGCTTGGCGATGGTGGCGTCGCGCTTGGGCAGGTCGATCTCGCGCGACAGCGACTGGATCATCGCGTCGACCTCGGCGTCCTTGTAGCCGGTCGCGTTCCACGAGCCCTGCGAGCCCGTGCGGCTGTGATACATGTAGGAGAAGACATAGTCCGAGTCGAAGGTCGGGACGCCCCAGCCGACGAGGTAGAACTCGGTCTCGGGCGGGTTCTTCTGGATCAGGTTGAAATGGATCGACTTCGACTGCGAGACCAGGTTCACCTTGACGCCGATCTGGCCGAACATGCCGACCGCAGCCTGGCAGATGCCCTCGTCGTTGACGTAACGGTCGTTCGGGCAATGCAGCGTGGTCGAGAAGCCGTTCGGATAGCCGGCCTCGGCTAGGAGCGCCTTGGCCTTGGCGTTGTCGACGGCGGGTGCCGCGTCGAGCTCTTTGGTCCAGCCGTTGACGAAGGGCGGCATGATCACGCCGGTCGGGACCGACTCGCCGCGCATCACGACGCGCTGGATCGCCGGGCGGTTGATCGCCATGTTCATCGCCTGGCGCACGCGCTTGTCGGCGAAGGGGTTCCTGCCCTGAACGTCGTCGCCCTTCAGATCGGCGGACGCCACGTCCATGCCGAAGAAGATGGTGCGGTTCTCGGGACCGGAGTTGACCCGGATCTTGGGCTGGCTCCTCAGCCGGGCGATGTCCTGCACCGGCACGTCCTGGACGAAGTCGACCTCGCCGGAGAGCAGCGCCGCGACGCGGGTGGCGTCCTGCTTGATCGGCACCAGCGTCAGCTCGGTGATCTCGAGCGGCACCTTGCCCTTGTTCCAGTAGGCGTCGTTGCGCTTCATCACCGTCTTCACGTCGGTCTCGCGCGAGACCAGGATGAAGGGGCCGGTGCCGTTGGCGTTGCGGACGGCGAAGTTCTCTTCCTTGTTCTTGAAGTCCTGCGCCTTGGTGGCGTTGTTCTTCTCGGCCCAGGCCTTGCTCATGATCCGGATCGAGGAGGTGTTGTTGACCAGAAGCGGGTTCGGCCCCTTGGTCTTGATGCGCACCGTCAGGTCGTCGACCTTCGAGACCTTCTCGACCGAGGTCAGGTAGCCCTTGAAGTCCGAGGTCGGCTGCATGGCGCGCTCATAGGAGAACACCACGTCGTCGGCGGTGAAGGCCGCGCCGTCATGAAACTTGACGCCCGGCTGCAGCTTGAACTCCCAGGTCGTCGGATCGTCCGGCAGCACGCGCCAGGAGGTGGCGAGGAGCGGGTTGAGCTTGCCGGCGTGGTCGCGCTCGGTCAGGCTTTCATAGATGTGCTGGTTCAGGCTCGTGGTCGGCCCCTCGTTCTGGCCGTGGGGATCGAGCGTCAGCGCGTCGCCGGCGGCGGCCCATTTCAGCGGACGGGCCTCCGCGGCGCCGATCGCGAGCAGCGATGCGCAGAACAGGGCGGCGGCGAGGGTGAGAGAACGCGGTTTCATGAGATCATGCCTCCCGGGAGCGGCCGTTGGCTTGAGGCCGGCGAAGCGAGGGATGCTAGGGAAAGAGTGCGCGCGAGTCACGGGTCTAATCCGCGCAAAGCGCATGGCGGCAAAAGCAAATGCACATTCGCAAGGCAATTGCGGGGCGCATCGCGCGAGCGACGCCCCGGCCGCTCAGCGCGACAACTCGCCAATGACGCCGCGCACGAATGTCGTCCCGGCATCGAGCTGCGCGATCGTGATGAACTCGTCGGGCTGGTGCGCCTGGGCGATGTCGCCGGGGCCGCAGACCACGGTCGACCAGCCCTCGCCCTGGAACAGGCCGCCCTCGGTGCCGTAGGCGACGACATGGCTGCCATTGTCGCCGGTCAGCCGCCGCGCGAGCGCCTCGGCCTCGCCGTTCGTCTCTCTTTTCAAACCGGGCGTGAACGAGGTGCGCTCGATCTCGATGCCCGTCGCCGGGGCGATCGCCTTCATGCCGGCCTCCACCTCGGCCGCATAGGCGTGATAGCGCGCCTCGTAGTCGAGCTCGCTCTCGCCGGGGATCGCGCGAACCTCGTGCACGAACTCGCAGCGCTCCGCGGTGATGTTGACCGCCGTTCCACCCTCGACCACGCCGGCATGCAACGTGCTGTAGGGCGGTTCGAAATCGTTGCTCGCATCGGCGCGGGCGGCATTCTCCTCCATCACGAGGCGATGCCAGTCGATCAGCCGGCCGGCGACCATGACCGCCGGGACGCCGGCGTGAATGCGGCTCGAATGCACGGCATGGCCGCGCACGCTGGTCCGCATGCGGATGACGCCCTTGTGGCCGGTGACGACCTGCATCATCGAGGGCTCGCCGACGATCACCGCCGAAGGCTTGACGCCGGCCGCCGTCATCGCCCTGGCGAGGAAGCGCGCGCCGATGCAACCGACCTCCTCGTCGTAGGAGAGCGCGATATGGACCGGGCGCTTCAGCGGCGCCTTCAGCATTTCCGGCGCCAGCGCCAAGGCGATGGCGTCGAACCCCTTCATGTCGCAGGCGCCGCGGCCGTAGAGCCTGCCGTCGCGTTCGGTCAGCGTCCAGGGATCGGAGCTCCAGTCCTGCCCCGCGACCGGCACCACGTCGGTATGGCCCGACAGCACGACGCCGCCATCGACCCTTGGCCCGATCGTGGCGAAGAGATTGGACTTCCGCCCGTCCTCGCTCGGGACCAGCGTGCTCTCGACGCCGTGGCTGGCGAGATAGTCGCGGCAGAAATGGATCAGATCGAGATTGCTGCGCTGCGATTCCGTATTGAACGACACCAGCCTGGCGAGCATCTCCTTGGGCGACAGGTTCACGACAGAGAGTCTCCGGAAGCACGACCCGCGGGCAGATTTCGTTCCGCACGCTACGCTGCCCGCGAACGGGGTCAATCCCGGAAGCGCTTGACGGGGATGCGCGGCGCGCGCTGACCTGCGGCGGCCGAGCGCCTATAACCCGCCGAAACAACCGGAAAGCCTGCCGCCATGACTTCCGCCGCCATGACTTTCGACGTGACCCTCGCCGACATCCAGGCCGCCGCGACCCGCGTCTCGGGCAAGGTCCGGCGGACGCCGACCTATCATAGCGCCGGCCTATCGGCGCGGCTCGGCGTCGAGACCATGGTCAAGGTCGAGGCGCTGCAGCTCGCCGGCTCGTTCAAGGTGCGCGGCTGCTTCAACAAGCTGATGAGCCTGAGCGAGGCCGAACTCGCGCGCGGCCTCGTCACCGTCTCGGGCGGCAACCACGCCATCGCCGTCTCGCTCGTCGCCAGGGCGCTGGGCGCGCGCGCGCTCGTGCTGATGCCGAAGAACGCCGCGCCCTTCAACATCGAGCTGACCAAGAGCCTCGGCGGCGAGATCGAGCTTTGCGAGGATTCGATCGAGGCCTTCGCCAAGGCCGACGCCCATGCCGGCAAGGGCATGACCAACGTCCATTCCTATGACGATCCGGCGATCATCGCCGGCCACGGCACGCTCGGCCTCGAAATGGCGACCGACGCCAGCGGGCGGCTCGACCATGTCTTCATCTCGATCGGCGGCGGCGGCTTCGCGGCCGGCGTCGCGGCCGCGCTGAAGGGCCTCGACCCGGCGGTGCGCATCCACGGCGTCGAGACCGAGGGCGCGACGACGATGACGCAGGCGCTGGCCGAGGGAAAACCCGTCGCGATCCGGCCGACCTCGATCGCGCGCACGCTTGGAGCGCCCTTCGCGACCGAGCGGACGATGGCGGCGGCGAGGGAATTCCTGGAGGACATCATCGTCGTGCCCGACGCCGAGGCGGTGCGCGAGATCGTCTGGGTGCTGCAGAACGGGCGCGTGCTGCTGGAGCCGGCGGCGGCCTGCGTCGTCGCGGCGGCGATCGCCCGCAAGGACATGTTCAAGCCGGGCGAGCGCGTCGGGCTGGTGCTCTGCGGCTCGAACGTGGCGCTGGAGGATATCGCGGCTTGGCGCACGCAATTCGGCATCTGAGCCGTTTCAAGGCGGAGCGTGACGGACGCGAAAAGCAATATGACAGTTCGATGACTATCCGCGTAACCCGATCCACGGTTTAATGGCGCCAATCGGCCTCGACGCCGAGCCTGTCAAAAAACGATCGGGAGGACATCATGATCTCACGCAGGGCCGCGCTCGCGGCATCGGCCGCCTTGGGCCTTTTCGCCACGGCCGCGCTCGCCCAGGCTCCCACCGGCAAGGTCACCGTGGTGACCTCCTTCTCCAAGGACGTGACCGACCCGATCAAGAAGGCGTTCGAGAAGGCCGTGCCCGGCGTCACGCTCGAGGTCCAGAACCGCAACACCAATGCGGGCGTGAAGTATCTCGAGGAGACGAAGGCCAACAACCAGGTCGACCTGTTCTGGGCCTCGGCTCCCGACGCCTTCGAGGTGCTGAAGGGCAAGAACCTGCTCACCGCCTACAAGCCCAAGGCGACCGGCATCCCCGACAAGATCGGCTCTTATCCGATCAACGACCCAGCCGGGTTCTATTCCGGCTTCGCCGCCTCGGGCTACGGCATCATGTGGAACGAGCGCTACGCCAAGGCGAACCGGCTGCCCGAGCCGAAGGACTGGCAGGATCTGGCGAAGCCGGCCTATTTCGACCATGTCTCGATCGCCTCGCCGGCCCGCTCGGGCACGACGCATCTGACGATCGAGACGATCCTGCAGGGCGAGGGCTGGGAGAAGGGCTGGCGCACCGTCAAGGAGATGGCCGGCAATTTCCGCACGATCACCGACCGCTCCTTCGGCGTGCCAGAGGCGGTGAACTCCGGGCAGGTCGGCTTCGGCATCGTGATCGACTTCTTCGCCTTCTCGGCGCAGGCCTCGGGCTTCCCGGTCAAGTTCGTCTATCCGACGGTGACGACCGTGGTGCCGGCGAATGTCGGCATCGTCGCGAACCCGCCCAACAAGGCGGCGGCCGAAGCCTTCGTCGAGTTCCTGCTCTCGCCGACCGGCCAGGAGGTGCTGCTCGAGCCCGGCATCCGCCGCCTGCCGGTGAACCCGGCGGTCTACGCCAAGGCGGGAGCGGACTATCCCAACCCCTTCACCGATCAGCGCTTCCAGAAGATGATCGGCTTCGACGTCGACAAGTCGGAGGCGCGCACGGCCGTCGTCGACACGCTGTTCGACCAGCTCGTCTCGTTCCAGCTCGACGGGCTGAAGGGCGTGACCAAGGTGCTGCACGAGGTCGATGCGGCGCTCGCCAAGAAGCCGAACCCGCAGGCCAAGGCGCTCGCCGACGAGGCGCGCACCCTGATCGCGGCGCTGCCGGTGACGGAAGCGCAGGCCGCCAGCGCCGAACTGCGCGGCGCGTTCACCGGGGCCAAGGAGAAGGGCGCGCGCCAGGCCGAGGTCGAGAGCCAGTGGGCCAATTTCGCGCGCGACAACTACGCCAAGGCCAGGGCGAAGGCGGACGAGGCGCTGAAGGCGGCGAAGTAGACCTGCTGCGAACCCTTCTCACCACTCACGGTCATGCTCGCCCTTGTGGCGGGCATCCACGTCTTCGTCAGAGCGCTCGGCGAACGAAGACGTGGATGGTCCGGACAAGCCCGACCATGACGGCGGTGACAGCGTAAGTCTGTCGCAAAGCAAGAAAACGACCTCATGACCGCCATTCCGGCCCCCGCCCTCCCCCGCGCCGCGCGCCGCTCGGCCACGCCAGGCCAGATCGCGCTGGCGCTCGGGATCGCGGCCTTCCTCGTGCTGTTCCTGGCGCTGCCGGTCGGCGCCGTGATCTACGTCGCCTTCACCGAGAAGGGCGCCTCGACCTTCACGCTGGTCAATTTCTACGACTTCTTCCGCACCGAGTTGTTCATGCGCTCGCTGTGGAACTCGCTCTACGTCTCGGCGATGTCGGTGGTCTGGGCCTCGGTCTTCGCGCTGCCGCTGGCCTATCTCACCACCCGCTTCGCCTTCCGGGGCGCGGCGATCGTGCAGACGCTGGGCTTCCTGCCGCTGATCATGCCGCCCTTCGTCGGCGCGGTGGCGATGCAGCTCTTCTTCGGCCGCAACGGCTCGGTCAACCTGCTGCTCGACGACTGGTTCGGCTTCAAGATCGAGTTCATGGAGGGGCTGGCCGGGGTCATCTTCGTGCAGTCGGTGCATTATTTCCCGTTCATCCTGATCAACCTCTCGGCGGCGCTGCGCAACATCGACCGGGCGATGGAGGAGGCGGCGCAGAATCTGGGCTCGTCGGGCTTCCGGCTGTTCCGGCGCATCGTCTTCCCGCTCGCCATGCCGGGCTATCTCGCCGGGGCCTCGCTCGTCTTCGTCAAGGTCTTCGACGACCTCGCGACGCCGCTCCTGCTCAACGTCAAGGACATGCTGGCGCCGCAGGCCTATCTGCGCGTCACCTCGATCGGCATCGCCGACCCGATGGGCTACGTCATCTCGGTCGTGCTGATCGTCGCCTCCGTCGTCGCGATGTGGCTCTCGGCGCTGGCCCTGAAGGGCCGCGACTACGCGACGACGCAGCGCGGCGGCGGCGGGCTCGCCAAGCGCGGGATGACGCCGCTGCAGGGCGTGCTCGGCTACGGCGTCGTCTTCCTGATCCTGGCGCTGGTGCTGGCGCCGCATCTGGCGCTGCTGCTGCTCTCCTTCGCGACGATCTGGTCGTTCTCGCCTTTGCCCGACGCCTATACGACGGCGCATTACGGCCGGGTCTTCGGCGAGAGCTTCCTCTACATCAAGAACACGCTGATCTACGCCTCGCTCGCCGGCGGAATCGACGTCGTGCTCGGCGTCGCGATCGCCTATCTCGTGCTGAGGACGAAGCTGATCGGCCGCGAATGGCTCGACTGGATGGCCTCGGCCGCGCTCGCGATCCCCGGCGTCGTGCTCGGCATCGGATACCTGCGCACCTTCTACGGCGTCACCCTGCCGGACGGGACGCCGCTCGCCTCGCTCTGGATCACCATCGTGCTGGCGCTGGCGATCCGCCGCCTGCCCTACGCGCTGCGGGCCTGCATGGCGGCGCTCCAGCAGATCTCGGTCTCGCTCGAGGAAGCGGCGGAAAATCTCGGCGCGACCAAGGCGCGGACGGTGCGGCGCGTCGTGGTGCCGCTGATGGCGGGCGGCATCCTCGCCGGCTTCGTCACCGCCTTCGCGACGGCGGCCGTCGAGCTCTCGGCGACGCTGATGCTGGTCCAGTCGAACTCGGACGCGCCGCTCGCCTACGGGCTCTACGTCTTCATGCAGTCGGCGGCCGGACGCGGGCCGGGCGCGGCGCTCGGCGTCGTCGCGGTGGTGCTGGTCGCGCTCTGCACCTTCCTGTCGCATCTCATCATCGAACGCAGCCAGAAGGCAAAAGGCATGGGTCACTGACCATGAACGCGATCGCAGCCATCGCCACGCCGGCCGTCCCGGTCGAGATCGAGAACGTCAACCTGTCCTATGGCGACAACCACGTCCTCAAGACCATCAACCTCGCGATCAGGCCCGGCGAGTTCTTCGCGTTCCTCGGGCCTTCCGGCTGCGGCAAGACCACGCTGCTGCGCCTGATCGCCGGCTTCAACCAGGCCGATAGCGGCCGCGTCACCATTGCCGGCAAGGACGTCTCGGCGCTGCCGCCCTGGAAGCGCGATGTCGGCATGGTGTTCCAGTCCTATGCGCTCTGGCCTCACATGAGCGTCCGCCGCAACGTCGCTTTCGGGCTGGAGGAGCGGCGCGTCGCCAAGGCCGAGATCGAGCGCCGCGTCACGCTCGCGCTCGACCTGGTGGGTCTCGGCCACCTCGGCGAGCGGCGGCCCTCGCAGCTCTCGGGCGGGCAGCAGCAGCGCGTCGCGGTGGCGCGCACCGTCGCCGTCGAGCCCAAGGTGCTGCTACTCGACGAGCCGCTGTCGAACCTCGACGCGAAGATGCGCGTGCAGGTCCGGCGCGAGCTGCGCGACCTGCAGCAGAGGCTCGGCCTGACGACGATCTTCGTCACGCACGACCAGGAGGAGGCCAACACGATCTGCGACCGCATCGCCGTGATGAACGACGGCGTGGTGCAGCAGGTCGGCACGCCGATGGAACTCTACGAGCGCCCGGCCAACCTGTTCGTGGCGAACTTCCTCGGCACGGCCAACATCCTGGCCGGCGCCGTAGGCGGCGCGGGCGACAACCGCGTCTTCGAGGTCGAGGGCGGCGTGAGATTGCCGGTGCCCGGGGATGCGGCGATCCCGCCCGGCGCCAAGCTGGTGTTCCGGCCGCAGCAGGCTGAGATCGCCCGGCCCGGCGCGAGCCGGAGCGACCGCGTGCCGCTGCCCGGCACGATCTCGCATCGCGAATTCCTCGGCGCGAGCGTCCGCTACGGCGTGCGCGTCGGCGCGACCGAGGTCGCCGTCGACCAGCCCTTCCAGTCCGGCGACGCCCTGCACGAGGTCGGCGAGGCGGTCGAACTGGCGCTCGCCTCGCGCGGCATGCTCTGGCTCGCCGCCTGATCTCAGCGCGCGAGCTGGGCGTAGCGGCGCTTGGCGCGCTTGCGGCCGTACCAGGAGATCTCGCGCTCGCCGACATCGGCGTGGACGAGGCCGTTGGAATAGGCGCCGACGCCGCCGACAGCCTCCAGGGAGCGGGCGGCGGCGGCCGCCTTGCGGGCCGAGGTCGCGAGCGGGCGGAAGTCGATCGCCTTGCCGCCGTAGTGCTGCGAGCGGCGGGCGTGGCGGCCGCCGCAGGTCGAGGTGATCTGGATCGGGCCGATCCTGGCGACGAGCTCGTCGCTCATGGCCAGCGTTTCGCGCTTGAGGCAGGCGGCGCCCTTGACCTGCGGCTGGAATGAGATTTTCGGGGTGGCGACATCGGCCGCGACGGCGGGAACGCTGGCCGCAATAAAGGCGGCCGTCATCGGAATACGCATCAATCAACCAGACATGAGACGGGAGGAGTGGAAAGCTCAGGCCGCCAGTTCTGGTCTGGCCGAGCGCGCGATCGGCGATCTATTCTGGGGACAAGGCCAAATCATGACGCGCTGTGAATCTCGTCGACCACAGGTTAGGCGGAAAGACTTTCGATCAGCGCCGTAACGAGCGGAATGATCTCTCAGGAGCGCTCGCGCGCGCTTATTTAATCCCCTCCCGCCGGCGCGAACCGACATCCCCATGCCCCGCCCTCCGCCCCGTCATGCGGCATTCGGCTTGGACAGCGGCGCGCCTGCCGGCTAGCTTGCGCGCCTGTCGACCCGTTTCCCGCGGAGCCGCCACGCTACCCTTCCTCGAGGATGACAATGCCCAAATCCGAGCTCATCGCCGCGCTCGCGCCCGAGATCACCGCGATCCGCCGCGACTTCCACAAGCACCCCGAGCTGATGTTCGACGTGCAGCGCACCGCCGGCATCGTCGCCGACAAGCTCAGGGAATGGGGCGTCGACGAGGTCGTCACCGGCATCGGCCGCACCGGCGTCGTCGGCGTGATCAAGGGCAAGGGCGCGAGCACCGGCCAGGACTCGGGGAAAGTCATCGGCCTGCGCGCCGACATGGACGCGCTGCCGATCCATGAGGAGACCAATCTGGAGCACCGCTCCTCGGCGCCCGGCAAGATGCACGCCTGCGGCCATGACGGCCACACCGCCATGCTGCTCGGCGCGGCCAAGTACCTCGCCGAGACGCGCGACTTCGACGGCACGGCGATCGTGATCTTCCAGCCGGCCGAAGAGGGCGGCGCGGGCGGACGCGAGATGTGCAAGGACGGGCTGATGGCGCGCTTCGGCGTGCAGGAGGTCTACGGCCTGCACAACATGCCGGGCATCCCGATCGGCCAGTTCGCCATCCGCAAGGGCGCGATGATGGCCGCGGCCGACCGTTTCCTGCTCAAGCTCGAGGGCCGCGGCGGCCACGCCGCCAAGCCGCACGAGACGATCGACCCGCTCGTCGCCGCCTGCCAGCTCGTCACCTCGCTGCAGACGATCTCCTCGCGCAATGCCGACCCGCTCGATTCCGTCGTCGTCTCGGTGACGGCGTTCAAGGCCGGCGAGGCCTTCAACGTCATTCCGCAGCATGTCGAGATCAAGGGCACGGTGCGCACGCTCTCGCCGGCGATGCGCGACCTCGCCGAGAAGCGCTTCCGCGAGATCGTCAACGGCACGGCGCTCGCCTTCGGGCTCAGCGCCGACATCGACTACGAGCGCGGCTATCCGGTGACCTTCAACCATGCCGGCCAGACCGATTTCGTCACCAGCGCGGTGCGCAGCGCCTTCAGCAAGGACGCGATCGACACCGAGGTCGCCCCGACCATGGGCTCGGAGGATTTCTCCTTCATGCTGGAGGAGCGCCCCGGCGCCTACATCATGATGGGCAACGGCGATTCGGCCGGCGTCCACCACCCGGCCTACGAGTTCAACGACGCGGCGATCCCGGTCGGCGTGACCTATTGGGCGAGCCTCGTCGAGATGGCGATGCCCCGGCACGCGTGAACGCCGGCATCATTCGATGAGCGACATCGACTGCCTCGTCATCGGGGCCGGCGTCGTCGGCCTGGCTGTAGCGCGCGCGCTGGCGCTGGCCGGGCGCGAGGTCGTGATCGCCGAGGCGGCGGACTGCATCGGCACGCAGACCTCGGCGCGCAATTCCGAGGTGATCCATGCCGGCATCTACTATCCGCCGGGCTCGCTGAAGGCGCGGGTCTGCGTCGAGGGCCGCAAGCTCCTCTACGCCTATCTCCGCGAGCGCGGCCTGCCGCACAAGGCCTGCGGCAAGCTGATCGTCGCCACATCCGCAAGCCAGCGGCCGGCGCTGGAGACGATCCATGCGCGCGCGGCGGCGTCGGGCGTCGACAGCCTGCGCTGGATCGATGCCGCCGAGGCAAAGGCGCTGGAGCCGGAGGTGACCTGCGAGATCGCGCTGCTCTCGCCGGAGACGGGCGTGGTCGACAGCCATGCGCTGATGCTGTCGCTGCTCGGCGAATGCGAGGCGGCGGGCGGCTCGCTCGCGCTCAACACGCCGATCGCCGGCTGGCGGCGCGAGGCGCAAGGTTTCAGCGTCGATTTCGGCGGCGAGGATCCGGCGACCTATACGGCGACGACCATCGTCAACGCGGCCGGCCATGGCGCGCCGCGCCTGCTCGGCAAGCTCGCCGGCTTTCCTGGAGATCACGTGCCGGTCCAGCACTACGCCAAGGGCAACTACTTCTCGCTGCTCGGCAAGCAGCCGTTCTCGCATCTGGTCTATCCGATCCCGGAGGCGGCGGGGCTCGGCATCCACGCGACGATCGACATGGCGGGACGGGTCAAGTTCGGACCCGATGTCGAATGGGTCGAGCACGATCAGGATCTGATCGTGGACCAGGCGCGGGCGGAAAAGTTCTATGCCGCGATCCGGAGCTACTGGCCGGCCCTGCCGGACGGCGCGCTGGTCGCCGACTATGCCGGCATCCGGCCCAAGCTGCACTCGGCCGGCGAGCCGATGCCGGATTTCCGCATCGACGGGCCACAGATCCATGGCGTGACGGGGCTGGTCAACCTGCTCGGGATCGAGAGCCCGGGCCTGACCAGTTCGCTGGCGATCGCCGATCTGGTCGTCGAAAGGCTTTCGGCATGAGCACAGCTCTTCGCATCGCATCGCTTTCGATGCTGCTGCTTGCCGGGCTTGCGCCCGCAGCCGCGCAGGTCAGCCGCACGGAAAGCTGGCCGGCGGTCAAATGCGAGCGCTACGGCAAGGCCTGGACAGAGGCCTTGTCGAAGCGCGGCCGCGCCGGCCTGAGTCCTGAGTTCGTCGCGCGGCACGAGGCCTTCCTCGCCTCGGGCTGCACGACCCAGGGCGATGTCTGCCCGCGCTCCAAGGAAGAACTCGACCTCGCCAACATCCTCGTGCTGATGGCGATGAACGAGAGCATGGCGAGCACCTTCCCGCCCTTCGCCTGCCGGAAGTGAGGATTACCGCCTGAGCGCCGCGACCGCCTCGCGCGCCTCCCTGGCGAGCTTCGTCACCCGCGCCCAGTCGCGGTTCGCGATGGCGTCGGCCGGCACCACCCAGGAGCCTCCGACGCAGACGACCTGTTTCAGGGCGAGATAGTCGCCGAGATTGCTCAGGGACACGCCGCCGGTCGGGCAGAAGCGCAGCTGCGGGAAGGGCCCGGACAGCGCCTTCAGCGTCGCCGTGCCGCCGGCCTGCTCGGCCGGAAAGAACTTGCAGGTCAGCCGGCCGGCCGACACCGCGCGCATGCAGTCGGACGCAGTGGCGACGCCCGGAAGCCAGGGCAGGCCGGCGGCGCGCATCGCATCGTCGACAGCCTCGCTGAAACCGGGGCTGACCACGGCCTGCGCGCCGGCCTCCTTGACGTCGACGACCTGCGCCGGGGTCGCCACCGTGCCCGCCACCGGCAGGATGTCGGCGACCTCGCGCGCGATCGTCTCCAGAGCCGCGAGCGCGGCCGGCCGGCGCAGCGTCACCTCGATCACGTCGATGCCGCCGGCAAGCAGCGCGCGGGCGAGCGGCACGGCGAGATGCGCGTCCTCGATCACCACGACCGGCACGACGCCGCAAGCCTCGAGGCGGGCGATGATGGCGGCGTCATCCATGGCAGTGCTCTTCAATCGATTGAAAGGACGGGAACGGCTTAGACCTTGCTCCAGTAGACGTCGAGCCCCCGCGGGCGGCTCAGCAGAAGTCCGACGGGGAAGGCGGCGGGCAAGGCCTGCGCGCCGGCCAGCATCCGCTGCTTCTCGGGCCCGGCCACCAGCAGCGCCGTCCAGCCTGCCATGCCCAGGCGCGACGGCGAGAGCGAGATGCGCTCCGGCAGACCGGGCGGTCGGGCCGCGACGGCGTGCCGGTCGTCGGCCGCGCCCAGCGCGACGGCGTCGCCCGGGAAGAGCGAGGCGACGTGGCCATCCGCTCCCATGCCGCTGATCAGGATGTCGATCGGCGGCAGGCCGGCCAGTTCCGTCGAGACCGCGCCGGCGGCGGCTTCGAGATCGTCGCCATGGCCATGGAAAGAGAGGAAGCGCGCCCTGCCCTCGGTCAGCGGCGAAAAGCTGGCGCGGATCATGCGCTCGTTGGAGGCGGGGTCGTCGGGCGAGACGAAGCGCTCGTCGGTCGGCAGCAGCGTGACCTTGTCCCAGGCGAGGTCATGGGCGCCCAGCGCCGCGAGGAAACGCGCCGGCGTCGTGCCGCCCGGAACGGACAGCAGCACCCTCTCGCGATCGGCCAGCAGCGCCTCGAGGCGGACCGCGACCGTCTCGGCCAGCGCCTCGGAGGCATCGTCCAGCGTCTCGAAGCGATGCCAGGCGACCGGCCCCGCCGCGGCCTCGACAGGGCGCATCAGACCAGGTCCGGATCGGCCCAGGAGCGGCCGTCGCGTTCGATCAGGCCGATCGCCTGCGAGGGCCCCCAGGAACCCGCGGCGTAGCGATGCGGCTGCGGGGCGTATTCCTGCCAGCCGGCGATGATCGGATCGACCCAGGCCCAGGCCTGCTCGACCTCGTCGCGGCGCATGAACAGGGTCTGGTCGCCGCGGATGACGTCGGTCAGCAGGCGCTCATAGGCGTCGGGCGTGCGCACGTCGAAGGCGGTCTCGTAGCGCAGGTCGAGCTGGCGCGGCACGATCTTGAGCTTGCCGGAGCCCGGCACCTTCATCATCAACTGGAGCTGGACGCCGTCATTGGGCTGGAGCCGGATGACGAGGCGGTTGGCGTCGAGATTGTCGCAGCCGCCGCCTTGGCCGAAGATCGAATGCGGCACCGGCTTGAAGGTGACCGCGATCTCGGAATAGCGCTGCGCCATGCGCTTGCCGGTGCGCAGGTAGATCGGCACGCCGGCCCAGCGCCAGGTGTCGAGCTCGCAGCGGATCGCGACGAAGGTCTCGGTGTTCGAGGCATGGCCGAGCTCCTCGGCATAGCCGCGCACGCGCTGGCCGTCGCTCTGGCCCGGCCCGTATTGCCCGCGCACGGTATGGCGCTGCACGTCGGGGCCGACGATCGGCCTGAGCGCCTTCAGCACCCTGACCTTCTCGTCGCGCACCGCGTCGGCCTCCAGCATGTTCGGCGGCTCGATGGCGAAGAGGCAGAGCAGCTGCATGACGTGGTTCTGGACCATGTCGCGCATGTGGCCGGCCTTGTCGTAATAGCCGGCGCGGCTCTCGAGGCCCACGGTTTCGGCCACCGTGATCTGGATGTTGTCGATGTCGCGGCTCGACCAGGAGCGCTCGAACAGGGTGTTGGCGAAGCGCAGCACCAAGAGGTTCTGCACCGTCTCCTTGCCGAGATAATGGTCGATCCGGTAGGTCCGGCTCTCGGGCAGGATCGCGGCGACGGCGTCGTTGATCTCGCGCGCGGAGGCGAGATCGCGCCCGAGCGGCTTCTCGAGGATGACGCGGGAGGTCGGGGTGAGAATATCGGCCTTGGCGAGGTTCCGGCAGATCGGGATGAACAGGTCGGGCGGGGTCGAGAGGTAGAAGGAGCGCACGCGGTCGGTGTCGCCCAGCGCCTTCTTGAGCGCCTTGAACGTTTCCGGCCTGGCGCCGTCGGCCTGGACCATGGTCAGGCGGCGCAGGAAATCCTCGATCTGGTCGGCGGCGAGGCCTTCCTCCTTCAGCCGCTCGGCGATCTGCTTCGGCACCCCTGCCATGTCGTCGTCCTTGCGGACGATGGCGAGGATGCGGCTCTCGGGCGGCAGCACGCCCTCCTGATTGCGCTGCGCCAGCGCCGGGAACAGCTTGCGCAAGGCGAGATCGCCGCTGGCGCCGAAGATCACGAGATCGAAGGGCGGCACCGGCGTGCGCTGCGGCGAGGCCTTCGGGCGGATGGCGCAGTCTGCGATGGCGTCCATGGCGTCTCAGGCTCCGTATGGCTCTGGCTGAGCTGAGTCGAGCGCAGAGCTGCGACGAGAATGCGACCAAGCAGGGAGCTTTGCCAAACGCTCGCTGCGCAACCCTGCTCAGCCCGCCCGCCGAAAGCCCTCGCTGGCGGTCAGCAATTGCCGGGCGTAGTCGGTCTTGGGGTCGCGCGCGGCCAGCGTCGCCGCCGTCATCTCCTCGACGCCGCGGCCGAACTGCATCACCAGCAGTCGCTCGCACATATGGGCGACGACGGCGAGATCATGGCTGACGAGGATATAGGTCAGCCTGCGCTCGTGCCGCAGGGCCTGCAGCAGATTCAGCACCTCGGCCTGGATCGAGACGTCGAGCGCCGAGGTCGGCTCGTCGAGCAGCAGGATCGTCGGCTCCAGCACGAGCGCGCGCGCGATCGCGACGCGCTGGCGCTGGCCGCCCGAGAGCTGGTGCGGATAGCGGAAGCGGAACGAGACTGGCAGGCCGACATCGGTCATGGCGCGTGCGATCCTCGCCTCCGGCTCGCGGATGCCGTGGATGGCGAGCGGCTCGGCCAGCGTGTCGTCGACCGTCTTCTTGGGGTGCAGCGAGCCGTAAGGGTCCTGGAAGACCATCTGGGCCGCGCGGTAGAAGGCCTTTTTCCTGAGCTTGGGCTGGCTTTCGCCGAGGATCGCGACCTCGCCGCTCCAGTCGCGGTTAAGGCCTGCGAGCACGCGCAGCACGGTCGACTTGCCGGAGCCGGATTCGCCGACGATGCCGTAGCTCTCGCCGGGCGCGACCGCGAAGGAGAGGTCCTTCACGACATGGGAATCGCCGAAGGAGACGTCGAGCCTGTCGACGGCGATGGCGGGTTGGGTGGTCATGCGAGCGATCCACCGTGCGAGCGAGCGCCGTCCTGTCCCCTTCCCCACCGCAAGCGGGGGGAGGGAGAAGAGGGCTCACGCCCGGACGATCCGTTTCGCAAAATCATCATGCCAGCCATGCCGGGTCGCGGGACAGGGTGGCGAGCTTGCCCTGCGGCTTGTCGAGATCGGGCAGGCAGCCGAGCAGGCCGAGCGTGTAGGGATGGCGGCGGTCGCGCGCGCCGGCGTCGGCGAGCTCGGCGGCCGGCATCGTCTCCATCGCCTTGCCGCCATACATCACGATGACCCGGTCGCAGAAGGACTGCACCAGATGCAGATCGTGGCTGATGAAGATCAGCCCCATGCCGCGGCTGGTGACGAGGTCGTCGAGGATCTTCAGCACCTGCAACTGCACCGTGACGTCGAGCGCCGAGGTCGGCTCGTCGGCGATCAGGATGTCGGGCTCGGCGATCAGCATCATCGCGATCATGACGCGCTGGCCCATGCCGCCGGAAACCTCGTGCGGGTAGAGGTCGTAGACACGGGCCGGCTCCCTGATCTGGACCTGCTCCAGCATGGCGAGGCTGCGCTCCCTCGCCTCGCGCGCGCTCGCCTTGTGGTGGACGCGGTAGGCCTCGGCGATCTGGCGGCCGACGCTCTGCACCGGGTTCAGCGAGAATTTCGGATCCTGCATCACCATCGAGATGTGGCGGCCGCGCAGCTTGCGGCGGTTGCGCCTGTCCATCGTCAGCAGATCCTGGCCGCGATAGGTCATGCGGTCGGCGCCGACGACGCCCGGCCACGGGATCAGGTCGAGGATGGCGCGGCCGGTCATCGACTTGCCGGAGCCGGATTCGCCGACGATGCCGAGCCGCTCGCGACCCAGCGTGAAGGAGAGGCCGCGCACGGCGTTGACGATGCCGGTCGGGGTGTGGAAATCGACCTTGAGATTGTCGAGTTCGAGCAGCGGGGGCTCGCTGGCGTTTGCGGGAACGAGCGCCATCACCTGGCGTCCATCACGTCGCGCAGGCCGTCGCCGAGCAGGTTGAAGCCGAGCGCGACGATGCAGATCGCGATGCCGGGGAAGGTCGCGACCCACCACTGGTCGAAGATCTGCTCGCGGCCGGCCGAGATCATCGCGCCCCATTCCGGGATCGGCGGCTGCGCGCCGAGACCGAGGAAACCGAGCCCCGCCGCGGTCAGGATGATGCCGGCCATGTCGAGCGTGGTGCGCACGATCAGCGAGGGCAGGCACATCGGCACGACATGCTTCCAGACGATGCGGGCCGGCGAGGCGCCCTGCAGCCGCACGGCGGCGATGTAGTCCTGCCCGCGGATGATCATCGTCTCGGCGCGGGCAACCCGGGCATAGGGCGGCCATGCGGTGATCGCGATGGCGATGACGGCGTTCTCCAGCCCCGGCCCGAGCGCCGCGACGAAGGCCAGCGCCAGCACGAGGCGGGGAAAGGCGAGGAAGACGTCGGTGATCCGCATCAGCAGCCGGTCGACCCAGCCGCCGAGATAACCCGACGCCGCGCCGATCAGGAGGCCGATCGGACCGACCGAAATGACCACCAGAACGACGATGACGAGGGTGACGCGCGTGCCATGGACGATGCGGCTGAAGATGTCGCGGCCGAGCGCATCGGTGCCGAAGAGATGGTCCCAGGACGGCGGCAGCAGCCGGCCGGCGAGATTCTGGGCAAGCGGGTCCTGCGAGGCGATCAGCGGCGCGAAGGCCGCCACCAGCAGCAGCGCCACGACGATGGCGAGGCCGGCCAGCGCCAGCGGATTGCGCCGGAAGGCGAGCCATTGCCGGTAGAACTGCCCGAGCCTGGCCTGCCGGCGCGAGGCGGGGGAATCGGTCAGGAGGTAGTCGGTCCAGGTGCTCATGCGCATTCACCTCGCCCTTGGATCGGCGATGCGGCCCAGGATGTCGGTGAACAGATTGACCGCGATGAAGACCACGCCGACGACCAGCGTGCCGCCGAGAACGGCGTTCATGTCGGCGTTCAGCAAGGCGTTGGTCAGGTAGCGGCCGAGACCCGGCCAGGCGAAGATCGTCTCGGTCAGCACCGAGCCCTCCAGAAGATGCATGTAGGACAGGGCGATGACGGTGACGAGAGGCACGGCGGCGTTGCGCAGCGCATGGCGGATGACCACCCGCCATTCCGAGAGCCCCTTCACGCGGGCGGCGACGACATATTGCTGCTGCAGCTCGGTGATCATGAAGCTGCGGGTCATCCGGCTGATATAGGCGACGCTGAGCAGGCCGAGCACCGCCGCCGGCAGGATGAGATGCGAGAACGCGTTTCTCGCCGCATCCCATTCTCCCTGCAGCATGGCGTCGAGGATGACGATGTTGGTGATCGGATCGACGAAATCCTGGAAGGCGACGCCGATGCGGCCGGGGCCGGCGACCCAGCCGAGCCTGGCGTAGAACAGCAGCAGGCCCATCAGCCCGAGCCAGAACACCGGCACCGAATAGCCGAACAGGCCGATGAGGCGCGCGACCTGGTCCTGCCAGCGGCCCTGGTTGACCGCCGCGACGATGCCGAGCGGCACGCCGAGCACGACGCCGATCAGCGTGCCGAGCGTGGCGAGCTCCAGGGTCGCCGGGAATACGCGGCGGATGTCGTCGGTGACCTTCTGGGCCGTCAGCACCGAGGTGCCGAGATCGCCGGTGAAGACCTTGCCGACATAGATCGCGAATTGCCGCCAGAGCGGCTTGTCGAGACCGAGCGCGAGACGGGCGTTCTCGTAGACGTCCGGCCGGGCGTTGTCGCCGACGACGGCCAGCACTGGGTCGATCGGGATGACGCGGGCGATGAAGAAGGTCACCAGCAGAAGCCCGAACAGCGTGATCGCGACCGTGGTCAGCTCGCGCCAGAGCAGCTTGCTCCAGCGCAGCGCACGTCCGGGCGAGCCCGGCTTGGGAACCGGCGCGGGAATTGGCGCGTCCGTCAGGCTGGTCATAGCCGCATCCTGTCCTGCCGAGCGGGCATGGCGGTTCCTGGTTCGATCATGCGTCTGGCTTGCGTCCGGTCAAAGCAGAAAACCCGCCGCGACCTTTTTGGGGCGCGGCGGGCGATGTCGGTCGGCGGGTTCAGTTCTTGGCGATCGGCGCGTAGAAATTGGTGTCGGAGCTCGGCCCGATCACCCAGCCGGTGACGCCCTTGCGATCGGCCGAGACCTCGACCTGCTGGAACATGATGACGAAGGGCGAGACCTTCTGGTGGTCGCGCTGCAGCGTCTCATAGGTCGCGGCGCGCTTGGCGGCGTCCGATTCCAGCACGTTGGCCTGGGTGACCTTGGTCATCTCCGGGATGTCCCAGGCATTGCGCCAGGCCAGCGTCTTCGACTTGGCGTCCTCGCCGTTGTTCTCGTTGATGGCAAAGGTCTCGGCGTTGGTGTGCGGGTCGAGATAGTCCGGGCCCCACTGGCCGATATAGATGTCGTGGGTGCGGGCGCGGTACTTGGTCAGGGTCTGCTTGCCGTCGCCGGGGATCAGCTCGAGCTTGATGCCGGCCTGGGCCCAGCTCGCCTGCACGGCCTGGGCGATGTCGGTGATCGGCGAGACCGAGCGCACGTCCATGGTGACGGTGAAGCCGTTCGGCAGGCCGGCCTTGGCGAGCAGCTCCTTGGCCTTGGCGGGATCGAACTTGTAGGGCTTGTCGTCGATCGCGCCGAGGAAGCCCTTGGGCAGGAAGGCCTCGTGGTGCTTGTAGGTGCCCTCGACGATGTTCTTCTCGATCGACTGGTAGTCGACCAGCCATTTCAGCGCCTCGCGCACCTCAGGCTTGGCGAGGTTCGGGTTCTTGGTGTTGAGGCCGAGATAGAGAATGTAGCCCTTGTCGCCCTGGACGATCTCGATGTCCTTGTTGGCCTTGACCGCGGCGAGCTGGTCCTTGGAGAGGTTGCGGGCGACGTCGATGTCGCCCTTTTCCAGCAGCAGGCGCTGCGAGGCGGGCTCCGCGACATGACGCACGATGACGCGCTTGTTCTTGGGCGCGCCCTTGTACCAGCCCTCGTTGGCGTCGAGCGCATATTGCTCGTTGGGCCGGTAGGCGCGGACCTTGTAGGCGCCGGAGCCGGCCGAGTTCAGCTTCATCCAGCCATTGCCCCAGTCGCCGTCCTTCTCGTTGGCCTTGACCAGCTTGGAGTCGACCACCGAGGCGACGCCCGAGGTCAGGCAGTTGAGGAAGAAGCTCGGCGCGAAGGGCTTCGAGACCTCGATCGTGACGGTGGCGTCATCCGTGGCCTTCACCTTGTCCAGCACGTTGTCCTTGGTGAAGCCGAACTGGGCCAGGATGAACCCCGGCGACTTGTTCAGCGTCACGGCGCGCTGGATCGAATAGACCACGTCGGCGGCGGTCAGCGCGTTGCCGGAGTGAAATTTCACGCCGGGGCGGAGCTTGAAGGTGTAGGTCAACTGGTCGGGACTGACGGTCCAGCTCTGGGCGAGCTCGCCGACGAGCGCGTTGTTCCTGGCGAGATCGACGCCGATCAGCTTGTCGTAGACATTGGTCACGACCTCGACGCCGGAGAATTCGAAGGCCTCGGCCGGATCGAGCGTGATGATGTCGTCGATCTGCTTGGCCATGACGACGGTGTCCTTCGGCGTCTGGGCGAGCGCGGTCGTGGCCATCAACGCCATGAAGGCGGAAGCGACCATCAGTTTGGTGACGTGACGCATTAAAATCCCCATATGTTGCGGGCCTGCGGCTCGTTCCTGCACGATGGCCGCGGCTCTTCGTGCAATGTGGAACCGTTCCGCGCGCGATGTCCAGCGCCGCCTTTCCGTCCCCGGGGCAGCCGCCGCGAGATTGCCCGATTCTTGCGCAGAGGCCGGTTTTGTTGGCGGCGACTTGCGCAAGTTGCGGCTTTGCGCGCCCATGCCGCGCCGCTAACGTGACCCGGCCTGGCGCTCAAGCCTCGCGCATCATGTGAAGCAGGTCCGCCTTGGCCATCATCGCCGCGCTGAACCACGTCACCCATTACAAATACGACCGGCCGGTCACGCTCGGCCCGCAGATCATCCGGCTTCGGCCCGCGCCGCATTGCCGCGCCGCGATCAACAGCTACGCGCTGAAGGTGAGCCCGCCCGAGCATTTCGTGAACTGGCAGCAGGATCCGAGCGGCAACTGGCTGGCGCGCTATGTCTTCCCGGAGCCGGTCAGGGAGTTCCGCATCGAGGTCGATCTCGTCACCGAGCTGTCGATCATCAACCCGTTCGATTTCTTCGTCGAGACCGACGCCGAGACCTTTCCCTTCGCCTATCCCGACGAATTGCGGGCGGAGCTCGCGCCCTATCTCGTCACCGAGCCCGCCGGCCCGCTGCTCTCGGCCTATCTCGCGACGATCCCGCGCGAGCCGGTCAACACGGTCAATTTCATCGTCGACCTCAACGCGAAGCTCGCCGCCGGCATCGCCTATGGCATCCGCATGGAGCCGGGCGTGCAGGAGCCCGAGCATACGCTCCACATCAGGTCCGGCTCGTGCCGCGACACGAGCTGGCTGCTCGTCCAGATCATGCGCCATCTCGGCTTCGCGGCGCGCTTCGTCTCGGGCTACCTGATCCAGATGAAGGCCGACATCGACCCGCTCGAGGGCCCGCGCGGCACAGACAAGGACTTCACCGACCTGCACGCCTGGGCCGAGATCTACATCCCCGGCGCGGGCTGGATCGGGCTCGATCCGACATCCGGCCTGCTCACCGGCGAGGGTCACCTGCCGCTGGCGGCGACGCCGCACTACCGTTCGGCCGCGCCGGTCTCAGGGCTAGCGGGCTATGCCGAAACGACCTTCGACTTCTCGATGCGGGTCGATCGCGTCCACGAGGCGCCGCGCATCACCCTGCCCTTCTCCGACGAATCCTGGTCGCGGCTGGACGCGCTCGGCGAACAGGTCGAGGCCGATCTGACAGCCGGCGATGTCCGCCTGACCATGGGCGGCGAGCCGACCTTCGTCTCGATCGACGACCAGACCGGCGAGGAATGGAACATCGCCGCCGTCGGCCCGACCAAGCGACACCGCGCCGACGCGCTGATCCGGCGGCTGCGCGAGCGCTTCGCGCCGGGCGGGATGCTGCATTACGGCCAGGGCAAATGGTATCCGGGCGAGAGCCTGCCGCGCTGGGCCTTCGCGCTCTACTGGCGTGCCGATGGCGAGCCGATCTGGCGCAATGCCGCCCTGATCGCGCGCGAGCCCGGCGCCCGGACCGGCGGCGACCGCGAACTGGAGCAGGCCGCCTCGATCGGCGACGCGGAGGCGCTGGCGGCCGGCCTCTCGGAGAAACTGGGCCTTGGGACGGACTATGTGTTGCCGGCCTATGAGGATACCGGCCACTGGCTGCTCCAGGAGGCGCAGCTTCCAGACAATGTCGATCCGCTCGACCCTCGCCTAGCCGACCCCGAGGAGCGCGCCCGCATGGCGCAGGTCTTCCAGCTCGGCCTCGGCAAGCCGCGGGGCTACGTCATCCCGGTGCAGCGCTGGCAGAGCCAGGCCGGCGACCGGCGCTGGCGCTCGGAGAAATGGAAGCTCCGGCGCGGCAAGCTCTTTCTGGTGCCTGGCGATTCGCCCGTCGGCTACCGGCTGCCGCTCGGCTCGCTGCCGGTCGTGCCGAAGGACCAATACCCGCACATCCATCCCCAGGATCCGATGGAGCCGCGCGGGCCGTTGCCGACGGCGGGAGGACGCTCGCCCGCATCGCTCGGCCCTCATACCGAGGAGGCCGCGTCGGCGGCCGTCCCCAAGGATGTTCCAGCAGGCCCCGGGACCACTGGAGCATCCTTCGAGACGCGCATTGCGGGCGCTCCTCAGGATGAGGGCTTCGAGAGTGGAATGGGTGCGCATGCCCAGATGTCGCGCGCGGTCGAACCCGCGCCAGGCTCGGGCGCCCAGGACCGGCAGGAGCAGGAGATCGGCGGCGAGCATGTCCGCACCGCGCTCAGCCTCGAGGTCCGCGACAACGTGCTCTGCGTCTTCCTGCCGCCGGTCGAGAAGCTGGAGGACTATCTCGACCTGATCGCCAGCGTAGAGGCGGTGGCGACGGAACTCGGCCAGCCGGTCCATATCGAGGGCTATTCGCCGCCGCACGACCCGCGCCTGAGCAACATCAAGGTGACGCCCGATCCCGGAGTGATCGAGGTCAACATCCACCCGGCCAGGAACTGGCGCGAGGCGGTCGAGATCACGCGCGGCGTCTATGAGGAGGCGCGGCAGTCGCGGCTCTGCGCCGAGAAGTTCATGGTCGACGGCCGCCATACCGGCACCGGCGGCGGCAACCACGTCGTGCTCGGCGGCGTGACCCCGCCGGATTCGCCCTTCCTGCGCCGGCCGGACGTGCTGAAGAGCATCATCCTGTACTGGAACCGGCACCCGTCGCTGTCCTTCCTGTTCTCCGGACTGTTCATCGGCCCGACGAGCCAGGCGCCGCGCATCGACGAGGCGCGCCACGACCAGCTCTACGAGCTCGAGATCGCGCTCTCGATGATCCCGAAGCCGGGCGAGCCGTCGATCCCGCTCTGGCGGATCGACCGGCTGCTGCGGAACCTGCTCGTCGACGTCTCCGGCAACACGCACCGCACCGAGATCTGCATCGACAAGCTCTATTCGCCCGACGGACCGACCGGGCGGCTCGGGCTGATCGAGTTCCGCTCCTTCGAGATGCCGCCGGACGCGCGGATGTCGCTGGCGCAGCAGCTGCTGATCCGGGCGCTGGTCGCCTGGTTCTGGCGCGAGCCTCAGGGAGGCGAGCTGGTGCGCTGGGGCACGACCCTGCACGACCGCTTCATGCTGCCCGAGATGGTCTGGCAGGATTTCGGCGACGTGCTCGCCGATCTCAATCGCGCCGGCTACGCCTTCGACCCGGTCTGGTTCGAGGCGCAGGCCGAGTTCCGCTTCCCGTTCTACGGCAATGTCGAGCATGGCGGCGTCTCGATCGAGATCCGGCAGGCGCTGGAGCCCTGGCACGTGATGGGCGAGGAGGGCGCGATCGGCGGCACGGTGCGCTATGTCGATTCGTCGGTCGAGCGGCTGCAGGTCAAGGCGAGCGGGCTCGTGCCCGGCCGCCACATCGTCGCCTGCAACGGCCGCCGCATCCCGATCACGCCTGTCGGCCGCTCGGGCGAGGCGATCGGCGGCGTGCGCTTCAAGGCGTGGCAGCCGGCATCCGGCCTGCACCCGACGATTCCGGTGCATGCGCCGCTGATCTTCGACATCGTCGATTCATGGGTCGGGCGCTCGCTCGGCGGCTGCGTCTACCATGTCGCCCATCCCGGCGGGCGCAACTACGAGACGCCGCCTGTGAATTCCTACGAGGCGGAGGCGCGGCGGCTCGCGCGTTTCGAGTCAATCGGTCATAGTCCGGGCGCGCTGGCGATTCCGCCGGAGGAGCGCAGCCCGGACTTTCCAATGACCTTGGATCTGCGGCGTCCCATGAGGGTTTGATGGACCGATGGCGCTGCAGGGCCGCTCCTCGTCGACGCGACTGAAGACGGAGCGGCGCGGCGCCCTGTTGTCCGGCTACCGGCCGCTGCCCGGCGTCCATGACGAGTTCATCGACGGCGAGGGCCGGGTTCGGCCGCATTGGGAGCCCTTCCTCGCCGAATGGAGCGCGCTCTCGCAGGAGGAGCTGACCCAGCGCTTCGGCCTCGCCGACCGGCATGTCCGCGACACCGGCGTCTCCTACCGCGTCCATGGCGATCTCGACGCGCGCGACCCGCTCGCCGGCGAGCGCGCCTGGCCGCTTTCCCATGTGCCGCTGGTCATCACCGGCGCGGAATGGGAGACGATCGCGGCGGGCGTGGCGCAGCGCGCGCAACTGCTCGCCGGCCTGCTCGACGACATCTATGGTCCCGGCGAAATGATCGCGAGCGGGCTACTGCCCGCCTCGATCGTCACCGGCAGTCCGGATTATCTCAGGCCGCTGCATGGCGCGCCCGGCGGCGGCGGCCTGCAGCTCTACGCCGCCGATCTCGGCCGCGGGCCGGACGGGCGCTGGTGGGTGCTGGGCGACCGGACGCAGGCCCCCTCCGGCGCGGGCTACGCGCTGGAGAACCGCCTCGCCCTGGCGCGCGCCTTTCCGGAGCTGTTCCGGACCATGAACATCGAGCGGCTCGCCGCCTTCTTCCAGGGTTTTCGCGCAGGCCTCGTCGCGGGCTCGCGCCGCGTCGAGCCGCGCATCTGCCTGCTGACGCCCGGCCCGCTGAACGAAAGCTATTTCGAGCAGACCTATCTGGCGCGCTATCTCGGTTTCCTTCTGGTCGAGGGCGGCGACCTGATGATGCGCGACGGGCGCATCCATGTCCGCACCATCGCCGGCCCCAAGCGCGCCGACGTGATCTGGCGACGCATCGACGGCGATTTCTCCGACCC
The DNA here is from genome assembly GCF_058807355.1 of Allobosea sp. GW821-FHT12C12. Lineage (NCBI taxonomy): Bacteria > Pseudomonadati > Pseudomonadota > Alphaproteobacteria > Hyphomicrobiales > Alloboseaceae > Allobosea > Allobosea sp. GW821-FHT12C12. Next base: position 88,345 of record NZ_JBXAQP010000003.1, read on the forward strand.
GCTCGAACTCAACGCGCATTCGCAGCTCGGCGTGGCGGGGCTGGTGCAGGCGGTGCGGCAGGGCAATGTCCACGTCGCCAACGGGCTCGGCTCCGGCGTCGTCGAGGCGCGCGCGCTGATGGGCTTCCTGCCCGCGATCGGCGAGCGGCTGCTCGGCGAGAAGATGATCCTGCCCAATGTCGCGACCTGGTGGTGCGGGCAGCCGAAGGAGCGCGCCGCCGTGCTCGACCGGCTCGACGGGATGAGCATCGCGCCGGCCTTCCGCTCGGCCGGCGGCGGGCTCGACACCGGACCGATCCTCGCCGGCGAATTGCCGGCGGCCGAGCGCAATGCGCTGCGCGCCCGGATCGAGGCGCGCGGCATGGACTATGTCGGGCAGGAGATCGTCAGGCTCTCGACCATGCCCGTCTTCCAGAACGGCCGGCTCCAGCCGCGCCCGGTGACGCTGCGCGTCTTCGCCGCCGCGACGCCCGACGGCTGGAAGGTGATGCCGGGCGGCTTCTGCCGCATCTCGGACGAGCCCGACGCGCGCGCCGTCAGCATGCGCAGCGGCGTGCGCTCCTCGGATGTCTGGGTCACGTCCGACGCGCCGGTCGAGCCGGTCTCGCTGTTGCAGACGCCCGAACGCACCGCGATCCGCCGCCTCGTCGGCACGTTGCCGAGCCGGGCCGCCGACAACCTGTTCTGGCTCGGCCGCTATCTGGAACGGACCGAGGCGACGCTGCGCCTGGTGCGCGCCCTGCTCGGCCGCCTGATCGACGCCGACACCGCCACGCCCGGCCGGCCCGACACGCTGAAGCGGCTCGCCAACCTGCTCGTCGCCTGGGGCGCGGCCCCCGGCGGCAAGGGCCAGGCGCCGGCCCTTCAGGCCTCGGCCGCGCTGCACGACCCCGAGCAGTACGGCTCGGCGGCGGCCAACGTGCTGGAGGCGCGCCGAACGGCGTCGGTGATCCGCGAGCGGCTCTCGATCGACGCCTGGCGGCTGTTCAGCGACCTGCGGCACCAGCTCACCCGCGTCGTCAGCAAGCCGCCCAGCGCCGGCGAGGCCTATGAGATCGCCGACCGGGCGCTGAAGTCGCTCGCCGCCTTCTCCGGCCTCTCCCAGGAGAACATGGTGCGCGGGCCGGGCTGGCGCTTCCTCGATATCGGCCGGCGCATCGAGCGCGGCATCGCGACCTGCCGCTTCGCCCGGCATTTCACTGATGCGACCGCGCCGGCCGACGCGCTCGACGCCCTGCTCGACCTGACCGATTCGCAGATCACCTACCGCTCGCGCTATCTGCTCGGCGCCAGCCTCCACCCCGTGCTCGATCTCGTCATGCTCGACCCCTACAACCCGCGCTCGGCCGCGTTCCAGATCGACAGGCTCGACGCCGAGATCGCGACCCTGCCCTCGCTCAACGAGGACGGCATGCTGGAGGCGCCGCGCCGGCTGGCGCTGAAGCTCGCCGCCGAGTGCCGCATCGCCGAAGCCGCGCGGCTCGACCGCAGCGGCATCCTTTTGTTCGAGCAGTTGCTGATGGGGCTCTCCAGCGCCATCGCCGAGCGCTATTTCCTGCAGAACAACGCGCCCGAAGGCTCGCGGCTGACGGGCATCGCGTGATCTACGACCTGCGCCACGTCACGACCTATGGCTACAGCCGCCCGGTCCCGTTCGCCCGCTGCATCCTGCGGCTTCTGCCGCGCGACGATGGCGGCCAGCGCGTCGAGCGCGCCGACCTCTCGATCTCGCCGCGCCCGGCCGAGCGCATCGACGGCGCGTGCTTCTTCGGCAACCGGATGACGACGATCACGATCTCGAAACCGCATCGCGAGCTCAAGGTCGAGATGCGCGCGCGGATCGCGGTCAACCGGCCGCCCGCGCCGCATCCCGGCCTGACCCGGCACTGGGAGGAGGTCGCCGCGCTGGCGCAGGCGTCCGCCAGCCTCGCGCCGGATTCGCCCGCGCATCAGCTCTTTCCGAGCCGGCTGACGCCGCAGGTCGAGGAGGTCGTGGATTATGCGCGCAAGAGCTTTCCGCCGCTGCGGCCGGCGCTCGAGGCGGCCTGCGAGCTGATGGCGCGGATCAGGGCCGAGTTCGCGTACGATCCCGACGCGACGGAAGTCTCGACGCCGCTGGCGGAAGCCTTCGCCGAGCGTCACGGCGTCTGCCAGGATTTCGCCCATATCATGATCGCCGGCCTGCGTGGCCTCGGCCTGCCGGCGGCCTATGTCAGCGGCTATATCCGCACCATTCCGCCGCCAGGGCAGAAGCGGCTGGAGGGCGCCGACGCCAGCCATGCCTGGGTGATGCTGTGGTGCGGGCCGGAGACCGGCTGGATCGGGCTCGATCCGACCAACGATCTGATCGTCGCCGACGACCATATCGTCACCGCCTTCGGGCGCGACTACGCCGACGTCTCGCCGCTCGACGGCGTGCTGGTCGGCCCCGGCTCGCAGAAGGTCGGCGTCGCCGTCGATGTGATTCCGATCGGATGAGCATGGCCAGCGCGAGCCGCCGGGCGATCCTTCTTCATAATTAGTTGCTATGACAACTTGTTCGCGCGGCGGCATGCTGGCATGTTGGCGCGGCCGATGGCGCGCGGCCGCGCCTCGGCGGGGTTTTGGAGAACAGCTTGCGCACGCAGGTCGCCATCATCGGATCGGGTCCGGCCGGGCTGCTGCTCGGCCAGCTGCTTCAGCTTGCCGGCGTCGACGCCGTCATCGTCGAGCGCAAAAGTCGCGACTATGTGCTGGCGCGCATTCGCGCTGGCGTGCTCGAACAGGGCACCGTCGCGCTGCTCGACAAGGTCGGCGCGAGCGCGAGGCTGCATGCCGAGGGGCTCAAGCATGACGGCTTCGAGCTGCTCTTCGGCGGCCAGCGCCATCGCGTCGCGCTCGACCGCCTGACCGGCGGCAAGCACGTCACCGTCTACGGCCAGACCGAGATGACGCGCGACCTGATGGATCTTCGCGCTTCGCAGAGCGGCAAGACCGTGTTCGACGCCGACGATGTCGCGCTGCACGATTTCGACGGCGCCCGGCCCTATGTGACCTTCAGCGAGAGCGGGCGGCAGCGACGCCTGGACTGCGACTTCATCGCCGGCTGCGACGGCTATCACGGCGTCTCCCGCGCCAGCATCCCTGAGAACGCGCTGCGCCTGTTCGAACGGGTCTATCCCTTTGGCTGGCTTGGCATCCTGGCCGATGTGCCGCCGGTCTCGCACGAACTGATCTATGCCGGCGAAGAGCGCGGCTTTGCGTTGTGCTCGATGCGTTCGGCAAGCCGCAGCCGCTATTACGTGCAATGCGGCCTCGACGAGAAAGTCGAGGACTGGTCGGACGATCGCTTCTGGGACGAGCTCCGGCGCAGGCTCGATCCGGCCTCGGCCGAGGCGCTGGTGACCGGCCCCTCGATCGAGAAATCGATCGCGCCCCTGCGCTCCTTCGTCACCGAGCCGATGCGCTTCGGCAAACTGTTCCTGGCCGGCGACGCCGCCCATATCGTGCCGCCGACCGGGGCCAAGGGGCTCAACCTCGCCGCCAGCGACGTGCACTATTTGTCGGAAGCGTTGATCGAGCACTACGGCGAGCGCTCGGATGCCGGCATCCAGAGCTATTCGGCCAGGGCGCTGGCGCGGGTCTGGAAGGCCGAGCGCTTCTCCTGGCACCTGACCTCGCTGATGCACCATTTCCCCGACAAGAGCGGCTTCGAGCAGCGGATGCAGCGCGCGGAGCTCGATTATCTGGTGTCGTCGGAGCACGCGATGGCGGCGCTGGCGGAGAATTATGTCGGGTTGGGGTATTGAAGCGACCAATGGCGGCGCGACGCAGCATGCGCCTATATTGGCGATCTAACAGGAACAAGTCATGTCCGCGCCGGTCAAGCTCGACGATGATGATCAGTCCTTCGGACCAGCCTGGTCGACGCAGGGCACTACGCTTCGCCCGAGGCCGTCCTTCACGAAGCGATGAAGCTGGTCGGGCTCCGCGAAGAGCGGCGGGCGGAACTCCATGCCGCAATCGCGCGAGATCTCGCCGATGCCGATGCCGGCAGGGTCAAGCCGGCCGCCGAGGTTTTCGACAGTCTGATCGCCAAATACGAAGCCATGGCCCAAGCCGCCGATTGATGCGGGTCGTCGTCACTGCGGAGGCCGAAGCCGACCTTGCTGGCATCGGCGCCTACATGGCCGCCGAAAGTCCCGAAAGAGCAGCGCGCTTTCTCTTCACCATACAGGAAGCCTGTCACGCGATCGGGCTGGCGCCATTGGCTTCGCCGCTGGCCGAAGGGCTGGAAAGCCAAGGCGTTCGCAGAAAAGTCTATCGCCGCTATCTGATCTCTATCGCATCAAAGCGGATGTCGTCGAAATCGCGCATGTCATCCATGGCGCGCGCGACTCCATGGCGATCCTGAGTTCGGAATCGTGACCTGAATATACCTTGCTCACTGCCGGATGCCCTCGAAGCGGAAGCGTTCGGGCCCAAGCCCGAACGCCCGCGCGGCGATTCCTGAGCGAGACCCTCAAGCCAGCGTGTAGGCCGTCTTCACCGTCGTATACATCTCCTTCGCATAGGCCCCCTGTTCGCGCGGGCCGTAGCTCGAGCCTTTCCGGCCGCCGAAGGGGACGTGGTAGTCGACGCCGGCGGTCGCGAGGTTGACCATGACCATGCCGGCCTCGGCATTGCGCCTGAAATGCGTCGCGTGCTTCAGCGAGGTCGTGCAGATGCCCGAGGACAGGCCGAACTCGGTGTCGTTGGCGATGCCGAGCGCCTCGTCATAGTCCTTGACGCGGATGATGTTGGCGACCGGGCCGAACACCTCCTCGCGCGAGATGCGCATGCTGTTCGTCGTCTCGGTGAAGAGCGCCGGCTGGAGGTAGAAGCCGGGCGTCTCGCGCTTGAGCAGTTCGCCGCCGAAGGCGAGCCTGCCGCCCTCGTCCTTGGCGATCTGGATGTATTTCAGGTCCTGATCGAGCTGGCCCTGGTCGACGACCGGGCCGATATGGGTGCCGGCCTTCAGCGCATCGTCGACGACCACGCCCTTCAGACGCTCGATGCAGGCTTCGACGAAGCGGTCATGGATGCCGGCCTGCACGATCAGGCGCGAGGACGCCGTGCAGCGCTGGCCGGTCGAGAAATAGGCGCCGGTGACGGCGGCCTCGACGGCGGTTTTCAGATCGGCGTCGTCGAGCACGACGAGCGGATTCTTGCCGCCCATCTCGAGCTGGACCTTCTTCATCGGATTCGAGGCGATGCAGGCCTCGGCGACCTTGCGGCCGGTCGAGACCGAGCCGGTGAAGGAGATCGCTTGCACGTCCTTGTGGGTCAGCAGCGCCTGGCCGACGACGGAACCGCGGCCCATGACGAGGTTGAGCACGCCCTTGGGCAGGCCGGCGCGGTGGACGATGTCGACCAGCGCCCAGGCCGAGGCCGGAACGAGATCGGCCGGCTTGACGACGACGCAATTGCCCCAGGCGAGCGCGGGAGCGATCTTCCAGGCCGGGATCGCGATCGGGAAGTTCCAGGGCGTGATCATGCCGATGATGCCGAGCGGCTCGCGGGTGATCTCGACGCCGACGCCGGGCCGCACGGAGGGCACGGCCTCGCCGCCGAGCCGAAGGCACTCGCCGGCGAAGAAGGCGAAGATCTGGCCGGCGCGGCCGGCCTCGCCGATGCCTTCGGCCAGCGTCTTGCCCTCCTCGCGCGAGAGCAGGCGGCCGAGTTCCTCCTTGCGGGCGAGGATCTCGTCGGAGGCCTTCTTCAGGATCTCGTAGCGCTCCTGCGGGCCGGAGCGGCTCCAGGCCGGAAAGGCGGCCTTGGCGGCTGCCACCGCGTCGTCGAGCTGTTCGGCCGAGCCTTGCGCGTATTCGCCGACGACGTCGCCGGTGTTGGAGGGGTTTATGTTGCGCGAGGCGTTGCCGCCCGCGGCCCACTCGCCGGCGATCAGGTTCTTGAACATCTCGGTCATCTTGAGGCCTCCCACGGCGACTATGGATTTCGTGGGCGGTGGTAACCGCTTTGGCCGACGAAGGCCACTGCCGCCGCGGCTATCGCGCCAGTCCTTCCGCGCATCGTATCCGAGATACTTGCAGAGAGCAGCGTCGCCACAGCCGCCGTTTCGGCCTTACTTCTCCTTGATGGACAGGCCGTTCTTGCCGACGGAGATCTCGACGCCCTCGGGCTGCTTCTTCTCCTGATAGAGCGCGTAGCCGGTGACCGCGAGGCCCACGACGAGAACGACGACGAGGGCGATCAGGAGGGTGCGCGAGGACTGCATCGATGGGTTCCGGCATTGTGCGTCGCAGGCAGCGCGACGGCCCCACAACCCCACGGCGCCGCCAAGGTTCCGCGCCTCAGCCCGCCGTCACGCCGAACCAGCGCGTTGCGACATATAGGCCACAGGCGGCACTGACGGCGGTCAGGGCCATGCCCCAGATCAGATCGACGACGGCGATGGAGAGCGGATAGCCTTTCAGGGTCGCGAAATTCGTCGCGTCGTAGGTGCCGTAGGCGACGAAGCCCAAGGCAGCGCCGGTCAGGAAGGCCGCCATCAGGCTGCCCGAGGCGAGATTGGGCAGGATCGCGAACCAGACGACGCCCGCGACGTAGAAGACGTAAAACGCCGCCGCGACGCCGAGGCGCGGCTGCGGCAGCAGGAGATCGCCGAGACGCGAGGCGTAGAAGCCGCGCGCCACATAGCCGAGCCAGAGGAAATCGAGCGGGAACAGCACCAGCGCGGTCGCGGCATAGAGCAGGAGAAATCGTGTCATGCCGGTCTCTCTCCTGCGTCATGGTTCATCGTTCGGCCGCCGGGTCCGGCGCGAGCGGCTCGGCCTTCGCCATCTTCCGGCCGAGCCAGGCCACGGCGACGCTCGACCAGACGATGCCGAGGCACCAGCCGGCGATCACGTCGGTCGGCCAGTGGACGCCAAGATAGATCCGGCTCGCGCCGATCACCACGATCAGGATCCAGGCCAGGACGAGGCAGAGCCGCGCCATGTCCTCCCGCCGCGAGGCGATGCCGACGAAGCCGGCGATGCAGAGCAGCGTCACCGCCGACAGGAATGCGTGGCCGCTCGGAAAGCTCGCGGTGAAGGTCCGCACGCTCTGCTCGACGATGTCGGGCCGCGCGCGCCCGATCAGGGCCTTCAGGCCGGTGCTGACCATGCTGGCCGAGACGACGCTGATCAGCAGGCCGGTTGCGAGATGCCGATAGCCGCTGAGCCTCAGCGTCAGGCAGGCGACGACCGTCATGATACCCAGCACGACGAAGCTGCCGAGCGCCGTCAGGTCGCGCATCGCCTCGCGCAGCCAGGCCGGACCGAGCGGCGTCGCCGGATCGTTGGCCTCGCGCAGCAGCAGCACCAGCCAGGAATCGAAGGCAAAACTGCGTCCCGACACGATGAACAGCGTCAGCCCCGCGAAAGCGCAGGCGGCGGCGACCGGGACGAGGGTATGTGGGCGAAGCGCGGACATCGTTTTCCTGGTGAAAGCCGTCTGGAAGAAGTGTGCTCAGGCGACGGCCCGGTCAAGTTCGGACGCTTCGTCAGGTTCCCGGCGCGCCGCTATCAGCCGGATCGCCTTTGGCAGCAGCCGGTAGGCGATTGGCCCCGCCTTGCGCTCGACCTCGCCGTCGAAGGTGATGTGGCCGCGGCGCTTGTCGCGGCGCGTCAGGGTCACGCTGTCGCCGGTGAACGAGGTCAGGTTGGCGGAACTGCGCCAGCGCCCGGAGACGATCGACAATGCCGCCTTGCAGCGCGAGAGCAGACCGCCGGCCTTCAGCACATGGACCTCGAAGACGCCGCCGTCGAGACGGTCGCGACGCCAGTCCGCGCCGTCGAAGCAGTTGACGGTGACGAGCACGGCGTCGGCCTGGACGATCTGACGCTCCTCGGCGATGCGGATATCGACCGTGATCGCGCGCGTGAACAGGATCGAACGGGTCGCGGCGAAGGCGAAAGCGATGGCGCGGCTGAAGGGAAAGCGCCGGCGGGCATGCTCGCGCTCCCGCGCCATCAGGCTGAAGAAGCCCATGCCGGAGATCGAATGGAACAGCCGATCGTTCAGCGCGCCGACATCCATGGTCACGGGCGCCCCCTTGCAGAGCGCCTCGATCTGATGTTCCAGCGTGCCGTAAAGCCCGAGATCGCGGCCGAGCACGTTGACGGTGCCGAGCGGCAGCACGCCGACCGGCTTGCCGGCCTCCAGCAGCACCGGCAGGACGCGGTTGATGGTGCCGTCGCCGCCGGCGATGACGGGAACGGCGTCGCCGTCGTTGATCGCCAGGGCCAGCGCGTCGTCGAGTTCGCGCGGATGGACCAGCTTGACCTCGGCCGTGCAGCCATGCGCCTCGAAGGCGGCGACGATGCGCGCCTCGAAAGCCTCGGCTCCGGCCTCCAGAACGGTTCCGGCGCGGGCATTGACGACGACGATGTGGCGCATGGCGACCTGACGAACAACTCGGGATCGTTGCGTTGCAGATTCCGGCCGCAAGCCTGTTGCCGTGACCGCGCCCGCATCTTCGCATATAGGAAGGGCTTGCACGAGATGACAGCCCGACGGTTCAGGCCAGCGCGGCCTGATGCTGCCAGTGGCCGTTGAGCGGAGTCACCGGCGCTATCGCGACCTCCTCCTCGACCTCCTCGGTGATGACCTCGAAACGCCGCAGCACATGCGGTCCGAACGAGTTCATCATCGCGACGTCGGTCGCATCGCGGCCACGCGCGATTACGACGCGGCCGATGCGCGGCTGGTTGTGCCTTGCATCCAGCGTGTACCAGCGCCCGCCGAGGAAGACCTCGAACCAGGCGTTGAAATCCATCGGGGCCGGGTTCGGCGGCACGCCGATATCGCCGAGATAGCCGTTGCAGTAGCGCGCCGGAATGTTGAGGCAGCGGCAGAAAGCCACCGCGAGATGCGCGAAATCGCGGCAGACGCCGATCCGCTCCTCGAAGGCCTCGGCGGCAGTGCGGGTGTTGCGGGCGAAGTGGTAGCCGAAGGTCAGGTGGTTATGGACGAAATCGACGACCGCCTGCGCGCGTTCCCAGCCGGCGGGGATATGGCCGAACAGGCTCCAGGCCTGCGGCGCGAGCTTGTCGGTCTCGCAATAGCGGCTGCCCAGCAGATAGACGAGCGCCTCGTCGGGAAGGCGCGACGGCGGCACCTCCGGCGCGCCATGGCCCAGCGGCTCCGGTTCGCCGGAATCGTGCACGACGCCTTCGGAATGCAGGATCGCGCCGCCGGCCGGCACCACCATCCGGCGACAGATGTTGCCGAACTGATCGAGATACTGATTCACGGGAATGGGCTTCATCCGGTCGGCGAGCGCGGTCACCACCATCTCGTCAGGCCGCACGAGATCATGGCGCCGAGACGGATGCACATCGAGCATGGTGATCAGGGGCAGATCCTGCTGGCACAGCAGCTCGATGCGATAGCCGTACCTTATCCGCATGACGCTCTCCTCGACTTCGGCGGCATGCGCCCGAAGTGAAATCTCTGAAGGTGTGAAGTCTCGAGACATGACGCCGCTCGCGCTTTTTGGTTCCGCGAAAAGGCCGGCATGCGTCGAAAAAGAAGATGCGGGCCTTTCGGCCCGCATCCCGCCGCCACGACGGTTCGGCTGGGGGGATAGCAACCGCCGCGACCTGCGTCTGGCGAGCCCTACATCATCCAGTAGGGCATCGTGCCGTAGTAATCGTGGACGCGCTTGCCATAGGCCTTGTCGTCCCAGTCGGGCTCGCCGGCGCTGTCGTACATCGGCGCCGCCTCGAGCTTGTCCTTGGTCAGGGGGACGACATAGCCGCCTCGGCCCGTGTCGTAGTCGAGCACGCTCCACGGAATCGGGTGGTATTTCTCGCCGAGTCCGAGAAAGCCGCCGAAGGACATGATCGCATAGGCGACCTTCCCCGTCTGCTTGTCGAGCATGACGTCGTAGATCTCGCCGAGATGGTCGCCGGCGGTGTTGTAGACGTCGGTTCCGGCGACGCGAGCGCCGGCGATCAGCGGATTGGCCGTCATGGAGCCGGCGGTCGTGGAGCGGGCCGTCGCGGCCATGGTGTGGTCAGTCATGAGAACCTCCTCCGTCACGGGCGCCGCAAAGCGGTCGGCGCTCTCAGCGGATCAACTTGGCGTTGCCCGAAAGGTTCCCGGCGCCGGGGCGGCCGGCGCGGCCGAACGAGGCCCCGACAGGCGAACTCCGGCCATGATCGCGCCACCACGGCGACATGATCGGGACGCGCTCATAGCGGCCGCGGACGGAACCTTCGCGGAAGAGTCGAGTTCAGCGGTGACACACCGGCCAGCAGAACGCCAGGAGCCAAACACCATGAAGAAATTCCTCATCCTCGCCGCGCTCGCCGCCTCGATCGGCGCTTGCACCCCGCGTGAACAGAACGCCGGAACGGGCGCGCTGATCGGCGCCGGCACCGGCGCGGTCATCGGCGGCCTCGCCACCGGTAGGGCCGGCGGCGCGCTGGCCGGCGCCGCGATCGGTGGCGCGGGCGGCGCGATCATCGGCTCGGCCGCGACGCCCGACCAGGTCTGCTACGGCCGCGACGAATACGGCCGCAGGGTTCGCTACGCCTGCTGAGGCAGCGCGACCGTCACGAGGTCAGGCCCGCCCGGCGCGAACCCGGCGGGCCTTTTCTCAGACGGCGCCGTAGGGTCCGAAGCGTCCGACGAAGCGATGGCGCGCGCCGGGGTAGAGCAGGCGAACGGCCGTGACCGGCGCATCCTGATTCCAGGTGCGACGCTCGACCAGAAGACAGGGTTCGCCGGCCACGACCCCGAGCAGCGCCGCATCCGTCGGTTCGGCCGCGACGGCGCTGATCGCATGCTCGGCCTGCGACCAGAGGCTGTTGCGCAGCAGCCAGTCGCCCGGCGGCGTCGCGGCGAAAAGCTCCCTTGCCGCCTCAGGCAGCGTATCGAGATGGATGACGCGCTCTTCCAGCACATACGGCTGGCCGCTGCCGCGATGCAGCACCGACAGATGCGCCACGGGCCGCGCCCGCCTGATGGCGAAGCGCTCGGCCGCCGCCGCCGTCGGCCGCCCGTCCTGCCGCGACAGGATCTCATGGCTGTAGACCTGCCCTAGATTGCGGATCTCGTCCGGGATCGAGAGGATGTCGAGCATGGCGTGGCTGGCCGGCGGACTCGCGACCGTGGTGCCGGAACGGCGGCGGCGGTTGATCAGCCCCTCGCCGGCCAACTGCGCGAGGGCGCGATGCACCGTCATGCGCGAGGCGCCGAGCTGTTCCATCAGCGCGTATTCGGGGGGAACCGAGGTGCCAGGCGGCCAGCTGCCGTCGAGGATCAGGTCGCGGATGGCGCGGCGGATCTGATCGTAGACCGGCCCCGCCCCGTCGAGCCTGATCGTTTCGCCGCCCGCATCCGTCATCGTCAGCCCCGGTCCCGCGCCACGAGCCTGCGCATCGTCGCGCCGAAGCGGCGGCGAATCGCCTCGCGGGCCTGATGCCGACCCTCACCGACGACGCGCCTGCCGCCAACCCTGACCTCGCGCAACGGCAATGCGTTGGCGGCGAAGATCGCGCTGTCGAGCGCCGCCGCCCCGTCGCGGCCGACGAGCGCAGGATGATCGGCTTCGAGCGTGACGAGGTCGGCGCGACAGCCGACCGCGATCCGCCCGATCTCGCGGCCGCAGGCGCGAGCCCCGCCGAGGCAGGCCCCGCGCCAGAGCGCCACGCCGGTCGAGGCGTCCGCCTCCGCCATCAGCGCGCGGCGGCGGTCCCGCAGCCGCTGCGAATATTCGAGCTGGCGGAGCTCCGAGCCGGCGTCGATCTGGACATTGGAATCGCTGCCGACGCCGAACGCCCCGCCGGCGTCGCGATAGCGCACGCCGTCGAAGATGCCGTCGCCGAGGCTCGATTCCGTGATCGGGCAGAGACCCGCGACCGCGCCGCTCGCGGCGATGCCGTCGCGCTCGGCATCGGCGAGATGGGTGGCGTGGATCAGGCACCAGCGCGGCCCGAGCGCCGCATTCTCCAGCAGCAGCTCGACCGGGCGGCGGCCGGTCAGCCTGAGACTGTCCTCGACCTCGCGCATCTGCTCGGCGACATGGATGTGGACCGGCGTGTCCGGCCTCAAGGACGCGATCCAGTCGAGATCGTCGGGCGCGACCGCGCGCAGCGAATGCGGCGCGACGCCGAGCCGCGCGTCGGGCAAGGATCCGAGCGCGACCGCGCTCGCCTCGAGCAGGCGCAGATAGGCGTCGCGCTCGTTGACGAAGCGGCGCTGGCCATGGGCCGGCGGCGCTCCGCCGAAATTGCCGAAGCGATAGAGCACCGGCAGCAGCGTCAGGCCGAGCCCGGTCTCCTCCGCCGCCGCCGCGATCGCGCCGGCCATGGCGGCGATGTCGCCATAGGGGCGGCCGTCCCTGTCGTGGTGGAGGTAGTGGAACTCGGCCAGCGCGGTGAAACCGCCCTCCAGCATCTCGACGAAGCCTTGAGCCGCGATGGCCTGGACGTCGTCGGGGTCGAGCCGGTCGAGGAAGCGGTACATCACCTCGCGCCAGGTCCAGAACGAATCCTCGGGCGCGCCGCGATGCTCGGCCAGCCCCGCCATGCCGCGCTGGAAGGCATGGCTGTGCAGGTTCGGCATGCCGGGCAGCGTCAGGCCGGAAAGATGCTCGGCTCCGGCCGCGGGCTTCGTTCCGGCCCGAACCTGCGTGATCACGCCATCGGCGATCGTCAGCGTCACGTCGTCGGCAAATCCGTCCGGCAGGAGGGCCTGCGCGAGATGCAGGGTCGAGGTCACGCAATCGCTCCGCTTGCCATTTGCATATGCAAATGGATATTGTATCAGGCACCGGAGATTGTCGAGGGAAAACGCGGGTGACCCAGCGGCGCGACGACATCCTGATCTGCGACCGGCTCTGGAGCAACGCCCGGCTGGCGACGATGGCGCAGGGCGCGGTCCAGCCCTATGGCGCGATCGATGACGGCGTGGTCGCGGCCCGCGACGGCCGGATCGTCTATGCCGGGCCGCGGGCAAAAGCGCCGCGCCTCGACGCCGCCGAGACGGTCGATTGCGGCCGGCGCTGGATCACGCCCGGCCTGATCGACTGCCATACCCACCTCGTTCATGGCGGCGACCGCGCCCATGAATTCGAGTTGCGCCTGCAGGGCGCGAGTTATGAGGAGATCGCGCGGGCCGGAGGCGGCATCCTCTCCACCGTGACCGCAACACGGGCGGCAAGCGAGGCCGAGCTCTTCGCCGGCGCCGACAGGCGTCTGTCCGCGCTGCTGGCCGAGGGCGTCACCACCGTCGAGATCAAGTCCGGCTACGGGCTGGAGATCGCCGCCGAGACGAAATGCCTGCGCGTGGCGCGCCGGCTCGGGCGCGAGCGTCCGGTCGGCGTGAGCACCACATTCCTCGGCGCGCATGCGATCCCGCCCGAGTTCAAGGGCCGTTCGGGCGAGTATGTCGACCTCGTCGCCGGGCCGATGCTCGACGCGGTGGCGGACGGCGATCTCGCCGACGCGGTCGATGTCTTCTGCGAGGGCATCGCATTTTCGCCCGACGAGACGGCGCGCGTCTTCGCCGCCGCCAAGGCCAGAGGCCTGGCGATCAAGATCCACGCCGAACAGCTCTCGAATCTCGGCGGCGCGGCGCTGGCCGCCGGCCAGGGCGCGCTCTCGGCCGACCATCTCGAATATCTCGACGAGGCGGGCGTCATCGCCATGAAACAGGCCGGCACGGTCGCGGTGATCCTGCCCGGCGCCTTCTACTTCCTGCGCGAGACGCAAAAACCGCCGATCGAGCTGCTGCGCCGGCATGGCGTGCCGATCGCGCTGGCGACCGACGCCAATCCCGGCTCCTCGCCGCTGACCTCGCCGCTTCTGGTGCTCAACATGGCCTGCACATTGTTCCGCCTGACGCCGGAGGAGGCGCTGGCCGGGCTGACGCGCCATGCCGCGCAGGCGCTCGGCCTCGAGGACGAAGTCGGCACGCTGGAGGCCGGCAAGCGCTGCGACCTCGCGATCTGGGAGATCGAACGCCCGGCCGAGCTCGCCTACCGCATCGGCTTCAACCCGCTTCACGCCCGCATCTGGAACGGCCAATGACCGCACCTCTGCTGTTGTCTCCCGGCCAGGCCGCGCTCACCGACTGGCGCGCCGTTCTCGATGGCTCCACGGTCACGCTCTCGCTGGCGAGCGCGCAAGCCATCGCGGCCGCGCAGGCGATCGTCGACGACATCGTCGCGGCCGGCACCGTCACCTATGGCGTCAACACCGGCTTCGGCAAGCTCGCCAGCGTGCGCATCGCCGACTCCGACCTCGCGACGCTCCAGCGCAACCTCATCCTGTCGCATGCGGTCGGGACCGGCCCTGCCCTGCCCGACAGCGTGGTGCGGCTGATCCTCGCCATGAAGGCGGCGAGCCTGGCGCGCGGCGCGTCGGGCGTGCGCGCGATCGTGGTCGAGGCGCTGGTCGGGGCGCTGAAGGCCGATGCGCTGCCGGTCGTTCCGGCCAAGGGCTCGGTCGGCGCGTCGGGCGATCTCGCGCCGCTCGCCCATCTCACCGCCGCGCTGATGGGCGTCGGCGAGATCAGGCTGAACGGCGTCGTCATTCCGGCGTCCGAGGCGCTGGCGCGGATCGGCCAGGCCCCGCTGGCGCTCGGCGCGAAGGAAGGCCTCGCGCTGATCAACGGCACGCAGGTCTCGACGGCGATCGCCCTTGCCGCGCTCAGCCAGATCGGCCGCGTCTTCGACGCGTCGCTGGTCGCGGGCGCGCTGACCGTCGATGCGCTGAAAGGCTCCGACACGCCGTTCGACCCGCGCATCCAGGCGCTGCGCGGGCAGCCCGGCCAGATTCGCGTCGCCGCGATCCTGCTCGATCTGATCGCCGGCAGCGAAATCCGCGAAAGCCACCGCTTCGGCGACAGCAAGGTGCAGGACCCCTATTCGCTGCGCTGCCAGCCGCAGGTGATGGGCGCGGTCGGCGATCTCTTGCGAAACGCCGCGACGACGCTCGCGATCGAGGCCAACGCGGTCACCGACAATCCGCTGGTGCTGGGGCCGGGCGAGATCGTTTCCGGCGGCAACTTCCATGCGGAGCCCGTCGCCTTCGCCGCCGACATGCTGGCGATCGGGCTGTGCGAGATCGGCAACCTCTCGGAGCGGCGCATGGCGCTGCTGGTCGATCCGGCGATGAGCGGGCTGGCGCCCTTCCTGGCTCGCGACGCCGGGCTGAACTCCGGCTTCATGATCGCGCAGGTGACGGCGGCCGCGCTGGCCTCCGAGAACAAGCAGAAGGCCTATCCGGCCTCGGTCGACACGATCCCGACCTCGGCCAACCAGGAGGACCATGTCTCGATGGCGACGCATGGGGCGTATCGCCTGCTCGACATGGCGCGCAATGCCGCCGGCATCGTCGCGGTCGAACTGATGGCGGCGGCGGAGGCGATCGAGCATCACCGCCCGATGAGGACGAGCCCGCGGCTGGAGCCGGTGCTGGCGCTGCTGCGAAGCAAGATCGCGCCGCTGGAGGCGGACCGTTACCTCGCGCCGGATCTGGCGGCGGCGACCGAGTTCGTGCTGTCGGGCACGGTCGGAGAGGCGGCGGGTCTGGACGGGTTCGCGGAGTTGTCCGCATGACGGCCGACATCGTCGCCGTGACGCGCGGCCCCTCCCCGCTGATCCTCTCGATGCCGCATCCCGGCACCAGGATTCCGCCCGAGGTCCACGCCACGCTCAACGACCGCGGCCGACTCGTCGAGGACACCGACTGGCACATGCGCCAGCTCTACGCCTTCGCGGAACGCTTCCAGCCGACGATCGTCGAGGCGCGGCTCTCGCGCTACGTCATCGACCTCAACCGCGACCCGTCCGGCATCTCGCTCTATCCCGGCCTGGCGACGACCGAACTCGTCCCGACCACGACCTTCGACGGCGCGCCGATCTGGACGACGCCGCCTGACGCAGCCGAGATCGAGCGGCGGCGCGAGACCTATTTCCAGCCCTGTCACGACGCGCTCGTCGCCGAGATCGCGCGGGTCAAGGCCGCCCATGGCTACGCGTTGCTCTGGGACTGCCATTCGATCAAATCGGTCATCCCGCGCCTGTTTCCCGGCACGCTGCCGACGCTCAACCTCGGCACCAATTCGGGCGCGAGCTGCGCACCTGCGGTGGAGCACGCCGCCGTCGCGGCGATGGCCGGCCAGCCCGTCACGCAGGTCGCCAACGGCCGCTTCAAGGGCGGCTGGATCACCCGACATTACGGCCGAGCGGCCGAGCATGTGCACGCGATCCAGATGGAGATCGCGCTCAGCGCCTATCTCGTCGACGAAGCGCCGCCCTGGACCTTCGACGCGGCCAAGGCCGCCACGCTCCAGACCGCCCTGTCCGCCATCATCGCCGCCGCGCTGGACGCAGGCGCCAGCATCGAAAAGGCCAAAGCATGACCCGCATCGACAACAGCCGCGTGATCCGCGCAGCCACCGGCAGCGAGCTTTCGGCCAAGAGCTGGCTGACCGAGGCCCCCTTGCGCATGCTGATGAACAATCTCGATCCCGACGTCGCCGAAAAGCCGGGCGAGCTCGTGGTCTATGGCGGCATCGGCCGCGCCGCCCGGACCTGGGAGGATTTCGACCGGATCTGCGCCAGCCTGCGCTCGCTCGAGGCCGACGAGACGCTGCTGGTGCAGTCCGGCAAGCCGGTCGGCGTCTTCCGGACGCATGCGGACGCGCCGCGCGTGCTGATCGCCAATTCCAACCTCGTCCCGGCCTACGCCAATTGGGAGCATTTCCATCAGCTCGATAAGGCCGGGCTGATGATGTACGGCCAGATGACGGCCGGCTCCTGGATCTATATCGGCACGCAAGGGATCGTTCAGGGCACCTACGAGACCTTCGTCGAGGTCGGCCGGCAGCATTACGGCGGCTCGCTCAAGGGCAAATGGGTGCTGACCGGGGGGCTCGGCGGCATGGGCGGGGCGCAGCCGCTCGCCGCGACCATGGCCGGCGCCTCGATGATCGCGGTCGAGTGCAAGCCGTCGAGCATCGAATTCCGCCTGCGCACCCGCTATCTCGACGAGAAGGCCGACAGCGTCGACGAGGCGCTGAAGATCGTCGAAGCCGCCCATGCCAGGGGCAAGGCCGTCTCGGTCGGCGTGCTCGGCAATGCGGCCGAGGTGTTTCCCGACATGGTGAAGCGCGGCATCAGGCCCGACGTGGTCACCGACCAGACCTCGGCTCACGACCCGCTCAACGGCTATCTCCCGGCCGGCTGGACGCTTGAGCAGTGGGAGGAGCGCAAGGAGCGCGACCCGGCCGGAACTGTCGAGGCGGCGAAACGCTCGATGGCCGAGCATGTCAGGGCGATGCTCGACTTCCACAAGATGGGCGTGCCGACGCTCGACTACGGCAACAACATCCGCCAGATGGCCAAGGACATGGGCGTCGAGAACGCCTTCGACTTCCCCGGCTTCGTGCCGGCCTATATCCGCCCGCTGTTCTGCCGCGGCATCGGGCCCTTCAGGTGGTGCGCGCTCTCGGGCGATCCCGAGGACATCTATCGCACAGACCGGCGCGTGAAGGAGCTGATGCCGGACGACGCGCATCTGCACAACTGGCTCGACATGGCGCGCGAGCGCATCCAGTTCCAGGGCCTTCCCGCCCGCATCTGCTGGGTGGGCTTGGGCGACCGGCACCGGCTCGGTCTCGCCTTCAACGAGATGGTGGCCAGGGGCGAGTTGAAGGGCCCGGTCGTGATCGGCCGCGACCATCTCGATTCAGGCTCCGTCGCCTCCCCCAACCGCGAGACCGAAGCGATGAAGGACGGCTCGGACGCGGTCTCCGACTGGCCGCTGCTGAACGCGCTGCTCAACACCGCATCGGGGGCGACCTGGGTCTCGCTGCATCATGGCGGCGGCGTCGGCATGGGCTATTCGCAGCATTCCGGCATCGTCATCGTCGCCGACGGCACGCCGGAAGCTGCGAAACGGCTCGAGCGCGTGCTCTGGAACGATCCGGCGACAGGGGTGATGCGCCATGCCGACGCGGGTTACGAGATCGCGCGGGACTGCGCGCGGGACAAGGGTTTGCGGCTGCCGGGGATGGGGATCGGTTGACGCGAGCGCAGCCTGGGCCCATCTTGCCGACTGGTCAGACTAGTCAGGATGTCGACATGGCCTGGGCGCTTCAAGATGCCAAGGCGAAATTCAGCGAGGTCGTGAAGCGGGCTCAGACCGAGGGGCCGCAGCACGTCACCGTGCGCGGCGAGCCGGCGGTCGTGGTGATCGCCGAAAGCGAGTTGCAGAGGCTGCGCGATCTTGGGGCCGAGCCTAAAAAAGACATCGTCGCGTTCCTGCTCGAAGGAGAACCATGGCCTGACGATTTCGTCGAACTGGTGAATGCGCGCTCAAAGGACCCTGGCCGCGAGATCGAGTTTTGACACTTCTGATCGATACGAACGTAATCTCGGCGGTGAGACGAAAAGTGCCGCCGGTGATGGCTTGGTATGCGGCGGTCGCGCCCGCGAATGTCCATTTCAGCGTGATCTCGTTCGGTGAAATCCGAAAAGGGATCGAGATCAAGCGGCGGTCCGAGCCTGCTTTCGCCGAGCGCCTGGAGCGCTGGCTGCTGGCACTGCGTAACGACTACCGCGATAACACGCTGCCCGTGACGGACGAGATTGCGTCGGCCTGGGGAGAACTGTCCGCTGGCCGCTCCCGCGGTCCGGCGGACGCCCTCATCGCCGCCACCGCGATCGTCCATGACCTCGCGCTCGTCACGCGCAATACGCGCGATTTCGCCGACTTGCCAGTGAAACTGTTCAACCCTTGGCCTGATTGAGATGCGTTCGCCTGCTGCCCTTCATCCCAGCCCCCGCCGCTTCCGCTCCGCCTCGTCCCAGGCGGTCAGCGCCTGATAATCCGGCACGAAGCCCAGACCTTTCCGCGCATCGGACGACACCACGGTCTGCGAGGTGACGACGTCGACCAGTGCCGGTGCGTTGGCGAGCGCGCGGGTGATGGCGGCCGACAGGTCCTCGGGCCGCTCGACGCGCTCGCCATGGGCGCCGAGCGCGCGCGCCATCCCGGCATAGTCGGAATGCCGCAGCGTGGTGCCGACGACGCGGCCGCCATAGTTCATCGCCTGGTCGAGCCGCTCGATGTTCCAGGCGGCATTGTTGGAGACGATGAAGACGCATTTCGCGCCGTGGCGGACGGCGGTGTCGATCTCCATGGCGTTGAGCCCGAAGGCGCCGTCGCCATTGACCGAGATCACCTGACGGTCCGGGAAGGCAAGCGAGGCCGCCACCGCGAAGGGCACGCCGACGCCGAGGCAGCCGAAGGCGCCGGCGTCCATATAGGTCGAGGCCTCCAGACCGACACGGGCGAAGGAGAGCAGGTCGCCGCCGTCGGCGATGGCGATATGGTCCGGCTCGGCGTGCTCGCGGATCGCGGCGAAGATCGCGGCCGGGTGGATCTTGCCGTCGCTGCCCTTGGTCTCGGCTTTCGTCGGCCGCGAGCGCTCGAGATGGCGCTGGCGCAGGCCCTCGCTCCAGCCGCGATCGACGGCCGGCGCGCGGTTGCCGGCGGCCTCGACCATGGCCGCGAGCGCGAGCGCGGGCGTCGCCAGCAGCTCGGGCGACCCACGGCGATTGTCGATGAGTTCGCCGGTCGAGTCGGCGAGGCGCACGAAGCTGGCGTCCGGGAAGACGGCGGGCGAGCCGTAGCCGAGCTGGTAGTCGAGCTTGCGGCCGATGACGAGGACCGCGTCCGCCTGCGTCATCGCCGCCGCGCGCATCGCACCGACGAAGCCGGCATGGCCGCCCGGGACGAGGCCGCGGCTCTCCTGCGTGTCGAGATAGACCGCGCCGCAGGCGTCGAGCAGCCGGGCGATCTCGGGCCCGGCTCCGCGAGCGCCGCGGCCGGTGACGACGAGCGGGCGCCTGGCGCTCCACAGGACATCGACGGCCTCGGCGATCGCGGCCGGGTCGGGCTCGATCCGGCGCGACGGCTTGGCCGCCATCCACTCTTCGAGGACGAGGTTTTGCGCGACTTGCGTGCGCAGCACGTCGGTCGGGATTTCGAGATAGACCGGGCCGGGCTCGCCGAGATCGCCGAAGGCGCGCGCAACCGCCTCGTCGAACTCGCGGATCACCTGGTCGGCGACGCGCAGCGTGCGGGCCTGCCGGCAGACGGGCTTCAGGATGTCGACATGGGGAATGTCCTGCAGCGGGCCCATATTGGCCTGCGGTCGCGAGGTGCAGCCGCCGATCAGCAGCAGCGGCACGCGGGCGAGCGAGGCGTTGGCCATGCCGGTGACGGTGTTGGTGACGCCGGGGCCGGCCGTGACCATGGCGACGCCGAGCGCGCCCGTCAGCTCGGCATGGGCATGGGCCATGTGGACCGCCGCGCATTCGTGGCGGACATCGACGATGCGGATGCCCAGCCGTGCGAGATGGTCCCAGATCGGCTGGACATGCCCGCCCTGCAGGCCGAAGACGCGGTCGACGCCGCGCGCCCGCAGGAAGCGCGCGATCCATTCGGCGCAGGTGTCGGGCGCGCTGTTGAGGTCGAGGACGGGGTCGGACATGGGGGCTCCGGGGTCACTTGCGATACACGCTGTCATCCGGGCCTTCGCGACGCGAAGAACCCGGAACCCACGACCGGGCGAGCGCAACCGACCGGGCGTCTTCGAAGGTCTTACCCGGTCGGGGGTTCCGGGTTCGCCGCTGCGCGGCGCCCCGGAATGACAAAGTGGTTCCGTGAATCATCCTCACCCTCCGCACATCCGCTCGCGCAGCACGCGATGCAGGATTTTTCCCGTCGCGGTGCGCGGCATCTCGCTCTCGGTCAGGAAGCTGAAGGAGCGCGGGCGCTTGTAGCCGGCGAGGCGCTCGCGGCTCCAGGCGGCTAGGTCGTCCGCGCTGCACGGCGCGCCGGCGTGCAGGACGACGACGGCGTGGACGCGCTCGCCCCATTTCTCGTCGGGGACGCCGATCACGGCGACATCCTGCACCGCCGGGTGCGCGCCGATCGCCGTCTCGACCTCGGAGGGATAGACGTTCTCGCCGCCCGAGATGATCATGTTCTTCTTGCGGTCGACCAGCCAGATATAGCCGTCCGCGTCGCGCCGGGCCATGTCGCCGACGGTGCAGTAGTCGCCGCGAAAGGCCTCGGCGGTTTTCTCGGGCAGCTTCCAGTAGCCGTCGAAGGTGTAGGGGTTGCTCGAATAGAGTTCGCCGGGTTCCCCGTCCGGCGCCTCGTTTCCGGCCTCGTCGAGGATGCGGATCGGAGCCGAGCCGACGCATTCGCGCCCGACCGAGCCGGTGCGCTCGAACTGCTCGTGCGGGTGCAGCATCGTCACCCAGCCCGCCTCGGTCGAGCCGTAGAGCTCGAACAGGCCGGTGTTGCGGAACATCGCCATGATCTCGCGCTTGGTGTCGGGCCGCGCCGGGGCAGAGGAGATCATCAGCCGCGTCACGCGCTCGCAGGGGTTTTCCGCGCGAACCGCCTCGGGCAGCGACAGCATCATGATGTAGTGCGTCGGCACCAGCGAGGTGAAGGTGATGCCGGCCTCGTTCAGCGTGCGCAGCGCATGTTCGGGATCGAAGCTCCTGCGCGAATAGATCGTCGCCGCCGCGCCGGAATAGGCGAAGGAGCCGAAGAAATAGAGCGAGTTGGCGTGGCACATCGGCATGACCAGCAATGCGTCGTCCTGCCGCCGGATCGACAGCTCGATCTCGGTGACGAGCGAGACCATGGCGTTGCCGCGATGGCTGCGGATCGCGCCTTTCGGCTTGCCGGTGGTGCCGGAGGTGTACATCAGCATCCAGGGATCGTCGGGCGCGACGACCGGCTCAGGCTCGCTGTCGGCGGCCTGCGCCAGCAGGGCCTCGTAGTCGCGCCAGCCGGCCGGGCAGGAGACCGCGCCGAAGTGAACGACGCGGTTCCCGCTCACTGGCAGAGCCGACCCGATCTCGGCGACGATGCCGGCGAGATCGCTCTGCACGATCAGCGCCGAGACCTCGGCGTTCTCCAGGATGAAGCTGACTTCCGCCGCGACCAGCCGGAAATTCACCGGCACGGCGACGAGGCCGGCCTTGGCCGTGGCGGCATAGATCTCGGCCCATTCGACGCAGTTATAGGCCAGCACCGCGACACGGTCTCCCTTGCGCAGGCCGAGCCCGAGCAGCGCGTTGGCGAGCCGGCAGGCGCGGGCGTTCCAGAGCGCGTAGTCCATCGACCGTTCGAGATCGCGCACGCCGACACGGTCAGGCCGCAGCCGCGCCTGCGCGGCCAGCACCTCGCCCAGATTCAGCAGACGCCCCGGCATCGTCCCGTCGTCCTCCCGCGACCGCTCATGGCCGGTTCGCCGGCTCTCGACGCCGTATGGCGTCCGCGCGATCAGGACGAAATCATCGACCGAACGCAGCCGGGCATGCAAGCCGGCGGCGACGCATGGCGGGCTATCGCATCCACAACCGGGCCCACATCCCGAGGAGCCGCGACGGCGGCGTCTCGAAGGACGATGGCTGAAGAACCGAAACGCGATCGATTTGGCTCAGCCTAATGCACCTCGGCCGCCAGAACCGCCTCGACCCTGATCTCCTCCACCAGCCGCTCCTTCAGCGCCACGAACTCCGGCGAGGTCTTGATCGTGTAGGGCCGGGGATGGGGCAGATCGACCTTGATGTCGGCCTTGATCCGGCCGGGCCGCGCGCTCATCACCACGACGCGCGAGCCGACGAAGATCGCCTCCTCGATGTCGTGGGTGACGAAGAGCACGGTCTTCCGCTCGCGCTCCCAGATGCCGAGCAGCATCTCCTGCATCAGGGCGCGGGTCTGGTTGTCGAGCGCGCCGAAGGGCTCGTCGAGCAGCAGGATCTTCGGATCGTTGGCGAGCGCTCGCGCGATCGCGGTGCGCTGCTGCATGCCGCCCGAAAGCTGCTTGGGAAAATGCTCCATGAAGCTGCTTAAGCCCACGCGGCCGGCCCAGTCGCGGGCCAGCTCCAGCCGCTGCTTCTCGGGCACGCCCTTCTCGCGCAGGCCGAAGGCGATGTTCTCGACGACGCTGAGCCAGGGGAAGAGCGTGTAGCTCTGGAAGACGAAGCCGCGATCGGCGCCAGGCCCTCCGACGGGCACGCCGTCGAGCAGGATGCGGCCCTCGCTCGCCGTCTCCAGCCCGCCGATGATGCGCAGCAAGGTCGACTTGCCGCAGCCGGAGGGGCCGAGGATGGTGATGAAGTCGTTGTCGGCGACGTTCAGCGTGGTCGGCGTCAGCGCGCGGGTCGGCTGGCCGCCGCGGCTCGCCGGAAAGACCTTTCCGACATTGTCGATGACGAGCTTGCTCACGGCCTTGCCCACGGAAACAGGCGCTGGTTGACCGCCTTGAACAGGAAATCCGAAACGAGCCCGATCAGCCCGATGACGATGATGCCGAAGATGATCTGCCCGGTGTTGAGCAGCGCCTGGCTGTTCGTGATCATGTGGCCGATGCCGGACGACGAGCCGATCAGCTCGGCGACGATGACATAGGTCCAGGCCCAGCCGAGCACGAGCCGGAAGATCTCGGCGATCTCGGGCGCGGCGTTGGGCAGGAGCACCCGTCGCACCACCGAAGCGTCGGTCGCGCCCAGCGTATAGGCGGCGTCGACCAGATCGCGCCGGATGCCGCCGACCGAAACCGCGATCATCAGGATCAGCTGGAAGACCGATCCGATGAAGATGACCAGGAGCTTCTGCGCCTCGCCGAGGCCGGCCCACAGGATCAGCAGCGGGATGAAGGCCGAGGCCGGCAGATAGCGGGCGAAGGAGACGAAAGGTTCGAGCAGCGCCTCGACCGGCTTGTAGGCGCCCATCGCGATGCCGAGCGGCAGCGCCACGATCGCCGCCAGCACGAAGCCGCCGACGACGCGCCAGATCGTCATGCCGATGTCGAAGGCGAAGCCGAACTTGGTCAGCAGGTTCCAGCCCTCGCGGACCATGGTCAGCGGGTCGGCCAGGAACAGCTTCTGGACATAGCCGCCGAAGGTCGCGACCGACCAGACCGCCACGAACAGCGCGAGGAAGGCGAGGCCATAGGCGACGCGGGAGGGCGCGGAGACTGGCTGGAGGGGTTTCATCGGACGTCCAGACGCGGAGACGGAGGCCACGCCTTCCCCGTCATGGTCGGGCTTGTCCCGACCCTCCACGTCTTCGGCTGTCGAGCGCTACGACGAGGACGTGGATGCTCGGCACACGGCCGAGCATGACGAGGTTGAGCGGCTGCACAAGACGCTCGGGACGAGCCCGAGCATGACGCCCGCGGCGTCAGCTCGCGCCGCCGGCGACGTATTTCGTCTCGACCAGGTCCTTCAGCTCGGGCTTGGCCTTGATCAGCCCGATCTCCAGCAGCAGGTCGGCGGCCTTGGCCGAGAAGGCCTGCCATTCGCCCGAGAAGAACGCCTTGTTGCCGGCCGCATCCGACCATTTCAGGAAGGCCGCCGACTTGCCGAAGGCCTCGCCCGACTGCTTCACGTCGGCGCCCATGATGCCGTAGGCCTTGTCCTTGTCCTTGGCGATCATCTCCAGAGCCTCGAAATAGCTCTTGGTCAGCGCCGCGGCGGCCGCGTCGTTGGCGGCGAGGAAGGCCGGGGTGCAGCCGAAAGTGTCCATCACCATCGGATAGTCGAGCGTGGTCGCGATGATCCTGCCGGCGTCCGGCTTGTCGCGCACGGCCGAGAGATAGGGCTCGTAGGTCATCGCCGCGTCGTTCTGGCCGGCGATGAAGGCCTGCGCGGCGGGACCCGGCTCCATGTTGACCACGGTCACGTCCTTCACCGACATGCCGTTCTCCTTGAGGAACCAGGCCAGCGCGAAATAGGGCGAGGTGCCGGGCGCCGAGGCCGCGACCGTCTTGCCCTTGAGATCCTTGATCGAGCCGGTGGCGGTGCGCACCGCCATGCCGTCGGCGCCGTAGCTCTTGTCGAGCTGGAAGATCTGCCTGGTCTTCACGCCGGCCGCGTCCCAGACGATCCAGGTCTCCACCGTGGTGGCGGCGCACTGGATGTCGCCCGAGGCGATGGCGAGATGACGGTCCTTCTGCGGGATCTTCTTGATCGTCACGTCCAGCCCGTTCCTGGCGAAGATGCCGGCCTCCTTGGCCAGCACCAGGGGCGCGAATCCGGTCCAGCCGGAGATGCCGACGGCGACCTTGGTCTGCGCCTGCGCGGCGCCGGAAGCGAGAAGAGCGCCGAGGCCGAGCCCCGCGAGAGCGACGATACGCTTGAATGTCATGAGGCGACCTTTCCCTTGGTGTGATCCGGCATTTTGCGCGACCGGCAGGCCGTCGCAAGGCATTTCCTCCCGGAATGCAACCTTCGTTCCAGCGCAGGTTAAATGCATATGCAAATCCGTCAAGCAGCCGATCAGCGTCGCTGGGGCAGGCGATGAATTTCTCTGGTTTGACACGCCAAGAAACTTCTTCTCCCCTGCTCCCTTCGCGCGCCGCGCCTCATTCGACCAGACCGGGGATTTCCTTCAATGAACGGCGCCGACCGCCTGTGCGACACGCTTCTCGTCAACGATGTCGATGTCTGCTTCGCCAATCCCGGCACCTCCGAAAT
This sequence comes from Allobosea sp. GW821-FHT12C12, assembly GCF_058807355.1. Classification (NCBI taxonomy): domain Bacteria; kingdom Pseudomonadati; phylum Pseudomonadota; class Alphaproteobacteria; order Hyphomicrobiales; family Alloboseaceae; genus Allobosea; species Allobosea sp. GW821-FHT12C12. Next base: position 113,900 of record NZ_JBXAQP010000003.1, read on the forward strand.
GCATTTCGTCGCCGCGCTCGACCGCAAGCCGCAGATGCGCTGCGTGCTCGGCCTGTTCGAGGGCGTGGTGACGGGCGCGGCCGACGGCTACGCGCGCATGGCCGACAAGCCGGCCGCGACGCTGCTGCATTGCGGACCCGGCATGGCGAACGCGCTCGCCAACATGCACAATGCGAGGCGGGCCCGCACGCCGATGATCAACGTCGTCGGCGACCACGCGACCTATCATCTCGTCCATGACGCGCCGCTGACCAGCGACATCGAGAGCCTGGCCCGGCCGATGTCGCATTTCGTCCGCCGCATCGCGACGCCGGAGGATGTGGGACCTGCGATCGGCGAGGCCTATGCGGCGGCGATGTCGCTGCCGGGCGTCACCACCGCGATCCTGCCGGCCGACTGCGCCTGGGGCTCGGTCGAGCCGGCGCAGGTCAAGGCGACCGCCGTGCCGGCGCCCAGGACCGTCGCCGCCGGGACCGTGCGCGAGGTCGCGGCCGCGCTGCGCAAGCACGGCGCGCGCGCCGCGCTGCTGATGACAGGCTCGTCGCTGCGCGAGGGGCCGATGGCGATGGCGGCGCGCATCTGCGCGACCACCGGCTGCCGGATGATAGGCCAGATGTCGAACGGGCGCATCGAGCGCGGGGCCGGCCGCGTCGCGCTGCCGAAGGTGCCCTACCCGATCGACATCGCGCTCGGCCAGCTCAAGGACATCGACCTTCTCGTGCTGGTCGGCTCGCAGGTTCCGGTCGGCTTCTTCGCCTATCCCGGCAAGCCCGGGCGGCTGATCCATGACGGCTGCATCGTCACGACGCTGGCCTCGCCCGGCGACGACCTGCCGGGCGCGATCGACGCGCTGGCGGACGAACTCGGCGCGACCAGGGCGGAGCCGGCATTCATCGCGCGGCCCGCGGAGCGCGGGGCGGCCCTGCCGACGGGCGCGCTCGACGCCGACAAGGTCTGCACCATCGTGGCGAGCCTGCTGCCGGAGAACAGCATCATCTGCGACGAGTCGGTCTCGTCGGGCCGCGTCTTCTACCAGCAATGCCACGGCGCGCCGCGGCACGACTACATCCAGCTCACGGGCGGGGCGATCGGCGAGGGCATCCCGCTCGCGATCGGCGCCGCCGTCGCCTGCCCCGACCGGAAAGTCATCGGCGTGCAGGCCGACGGCTCGGGCATGTACACGGTGCAGGGCCTGTGGACGCAGGCGCGCGAGAACCTCGACATCGTCACGGTGATCTTCGCCAACCGGACCTACCAGATCCTGCACGGCGAGATGCGCGCCGTCGGCGTCAACGATTTCGGCCGCAACGCCAGGCAGATGCTGAATTTGGACGAACCGGCGCTCGACTGGGTGATGATGGCGAAGGGCATGGGCGTCGAGGCCGCGCGGGCGACCACGGCGGAGGAGTTCGCCAGATTGTTCAGGGGGGCGTTGGCGCGGAAGGGGCCGTTTTTGATCGAGGCTGTGATCTGAGGTTTTCCCTTCTTCCGCAAGGGCGGAAGGGAAGGCGCTACCTGAACCCCTCCAAAAACGCATCGAGACAGGCGCCGATCGCCTCGATCGCGTAGCCGCCCTCCTGCACCACCAGCGTCGGCAGGCCCATCGCTTTCACCTGGCGGCCGATCGCGCCGAAATCCGCGGCGTCGAGCTCGAGCACGCCGATCGGATCGTCCTTGTGAGCGTCGTAGCCGAGCGCGACCACCAGCGCGTCCGCCCCAAAGCGCCGGATCGCCTCGGCCGCCCGGTCGACCGCCGCGGCCATCTCCGTCCCACCCGCGCCATGGGCCAGCGGCAAATTGAGGTTGAAGCCGTCGCCCGGCCCGTCGCCGCGCTCGTCCTCGTAGCCGGTGAAGAAGGGATAGTAGTTCACCGGATCGGCATGGACCGAGACCGTCAGCACGTCGTCGCGGCGATAGAAGATCTGCTGCGTGCCGTCGCCGTGATGGGCGTCGACATCGAGGATCGCGACCTTGCCGAATTTTTCGCGCAGGCGCTGCGCCGCGATAGCCGAGTTGTTGACGTAGCAGAAGCCGGTGGCGCGGTCGGCGCGGGCATGATGGCCCGACGGGCGGCAGAGCGCATAGGCCGCGCGCTCGCCCGCCAGCACGGCGTCGGCTCCCGCGACGGCGGTCTCGGCCGAGCGCAGCGTCGAGAGCCAGCAATGCTCGCCGACCGGAACCGAGAGATCGCCGAGATACCAGCCGAGCTGGCCCATGATCCCGGTCGGCCGGCAGGGCGGGCGCGCCGCCTCGTCGGTGCGCCCGGACCAGTAGGGGAAGGTGTTGGGCCAGGCTTCCGGCCCGCGCTCGGGCAGTTCGAGCCAGCGCCGCCAGATCGTCTCCAGGAAGGTGACGAAACCCTCGCTGTGGACCGCGAGGATCGGCGCCTTGCCATGGGCGGCGGGCAGGTCCGGCGCGATGCCGTGCCGCTCCAGCGCGCCGAGGAGTTGCGCCGTGCGCTCGGGCAGATCCTTGGGCGCGACGATCTGGCCGAAGCGCATATATTGCCGCGGATCGTGAAGGGCCTGGTCGGGGTGGTAGAAGGCTCGCATGCGAAGCTGTCCCGGTCGCGGAATCGAGACCGCAGGCTAGCCCGCGCAGCCGCTCCCTGTCAGCCGCGGCCGGCGCGCGGTCCGCATGCGCTCAGACCAACCGCACGACCGCCCCGTCGGCGGCCTCCGCATCTTGGGGATCATGCGTCACCATCAGCACCGGCAGGCCGCGCAGCCGCGCCTGCTCGAAGACCATGGCGCGGAACGCGCCGCGCAACTGCGCATCGAGCCTGGAGAAGGGCTCGTCCAGCAGGAGCGCGCGCGGCCGCGACAGCAGCACCCGCATCAGCGCGACGCGGGCGCGCTGTCCGCCCGACAGGGTCGCCGGATCGCGCGCGCCGAATCCGGCGAGGCCCGCATCAATGAGCGCGGCCTCGGCCAGAGCCAATCTCTCCACGCGGCTCGCGACCTCGGAGGGGATGCCGAACAACAGGTTGCCCGCCACCGAGAGATGCGGAAACAGCAGGTCGTCCTGGAAGAGCAGGCCGATGCGCCGCCGCTCGGGTTTTTCGCGCGTGACGTCGACGCCGCCGACCACGACCGCGCCTTCGGCCTTGAAGACGTGGTGGTCGAGGAAGCCGGCGACGAAGGCGAGCAGGCTCGACTTGCCCGAGCCGCTCGGCCCCATCACGGTCGCGACCGCGCCCGGCGCGATGACGAGATCGAGCCGCTCCAGCAGCGCGACGCCGCCGAGCCGGATCGTGACGCCGCGCAGGGCGAGCGCGCCGGCGATGGCGTCCTTCGTCATGCCAGGCCCCGGCGGTTGCGGAAGATCAGGCGCGGCAGCGCCAGCGCGAGGCCGTAGCAGAGCAGCGGCGCCAGCGACTGCGCGAAACCGAGCACGCCGATCCTCGCCCGGTCGGCCCCGCTGGCCAACGTCAGCGCCTCCGTCGTGATCGTGGCGACGCGGCCGGCTCCCGCGAAGACGGTCGCGAGATATTGCCCGATGCTCACCGCGACGCCGACCGCGCCGGCGACGAGGATCGGCCGCAGCAGGATCGGCAGCTTGACCGCGAAGAGGACACGGGTCGGCGAAGCCCCGAGGCTGGCGGCGCTCCTGGCATAGCGCGGATCGAGCGCCCGCCACGGATCGGCGAGGCTCAGGAAGACATAGGGCAGCACGAAGACGAGATGCGCCCAGACGACGGCGAGCATGGTCCCGTCGAGCGCTAAGCGCACCAGCGCCACCTGCAGGCCGAACAGGAAGGCGATCTGCGGCACGAGCAGCGGCAGGTAGAGCAGCCAGAGCACGCCGTTGCCGGGCTTTCTCGCGCGCCGCGATTCATGTTCGAGGCAGCCCAGGCAGAGGATGAGGGCGATCAGCGTCGAGGCCGCGGCGATGAGCGCCGTGGTCAGCAGGCTCGCCCGCAGCCGCTCCGAGCCCCCAGTCCATGCGTCGAGGCTCCAGCTTCGCGGCAGCGCGGCCGAAAAGGGCCAGCTCGCGGCGAAGGACCAGAGCGCCAGCGCCAGCAGCGCGAGCAGGCCGCCCGCCAGCACGGCGGCCATCGGCGCCGCGACGAGCGGCAGAAGCCAGTCGCCCGCGCCGGAGCGGCGGCCGCGTTCGAGCCAGAACCGCCCTCCCCGCGCCAGCCCGAATTCGACCCCGCGACAGATCAGGAGACCCGTGACGACGAGGCCGAGCTGGAGCATGCCGGCGGCCGCCGCCGGCAGATACTGCGCGAGGTCGTAATCGGAGAACCAGCGCGCCGCGAGCACCGCCAGCGGCGGCGGGTTGCCCGGTCCCAGAACCAGCGCCTGATCGACCACCGACAGCGAATAGGCGACGACGGCGTAGAAAGGCAAACGGATCTGAGGCCAGAGCCGCGGCAGCACGAGCTTGAGCCAGGCGGTGCCGCGCGCATAGCCCATGGCGCGGGCGCAGGCGAGCAGGCGCTGCGCCGGCGCCTGGCCCAACGCGGCGGTCAGAGCGATGGCGAGATAGGGGATTTCCTTGGTCATCAGCCCGGCGACGAGGCTGAGCCCGTAAGGGTCGCGGATGGTGACGAGGTCGCCGGGCGGCCGCGTCCATCCGGTCAGCTCCGGCGAGATCAGCCGGACGATCCAGCCGGAAGGCGCGAGCAGGAAGGCGAGCCCGAGCGCGATCGCGGCATGGGGCGAGGCGAGAAGCGGCGTCAGCGCGGCCTGAACGCGGGCGAACCAGCGCGTGCCAGACAAGGTCGCGACGAGCGAGACGGCTCCCGCGAGCGAAAGCAGGCTCGCGAGCGCGCCGACGCTCAACGTCAACCTGAGCGCCGAGCCGAAGCCCGGCCAGTCGAACAGGCTGCGCCAGGGCGCGAGCGAAAATCCGTTCGCGCCGATCGCCGGCAGATAGCCGACGGCCGGCAGGAGCGTCCCGGCGAGCCCGACCGCGACCGGCGCGAGGAACAAGAAGAGCGTTATCGGCGGGATCAGCCGCGACATCAGCGCGCTCCGACCGGGACCGGAAGCGCGCGCCAGCGCCGCCAGCCGGCCGCGCCGTCCACATCGGACAGGGTTTCGATCTCCGCGACGCGGCTGCCGCCGAGGCTCGCCCGGCTGTCGGCGAGCGCATGCTCGCTCGACCAGCGCACATCCCGGAACAGTCCGGCCGGGCGGTGGCCGGCGCGCAGGCCCACGAGCCAGTAGCCGCCATCCTCGGCCGGGCCGAAGACGGCGTCGTGCCCGCGCAAGGCGGCGAAGGCCGCCGCGACATGGCGGGCGGCGATGCCGGGGATGTCCGATCCGATCAGCACGACAGGACCATGGGGCGCTTGCGCGAACTGGTCCAGCATGCGTCGACCGAGATCGCCGGAGCATTGCGGACGACGCGCGAGCCGCGCCGGCCAGAAGCGGGCGATGGCGGCGCGCGGCGGATCGACCGACAGCACCGTCTCCCAGCGCGGATCGCGTGCGACGCGACGCAGCAGGGCCGCCGTCGCCGCGCGATAGAAGCGCGACGCCTCGACGGCGCCGATTTCACGGGCGAGACGCGTCTTGGCGCGCCCCATGACGGGGGCCTTGACCATGATGATCAGCGTCCGGCGCATCGCTCAGCCATACAGCCTTGCGATCAGGCGCGGCGGGACGCCGGCGAAGAACAGCGACAGGCAGGTCAGGTTGCGCAGCGAGCGTCGGAGGTAGCCGTCGCGGCGGTAGCGCGCGGCGCTGGTCACGGCGCGGTGGTCGAGGATCGTCAGACGCGGCCGGCCGATGCGGCGGACGGAATCGACATCCTCCATCAGCGGGATCGGCCGGAAGCCGCCGAGTTGGTCATGGAGTTTCCGCGAGATCAGCAGGCCCTGATCGCCATAGGGCAGGCCGAGCCGGCGGCAGCGCCAGGCGACCATGCGTTCGAGCCGGCGGGCGGCCGGCGCGGCGTCGTCAAGCGCGAAGGCGAAGGCGGCGGCGTGACCCTCGCCCTTCGCGGCGATGAAGCCGGTCACCGCCACCTCCCAGCCGGGATCGAGACGGGTGTCGGCATGGAGGAACAGCAGCCAGTCGCCCTGCGCGGCCTGCGCGCCGAGGGCGAGTTGCTGGCCGCGACCTGGCGGGCCGGTGACGACATGAGCGCCGGCGGTTTGCGCGATCGCGATGCTGTCATCGCCCGAGCCGCCGTCGCCGACGATGATTTCCATGACGAGCCCGCTGGCGCGGGCGGCGTCGAATTGGGCGAGGGCGGCGGGCAATGACGCGGCAGCGTTCAGCGTCGGGATGACCACGCTGAGCGCGACGGGCCTTTCCGTCATTGCGAGGAGCGCGGCGACGAAGCAATGACGGGATCACCGCACATAGCGCCTCTCCCACTCCGTCGTGATACGGGTCATCCAGGCGGGGTGCGGCTCGGGCAGGACCGTCCCAAGCTCGGCATTGGTCGGCAGCGCCGGCACGCCCTCGGGACGCGCGAACAGGGCGCGGCTCGTCGCCGGCACCTTGTCGAGGTCGAGCACGGTGAAATTGCCCATGTGGCGCGGGTCCTGGGCACGGGCCTGGGTCGCCGGTTCGAGCAGGAAGTTCGAGACCGCCATGGCGGCCTCCGCGTTGGCGGCGTTGTAAGGAATCGCCACGAAGGAGGTGTTGCCGATGGTTCCGCGCTCCAGCACGAAGACGCGCGCACTTTCGGGCAGTTGCCGGTTGGCGATGCCGGTCGCGGCCTCGGCCGGGCTGAACGAGATGTAGAAGTCGATCTCGCCGTCGACGAGAAGCTGGCGCTGGGCCGGGCCGGTCTCGGGGAACTCCCGGCCCTGCCGCCAGAGATTCGGGCGGAGTTCGTCGTACCAGGCCCAGAGCGGGGCGGTCGTCGCCGCGAAGCCGGCATCGTCCGGCGCCATGTCCAGGATTTCAGGATTGGGCGCCAGTTCGTAGAGCGCCTGCTTCAGAAAGGTCGAGCCGAGGAAGTTGCGGATCGTCGGGTGGGTCAGCCGGCCGGGATTGGCCTTGGCCCAGGCGATCATCGCCGGGACGGAGCGCGGCAGGCTGGGCGCCGGGGTGCGGGCGCCGTCATAAAGGAACACCACCTGCGCCATGCGCCAGGGCGTGGCGAGGCCCTCCACCGGCACGGTGAAATCGACGATGTTGGAGCGCTTCTTCGTGGTGTCGACGAAGGCCCAGTTCGGCAGCGCCTCGACATAGGGGCCGTAGAGCAGCTTCTGCTGCTTCATCGCCAAAAAGTTCGGGCCGTTGATCCAGATCAGGTCGACGCTGCCGCCGGTTTGGCGGCCGGCCTGTTTCTCCGCCACCACGCGCGTCACGGCCTCGGCGGTGTCGCGCAGGCGGACGTGGTTGATCGTCACGCCGTAAGCCTTGCTCACCTCCTGCCCGACCCAGGCGATGAAGCCGTTGGTGCGCTCGTCGCCGGCCCAGGCGTTCCAGTAGACGGTCTGGCCCTTCGCCTTGGCGAGGATCGCCGGCCAGTCGGCGGCGGAGATCGGCCTGGATTGCGCGAAGGCGGGACCGATCAGCCCCGATGCGCCGGCTGCTGCGGCGAGGCGAAGCGTGTCGCGGCGGGTGATCATGGCATCGTTCCTGTCGTCGTGGTCATGATAGTTGCGTCAAATCAAATCACTCCGCCGCAACCCTGCGCACGCCGCCCAACCGCTCCTCGCGGATGCGGGCGATCACCGGCCCCAGCACCTCCTCGTGGAAACGGTCGCAGCCGATGCAGAGGTTGCGATACTCGCCGCCCTTGGGCCGCGCCGTCTGGGACTTGGCGAGATAGGTGTCGAGACTCCAGCCGTGCCGGAGCCCCATGCGCTCTGGATGGCCGGCATTGATCGCCTCGAAGACCGGGTGGCCGACCAGCGAATCGAGGATGCCCTCGAGCGGCTCCTCGGTCAGGTCGCCGATCGGCAGCCTGGTCTTCATGCAGCAGGGATAGACATCGCCGGCCGCGTCGATCGCGACCTCCGAGCCGGAATAGCGGTGGTTCAGGAAATTCAGCCCGCCCGACCAGCGGTTGCAGAAGTTGTCGGCCATGGTCGCGGTCGAAAGGCCGTTCCGCCAGGCCCTGCCGCGCGGCCAGAGCTTGCCGATCCAGGCGTCCGGCGTCGCGCCGAAGAAGGAGAACAGCGGGCCGTCCTCCTCGTGCCATTTGCGGGTCTGGTACTGCAGACCGGAGCGCTGCATGCCCGCGGCCTCGAACCACCCGACCAGTCGCGCCTGCAGCGGGTCGCGCTTCGCGCCTTCCAGCCCGACATGGAAATCGTCCATGCCGGCGACCGAGATCATCCAGACGCCGCGTTCGACGAGCTCGTGGATGATCTTTTCGGTGACGAGATCGCCGGTGGTCTGGACCACGACATTGACGCCGCCGCGTCCGGCATAGCGATCGCGCAGCGCCTCCAGCAGCGGATAGAGCGCGGGCTCGCGGATCGCGTCGATCAGCACCTCGCCGCCCGACAGAACGATCCGCCCGCGTCGCTCCCGCCAGCCGCCACCGGGAACCGGCTGCTCAAGATCGAGATAGGTCATGGTCGCGGGCAGGTTCTCCAGCACGCGCGGCCAGTTCTGCATGGTCTGGCCGACGACGTCGCCGAGCGCGTTGCGGACATAGGGGCGGAACCTGTCCTCGTAGCAATGCACGCATTTGCGGTGGCAGGCCCAGGTGATGGACCAGTAGATCGATTCCATGCCGGCTCCGTCGCGAGACTGATACCGCATCACAGCATGGACGGAGCCGAAATGGCTACGGTTTCACACCATCGTTATGCGGCGCGATCAGCGCCGTGAATTCGCGCGCCAGTTCCGCCGCGTCGAAGCGGCCGGGGCGCTGCCAGTCGATCGAGCCGTTGAGCGCCCCGAGCAGGAAGTAGCGCAGGGTCTCGGCCGAGCGCTCGGGCGCGAGCACGCCGGCCGCCTGCATCTGCGCGATCAGCCCGCGCCAGACCTCCTCATAGCCGCGCCTGACCCGGCGCACGCTGTCGGGCGCGGGAATCGCGCCGAAGCTGAAGGCCTTGATGCTGGCGGAGGTGTAGTCGCTGTTCCCGTGCAGCGCGGTGAGATGGGCCGCGATCGCGGCCTCCAGCCGTTTGCGCGGCGCGGCGTCGGCAGTGTCGGCGAGCGCCTGCGAGACCGCTTCATGGACGAAGCGGACGCCGTCATTGGCGACGGCCTCGACGATCTCCTCCTTGGAGGCGAAATGGTAATACAGGCTCGCCTTGCGGATGCCGACCGCCTCGGCGACCTCGCGCAGAGTGGTCTGGTGATAGCCGCCCGAGCGCAGCAGCCGCGCGGCGGTGTCGAGGATGAGCCGGCGCGAGCCGGATTCGGCTGGGTCGCGGGCCGGTTTCTCGACGGCGCTCATGCCGCCCCCCTGTCATTCCGGAGCGGCCCGCGGGGCCGAACCCGGAATTCACGTCCGGCCGGGCCGCGAAGCAAGGCAACGGCCAAGGCGAGATGGAAAATAAGGGTCCCACCCGGTCGTGGCTTCCGGGTTCTTCGCTGGCGCGAAGCCCCGGAATGACAAAGGATCGTCACAGCCGCTTCGCGACCTCTTCCAGCATCACCTCGGTCGCGCCGCCGCCGATCGACTGGACGCGGGCGTCGCGGGTCATGCGCTCGATCGTGCTCTCGCGCATGAAGCCCATGCCGCCATGGAACTGCAGGCAGGCATACATGACCTCGTTGACCAGTTCGCCGCAGTAGGCCTTGACCATCGAGACCTCGCGGGTGGCGTCGAAACCCTGCGAATCCAGCCAGGCCGCGTGGTAGACGAGCTGGCGGCCGGCCTCGACCTTGCTCGCCAGCATCGCCAGCTTCTGGCGGATGACCTGCTTGTCCCAGAGCGGCGCGCCAAAGGCCTTTCGCGTGCGGACGTAGTCGAGCGTCAGGTCGATCGCGGCCTGGGCCTCGCCGATCGCCATCGCGCCGATGACGGTGCGCTCGTTCTGGAAATTGCTCATGACCGCGTAGAAGCCGCGGCCTTCCTGCCCGAGGATGTTCTCGGCCGGGATGCGGCAATCCTCGAAGACGAGTTCGGCCGTGTCCGACGAGCGCCAGCCATGCTTGTCGAGCGCGCGCGAGACGCGAAAACCCGGCGTGCCCTTCTCGACCAGGAAGATCGAGACGGACTGCGAGGGTTTCGCCGAAAGGTCGGTCTTGGCGGCGACGCAGTACAAATCCGCATGGACGCCATTGGTGATGAACATCTTGGCGCCGTTCAGCACGTAGTAATCGCCCTCGCGCCGCGCCGTGGTCCGGATGCCCTTCACGTCGGAGCCGGCATCGGGCTCGGTGACGGCGACCGCGACGATCTTCTCGCCCGCGATGATGTCCGGCATGAACTTGTCGCGCTGGGCCTGGCTGCCGGCGTTGAAGAGGTGGACCGAGGCCATGTCGGTGTGGACCAACGCCGTGACCGCGACACCGGAGAAGGTCGAGCGGCCGAGTTCCTCGGCCAGGACCACGGTCGCCATCGTATCCATGTCCGAGCCGCCGTATTCGGACGGATAGCGGATGCCGAAGAAGCCGAGCGCGCCCATGCGCTTCAGCACGTCGCGCGGGACGAAGCCCTGCTCTTCCCAGGCGAGCGCATGCGGCTTGATTTCGGTCTCGACGAAGCGGCGGACCTGATCGCGCAGCGCCTCGTGCTCCTCGGCGAAATAGGGCGAGCGGCGCGGGGCTTCGCCAGAGAGCTTTTCGACTGCCGACATGGCGTTCTCCCTAACTGAACCCGCAGCTTGACCTTAGCGGCGCGCTACGCCTACCTAACGAACGGTAGGTGAATTCGCGGCGACGTTCAACCCGTCATCGCGAGCGTAGCCAAGCAATCCGGAGGGGCGGCGCGAGACGCCGGATTGCTTCGTCGGCCGCGCCTCCTCGCAATGACGGGCCGGGCAGGACAGGGACGAGACATGAAGCAGGCCGACCAAGCGACCCCCGCCACTCCTCCCCCGCTCGCCGCCATGCTCGCCACCCTGCGCGAGCGCCATGCGCTGGTCGCGGGAGGCGGCGGCGAGAAGATGCGCGCGCGCCACGAGCGGCGCTCCAAGATCATGGTGCGCGAGCGCCTCGACCTGCTGCTCGATCCGCAGACGGCGTTCCTCGAACTCTCCCCGCTCGCCGCCTGGGGGCTCCACGGCAACGAGGCGCCTGGCGCCGGCATCGTCACGGGCATCGGCATGGTGCAAGGCCGCGCCTGCATGCTGATCGCCAACGACGCCACCGTGAAGGGCGGCTCCTTCTTCGCCGAGACGGTGCGCAAGCACCTGCGGGCGCAGGAGATCGCGCAGGAGCACAGGCTGCCCTGCCTCTATCTGGTCGATTGCGGCGGGGCGTTTCTGCCCGAGCAGGACCGCGTCTTCCCTGACCGCGACCATTTCGGCGGCTCGTTCTACAACCAGTGCCGGATGTCGGCGGCGGGCATCCCGCAGATTTCGCTCGTTTTCGGCGGCTGCACGGCGGGCGGGGCCTATATTCCGGCGCTGTCGGACGAGGTCGTCATGGTCAAGGGCGCCGGGCGCATCCATCTCGGCGGCCCGCCGATCGTCAAGGCCGCGATCAACGAAATCGTCGACGGCGAAACGCTCGGCGGCGCCGAGATGCACTGCCAAGTCTCCGGCGTCGCCGATCACATGGTCCTGACCGAGATGGAGGGGCTGGCGAAGCTGCGCGAGATCGTCGGCTCGCTCGCCGAGAACGGCAGGCTCGGGCCGCCACGAACCCCGACTCCGCCGAAGCTCGATCCGGCCGACCTCGTCGATCTGGTCCCGACCGATCTGCGCCGGCCCTACGACGTGCGCGACGTGATCGCGCGGATCGTCGACGACAGCGCCTTCAACGCCTTCAAGCCTGCCTTTGGCGCGACGCTGGTCACCGGCTTCGCCCATATCCATGGCTATCCCGTCGGCATCATCGCCAATAACGGCGTGCTGTTCTCGGAAGCCGCCGTGAAGGGCGCGCATTTCATCGAACTCTGCGATCAGCGCCAGATCCCGCTGCTCTTCCTGCAGAACATCACCGGCTTCATGGTCGGCGCCGAGGCCGAGCGCGGCGGCATCGCCAAGCATTCGGCCAAGCTGGTCCATGCCGTCTCGAATGCGCGCGTGCCGAAATACACCATGCTGATCGGCGGCTCGTATGGGGCCGGCAATTACGGCATGTGCGGGCGCGGTTTCCGGCCGCGCTTCCTGTTCTCCTGGCCCAATGCCCGGATCGCGACGATGAGCCCGGAGGTCGCCGCCAATGTGGTGACCGAGTTGCGGCGGCAGTCGCTCAAAGGCAATGTCGACGAGGCTGCCATCGCCCAACTCGACGCCAAGACGCGCGCCCAGTTCGAGGAGCAGAGCGACCCTTATTACGCCACCGCCCGGCTCTGGGACGACGGCATCATCGAGCCCGGCCAGACGCGGGACGTGCTGGGGCTGTGCCTCTCGCTCGCGGCCGGCGAGCCGCGCGATACGGGCCCGCGGCCTGTGTACCGGATGTGATGGCGATGGAAGCGATCCCCCATTGTCATTCCGGGGCATCGCGCAGTGATGAACCCGGAACCCACGACCGGGCGAACCTTTGCCTTTGCGGTTGTGAAACCATCGCCTGGTGGTGGGTTCCGGGTTCGGCCCTTTGGGCCGCCCCGGAATGACAAGGTTATACTGATGTTCCAGACCATCCTGATCGCCAACCGCGGCGAGATCGCCTGCCGCATCATGGCGACCTGCCGCAGGCTCGGCGTCCGCAGCGTTGCGGTCTATTCCGACGCCGATCGCGACGCCCTGCACGTAAGCATGGCCGACAGCGCCATCCATATCGGCCCCGCGCCGGCGCGCGACAGCTATCTGCGTGCGGACCGGATCATCGAAGCCGCGCTCGCGACCGGTGCCAAGGCGATCCATCCCGGCTACGGCTTCCTCTCCGAGCGGCTCGACCTGATCGCCGCCTGCGAGGCCAACGACATCGTCTTCATCGGCCCCTCGGCCGCCGTGATCGACGCGATGGGCGACAAGATCCGCTCGAAGCGGATCGCGCGGGACGCCGGCGTGCCCGGCGTGCCGGGCTATGACGGGGCGGACCAGTCGCCGGCCGTGCTGCGGGCCGAGGCGCTGCGGATCGGCCTGCCGGTGATGGTCAAGGCCTCGGCGGGCGGCGGCGGCAAGGGCATCCGCAAGGTCGTCGACGAGGCCGAGCTCGACGGCGCGATCGTGGCCGCGGCGCGCGAGGCGCAGGCCGCCTTCGGCGACGGAAGGCTGCTGATCGAGAAATTCGTAACAAGGCCGCGGCATGTCGAGGTGCAGGTCGCCGGCGACCGGCACGGCAACGTCGTCCATCTGTTCGAGCGCGACTGCTCCGTGCAGCGCTCGAACCAGAAGCTGCTGGAGGAGGCGCCCGCGCCGAACCTGTCGGCGGCCGCGCGGGCGGCGCTGCACGACCATGCGCTCCGGCTCTCGCGGGCGATCGGCTACGACAATCTCGGCACGGTCGAATTTCTGGTCGATGCGGCGACGGAGAGCGTGTTCTTCCTCGAGATGAATACGCGGCTCCAGGTCGAGCATCCGGTCACCGAGGCGATCACCGGGCTCGACCTCGTCGAATGGCAGATCCGGATCGCCGCGGGCGAGATCTTGCCGCTGCCGCAGGACCAGATTACCTGCGCCGGCCATGCGATCGAGGCCCGCGTCACGGCCGAGCGGGCCGACGAGGGCTTCCGTCCCGACACCGGGCTGATCCGGGCCTGGGCCGCGCCCGAGGCCTTGCGCACCGATAGCGGCGTCGCCGCCGGCAGCGAGGTCTCGACGCATTACGATTCGCTGCTCGCCAAGGTGATCGCGCATGGCCGCGACCGCGACGAGGCGCTGCGCAAGCTCGGCGACGGGCTGGAGCGGATGACCGTGCTCGGGCCGTCGACGACCCGGCCCTTCCTCGTCGATGCGCTGCGCCAGCCGGCCTTCGCCGAGGGCAAGGCGACGACCCTGTTTCTCGCCGAGACGTGGCCCGAGGGCTGGCAGCCTGACGCCGGCGACGGCGACTCAAGCCACGCGGTCGCGGTCGCGGTCGCGATCTGGCTGGCGCGGCGTTCGGCGAGCGCGACGGCCGGCCCTTGGGGCTCGCTCGGCGGGTTCCGGCTGCTGGCTCCGGCCGGGCGGGCGGCGGCGAGCCATGTCGTCGTCGGGGCGCAAGGGGCGACGGCGCCCTGGCGCGCCGAGACGCATGACGGGTTTCTGCGGATTTCCGCCGGCGGCAGATCGTTCGACGTCGCGGTGACGCCGGGCGGCGAGCAAGGCTGGAGCGTCGTGCTCGACGGGACGCGCTCGCAGGCGATCGCCGTCGCGGAACCGGACGGGGTCTTCCTGCGCCATCGCGATTTCGAGGGCCGCGTGCCGGTGATGCTCGCCGTCGAGGCTGCGGCCCTGGCAGCGCGCGAAGCCGGCGCGGAAGCGGGCGACGCGGTGCGCGCCGCCATGCCCGGCACGCTGGTCTCGCTGCATGTCGTGGAAGGCGACGCCGTGACGGCGGGACAGGTCGTCGCGGTGCTCGAATCGATGAAGCTGTTCATGGAGCTGAAGAGCCCGGCCACCGGCATCGTGGCGCGGCTCGGCGCGAAGCCCGGCGCGACCGTCGCGGCCGGCGATCTGCTCGTCGCGATCGAGCCGGCCGACTGAACAGCGACCGAGCGGCGTTTCGCCGCTTTTCTGTTGCGTATCGATTTGTTTCCGTGACACCTCCCTGCAAGCAAGCGAGCAGGATCGGCAGGTCACGGCATGTCGCCGACGCGACGCATCGACGGTATTCAATGGTTGAGAGCGGTCGCGGCGAGCCTCGTCGTGGTCGAGCACACGAAGAATGCGATCTCGACCGAGTATCTCAAGCTCGCCCCCGCCGATTCGCCCCTGTCGATTTTTCCGTTCTCGGCCGGCGTCGACCTGTTCTTCGTCATCTCCGGCTTCATCATGGCCTATGCCGGCGCGCCGCTCTTCGGCCGCACGGGCGGCTGGCGCGTCTTCCTGCTGCGAAGGCTGGCGCGGATCGTGCCGCTCTACTGGCTGACGACCAGCTTCATGATCGCCGTCTTCGTCGTGCTCGGCAGCCGGGCCTGGAATGGAGCGTCATGGTCCTCTGTCGTCGCATCCTACCTGTTCCTGCCGGCCGCGAACGCCGACGGCGAGGCGTTTCCGCTCTTCGTGATCGGCTGGACGCTGAACTACGAGATGGCTTTCTACGCCGTCTTCGCGCTGTTCATCGGATTTCGCGCGGAGGCGGCGCCGTGGCTGACGGCCGCGACGATCGCGACGATCGCCGCGCTCGGCCTCCTGCTCGCGCCGGCGGCGCTGCCGCTGCGCTTCTGGTCGAACCCGATCATCCTCGAATTCGTCGCCGGAATCGGCCTCTATGGGCTCTACCGCATGGGAGCCTTGCGGCTTTCACAGCCGCTCCGGCTAACGCTTGCCGCGGTCGCGCTAGGCCTGCTCGCGCTCCATCCGGCCGATCCGGGCCTCTGGCGGGCGCTGGTCTGGGGTGGGCCGGCCGCGCTGCTCGTGGCCGTCGCGCTGACATGGAGCGAGGCGGCGCGGACCAGCGCCGAAGGCGGGCGCGCCGACCTTGCGGGCGATCTCTCCTACGCCGTCTATCTCGCGCATCTGCCGGTGGTGCTGATGGCGCAGACCGCCCTGCGCGCGCTCATGCCGGCGACGGGATGGGTCTGGTTCGGGCTGTTCCCGGCCCTGGTCGCGGGCGGCACGCTGGCGGCTGCCGCCCTGTTGCACATCCTGATCGAGCGGCCGATCCTGCGGGCGGCGCGGCGGGTGGCGCCGCCGCCGCCGGCCGAGGCGAGCCTCAGAACGCCTCCTCCCAGTTCCGCGACAGCCGCATCGCCGAATTGATCAGCCCGACCATCGAATAGGTCTGCGGGAAATTGCCCCAGAGCTCGCCGGTGGTCAGATCGGCGTCCTCGGACAGCAGGCCGAAGCTGTTGCGGCGCGTCAGGATGCGGTCGAACAGCTCCTTGGCCTCGTCGCGCCGGCCGATCGCGTGCAGCGCATCGACATACCAGAAGGCGCAGATCAGGAAGCCGGTGTGCATGAAGCCGAAATCGTCCTGCGTCGCATAGCGCACCAGGAGGTCGCCGCGGGTCAGATCGCGGCCGATCGCCTCCACCGTCGCGATGTAGCGCGGGTCGTCGGCCTTGACGAAACCGAGCTCGGCGAAGAGCAGCAAGGTCGCGTCGAGTTCGGCCCCGTCGAAGGTCGAGACGAAATGGCCCCTGTCATGGTTCCAGATCCGGTCGCCGATGATCTGCTTCAGGCGCTTCGATTCGCCCTTCCAGTACTCCTTTCGGTCGGCGCGGCCGAGCGTGCCTGCGATGCGGGCGAGCCGGTCGCAGGCGGCCCAGCACATCACGCTGGAGAAGGAATGCACCACCTGCTTTTCGCGCAGTTCCCAGGGGCCGGCGTCGGGCTTGTCGAAATAGGCGATCGCGAGTTCGCCCATGCGCTCGAGCTGGCCGAAGAGCGCCTCCTTGCCCGGCCGGATCAGGCGCTGGTCGAAGAAGGAATGCGTCGCCGCCAGCACGACCGCGCCATAGCCGTCGTTCTGGATCTGCGTCGCCGCTCCGTTGCCGAAGCGCACCGGCTGGTGGCCGCGATAGCCAGACAGATTCGGTGCCTCGAACTCCTCCAGCGTCCCGCCACGCGTGATCGGGTAGAGCGGCGGCAGATGCTCGGAGCCGCTTTCGGAAAAGGTGTCGACGATGTTGGTGATGAAGCCGAGATAGTCCTCCATCGTCCGCGTCGTGCCGAGCCGGTTCAGCGCATGCACGACGAAATAGGCGTCGCGCAGCCAGCAGAAGCGATAGTCCCAGTTGCGCTGGGTGCCCGGCGCCTCGGGGATCGAGGTGGTCAGCGCCGCGACGATCGCGCCCGATTCCTCGAAGGAGCAGAGCTTCAGCGTGATCGCGGCGCGGATCACCTCGCGCTGCCAGTCGAAGGGCAGCGACAGCGAACGGACCCAGTCGCGCCAGTAGTCGGTGGTCTTGTCGAGGAATTCGCGCGAGGTCGTCTCGATCTCGGCGCGCAGGGCCTCGTCGGAGCCGACGAAGAAGGAGAACGGCCGGTCGACGGCGAAGGGCACGCTGTCGACGACATAGGAGATCGGCGCGTCCGTGGTGAGCCGGATGGTCTGGTCGGCGCCGACATAACGGACATGGTTGGAGCCCCGCGTCATCTCGTCGGGCGCCTCGCCGAGGCCCACGCAGGGCTTCAGCACCACCCTGATGCGCGGACGACCCGAAAGGCGGCGGACGCGCCGGACCAGTTGCGGCGGCCTGAAGGAGCGCTCGTAGCGCACGAAGCGCGGCGCGAAATCGAGGATCTCGATCGCGTTGCCGTGATCGTCGGAGAGCACGGAGGACAGGATCGCCGTGTTGTCGAGATAGCTCTGCTCGCAACTCGTCATGCCGACCAGCTCGATCGCGAAGACGCCTTTCTCGGGAATGGCGTCGCCGTCATCGGGCTGGTTGTCGATCAGCGCGCAGAACACCGGATCGCGGTCGAAGCGCGGCAAGCAGCCCCAGACGATGCGCGCCCTGCGGTCGATGAGAGCCGCGATCGAGCAGTTGCCGATCACGCCGAGATCGAGCGAGGCGGCAAAATTCCCTGGGACGGAATGCCGCCCCGCGGTCGTTGTCGTCACTGTCATCGTTATTCCTGTGAGGAGCTTGCCGGGGAGAAGCTGGACAAGGTCAGGCTGCCCTGCTCGGCGGCGGCCAGGAGAATGGCGCGAAGGTCCGTCGGCGAGGAGATGCGGCGCGCGGCGCAGGTCTCGCCCGCGCCGATGCGGATGGAGACGCCGCCGAGCGCGTTGACCGCCTCGAAGCCGGCCTCGTCGGTGATGTCGTCGCCGATGAAGACCGGCACGCGGCCGGCATAGGGGGCCGAGCGCATCAGCCAGGCGATGGCGCCGCCCTTGCTCGCGCCCGCCGGCACGATCTCGGCGACGGACTTGCCCTCCTGAAGGCGCACGGCCGGACCCATGCGCGTCGCGATGCCGCGCATCAGGCCGAGAGCCTCGTCCTTGAGATGGGACGCCATGCGCCAGTGCAGCGCGATCGAGATGCGCTTGTCCTCGACGATGATGCCGACATGGCTGTTGGCGAAGCGGACGAGATCGCGCGTCGCCTCGCGCATCGCGTCCGGAACATCCGCCTGCGAGCGGATTTCGCCGCCGAGGCGAATCTGCGCGCCGTGCAGGCCCGCCGCATCGAACCGGTATGGTTCCAGCACGGTGTCGAGAAAGCCGATCGGGCGGCCGGAGACGAGCGCGAGCGCGCCGTTCAGGTTCAGCCGAAGCGCCTCCAGGGCCGGCGGAACCTGCCGGTCGAGCTTCACGGCGTCGGGCAGCGGCGCGATCTCGACGAGAGTGCCGTCGAAATCGAGAAAAAGCGCGATGTCGGGCTCCACAGTCGCGGCTGGCCGGATCTCGCTTCTCCGTTCTGTCTCGATCAGATCCATCATGAATGCTTTGCTGAGCGCCAGAACCGGCGAAATTGCGGCCCGCGCTCATAAACTCCTCGTTGGTGCACGCCGGCGATCAAATCAATATCGAATCAATATCGAAGCCGTTCGCGACCTCGCCACATTCCGCCGTCAGGTTACGCCCGTCGCCACGATTTCGACATGGCATGGCCATCGCCCGTGGCGCGCGCCCTGAAACATTACGCCCGCCAGCGCGTTCTGTTCCTGCCGCCGGTGTCGAAATTCCGGCAATATTCCGACCTGGAGAATATCCCGACCATGCGTCTCGTCATCGTCTCGAACCGCGTCACCATCCCCGATCGGTCGGAGAAGGCGGCGGCAGGCGGGTTGGCGGTGGCGTTGCGCGAGGCGCTCGACAGCCATGGCGGTCTCTGGTTCGGCTGGAGCGGCGAGGTCAGCGAGAGGGCGGCCGCCACGCCGGCCAGGACCGCGCAGCGCGGCAAGGTGACCTATGCCGTCACCGACCTCACGAACGCCGAGCGCGAAAGCTATTATCTCGGCTTCTCCAACCGCGCGCTCTGGCCGCTGATGCATTACCGGCTCGGACTGACCGAGTTCTCGCGGGCGGAGTACGCCGGCTATCTCGGCGTCAACCGCCGTTTCGCCAAGGCGCTCGTCGCCATGCTGAAGCCCGACGACCTGATCTGGATCCACGATTATCACCTGATCCCGCTCGCGGCCGAGCTGCGCCGGCGCGGCGTGACCAACCGGATCGGCTATTTCCACCATATTCCCTGGCCGCCGGCCGAGGTCTTCGGCGCGCTGCCATTCAGCGCGACGCTGATCGGCACCATGGCGGCCTACGACCTCGTCGGCGTGCAGACAGAGATCGACGCCGCCAACCTGATCGGCGGCCTGAAGGCGCTGTCGGGCGCCAGCATCGAGGGCGACAAGGTCCGCGTCGGCCGGCGCCAGACCAGCGTGCAAGCCTTCCCGATCGGCATCGACGTCGAGGCCTTCCGCAAGCTGGCGGCGGCCTCGGTGCGCGCCGCGACCCTGCCGATCAAGACGACGCGCGAGACGCTGGGCGAGCGCCAGCTCGTCATCGGCGTCGACCGGCTCGACTATTCCAAGGGCATCGTGCAGCGGCTGGAAGCCTTCGGGCAGTTCCTGCGCAGCCATCCCGAGCATCGCGGCCGCGTCGGCCTGCTCCAGATCGCGCCGCCCTCGCGCTCCGAGGTGCCGGAATACGCCGAGCTCGACCGGCAGTCGGACGAGGTCGCCGGCCGGCTGAACGCGGCGCTCGGCGAGTTCGACTGGACGCCGATCCGCGTCGTCAAGAAGGCCTATTCGCGCAATGCGCTGGCGGGCCTCTACCGGCGCGCGCAGGTCGGCCTCGTCACGCCGATGCGCGACGGCATGAACCTCGTCGCGAAGGAATACATCGCCGCCCAGAACCCGGCCGATCCCGGCGTGCTTGTGCTGTCGCGCTTCGCCGGCGCGGCCCAGCAGATGAGCGACGCGCTGATCGTCAACCCGTTCGACACGCATGAGGTCGCGGACGCGATCCGCACCGCGCTGGCGATGCCGAAATCCGAGCGGCTGAGGCGTTTCGAGCGGCTCTATGCGGTGATCGACGCCAGCGACGTCGGCTGGTGGACGAAGCGCTATCTCGCGGCCCTGTCTGGCGAGACGGTGCGGCAGGCGACGCCGCCGGAAGGCGAGCGGCGGCGCAAAGCCGCGCGGGCGGCAAGCCGCCCTAAGGCCCACGAGGCCGCGCCATCCGCAAGGACCGCGCGCGCGACGCCGGTCGCGCGACCCGGCGCGTCGTCGCATTGATGCGACGGCGAAGACGGCTCGCGCTCAGGTCGCAGGCCTTGCCGAAGACGCCTTCGCATCGCTAGAAGGCGCGCGAGGACGGTTGCCGCTTGCGACTCGGAACCGCAAGTGTCACGTCCACGTATCGGATTTTTGCACGGATCGGATTTTTGCAAGTATCCGGTCGGGCAATTGATCGGATCCTGAAAGGGCGTCAGCCGAGATGGCTGAGGAGGCGGGCGGAGGGCTGAGATCGATGCGAGGCGCTCTCGGAGGACCTGGCGTCCTGCTGCGCCGCCTCCGCGAGGTGATGGCGGCGTCGATCAGCCCGCAGGAGCGGCTGGACCGGCTCGTCGTCCTGATCGCCGGCAATCTCGTCGCCGAGGTCTGCTCCGTCTATGTCCTGCGCGAGGACGGCTCGCTCGAACTCTACGCCACCGAGGGCCTCAACCGCGAAGCCGTTCACCTCACCACGATGCGCGCCGGCGAGGGCCTCGTCGGCCTGACGGCGCGCGAGGCCGAGCCGCTCGTCCTCTCGGACGCGCAGAACCACCCGGCCTTCTCCTACCGCCCCGAGACCGGCGAGGAGATCTATCGCTCCTGGCTCGGCGTGCCGATCCTGCGCGGCGGCGCGGTGATGGGCGTGCTCGTCATCCAGAACCGCGCCACCCGCCAGTACACCGAGGAGGAGGTCGAGAGCCTCCAGACCACCGCCATGATCATGGCGGAGATGATCGCGGCCGGCGGCCTGAAGTCGCTCGCCTCGCCCGGCGCCGCGATCGGCCTCGACCGGCCGATCCACGGCGTCGGCGTCTCGCTGGCCGACGGCGTCGGCCTCGGCCATGCCGTGCTGCACGAGCCGCGCATCGCGATCACCAACCTGATCGCCGAGAATCCGGCGGGCGAGGTCAAGCGGCTCGAGGCCGCGATCGCCGAGATGCGCGCCTCGATCGACGAACTGCTCGAGCGCGGCGACGTCTCCCATACCGGCGAGCATCGCGACGTGCTCGAGACCTTCCGCATGTTCGCCCACGACCAGGGCTGGCTTCGGCGCATGCGCGAGGTGGTGATGACCGGCCTGACGGCGGAGGCCGCCGTCGAGCGCGTGCAGTCCGATACGCGCGCGAAGATGCTGCGCCAGACCGATCCCTATCTGCGCGAGCGCCTGCACGATCTCGACGATCTCGCCAACCGCCTGCTGCGCACGCTGATGGGCAAGGCCAACGGCGTCGCGCGCGAGCAGTTGCCCGAAAACGCGATCCTGATCGCCCGCTCGATGGGGCCGGCCGCGCTGCTCGATTACGACCGCGCCCATCTGCGCGGGCTCGTGCTGGAGGAAGGCGGGCCGACCAGCCATATCGCGATCGTGGCGCGGGCGCTCGGCATCCCGGCCGTCGGCGAGATCGTCAACGCGACGGCGCTGATCCAGTCCGGCGACGCCGTGATCGTCGACGGCCAGGCCGGCGAGGTCCAGGTCCGGCCGCAGCCCGACGTCGAGAACGCCTACAAGGACAAGGCCCGCCTGCGCGCCCGTAAGCAGGAGCAGTACCGCAAGCTCAAGGCGATGCCGGCCGTCACGAAGGACGGCGTGCCGATCGTGCTGCAGATCAATGCCGGGCTCCTGGTCGACCTGCCCAACATCGAGGCGACGGCGGCCTCCGGCATCGGCCTGTTCCGCACCGAGCTGCAGTTCATGGTCGCGCAGCACATGCCGACGACGGCCGAGCAGCAGGCGCTCTACGCCGCCGTGCTCGAACAGGCCCAAGGGCGGCCCGTCACCTTCCGCACGCTCGACATCGGCGGCGACAAGGTCCTGCCCTATATGGAGCGGGTCGAGGAGGAGAACCCGGCGCTGGGCTGGCGCGCCATCCGCATCGGCCTCGACAAGCCGCGCCTGCTGCGGGCGCAGGTCCGCGCGCTGCTGCGGGCCGGCGCCGGCCGCGACATGAAGATCATGCTGCCGATGATCGCGACCGTCGACGAGTTCCGGCGCGCCAGGACGATCGTGCAGCGCGAGCAGGCGATGCTGGCCAAGCAGGGCCATGCGCCGACGCTGAGCCTGCAGCTCGGCGTCATGGTCGAGGTGCCCTCGCTGCTGTTCGAGATCGCCGAGATTTCCCGCGAGGCGGACTTCCTCTCGATCGGCACCAACGACCTGATGCAGTTCCTGTTCGCGGCCGACCGCGAGAACAAGCGCGTCGCCGACCGCTTCGACCCGCTCTCGGTCGGCGCGCTCAGGGCGCTGCGCCTGATCGTCGAGGCGGCCGCCGAGGCGAACTGCCCGGTCACGGTCTGCGGCGAGATGGGCGGCAAGCCGATCGAGACCATGGCGCTGATCGGGCTCGGCTACCGCGCCTTCTCGATGTCGGCGGCCTCGGTCGGCCCGGTCAAGGCGATGCTTCGGGCGCTCGACGTCGAGAGGCTGCGCGACCGGCTAGACTGGATGCTGGCCGCGCCGGACGGCGCGGCCTCGCTGCGCCCGCAGCTTGCCGCGCTCGCGGCGGAGCTCAAGACGCCGGTCTAGCGAGGCTGCCCGCCCGCGCCGCCGCCTTCGTCGCCACTGTCCGTCGAGTTCCGCCATGTCCATGTCCGTATCCCTGCCCCTGCCGCAAGACCGCCTCGACGCCATCGTGGCGCGCCATGCCGCCGCCACCGACGAGATCAACAGCGCGACCGAGGCCAGCCGCGCCGTCGAGCTCGCCAAGGAGCTGAACGAGCTGGAGCCCGTGGTGGCCGCCATCGCCGCCTGGCGGCAGGCGCGGGCGACGCTCGAGGAGGCGCAGGCGCTGATCGACGATCCGGCGACGGACGCCGAGTTCCGCGACCTCGCCCATGAGGAGCGCGACGCCGCCCGCATCGAGATCGAGAGCAAGGCGCGCGAGATCCTGATCGCGCTTTTACCGAAGGACGCCGCCGACGAGCGCGGCGTCATCCTCGAGATCCGCGCCGGCACCGGCGGCGACGAGGCCTCGCTCTTCGCCGGCGACCTGTTGCGGATGTATCAGCGCCACGCCGCGCTCAAGCGCTGGAGCGTCGAGATCCTGTCGCAGAGCGAGGGCACGATGGGCGGCTACAAGGAGGTCATCGCCGAGATCGCCGGCAAGGGCGTCTATGCCCGGCTGAAGTTCGAATCGGGCGTCCACCGCGTCCAGCGCGTGCCCGACACCGAGACGAGCGGACGAATCCACACCTCGGCCGCCACCGTCGCGATGATGCCGCTCGCCAGCGACGTCGACATCGTGCTGAACGACGCCGATATCCGGATCGACACGATGCGGGCCGGCGGCGCGGGCGGGCAGCACGTCAACAAGACCGAATCCGCCGTGCGCCTGACGCATCTTCCGACCGGTCTCGCGGTCGTGGTCCAGGACGAGCGCTCGCAGCACAAGAACAAGGCCCGCGCCTATGAATTGCTGCGGGCCCGGCTCTACGACATGGAGCGCGGCAAGATCGACGCCGAGCGCGCCGCCGACCGGCGTTCGCAGATCGGCTCCGGCGACCGCTCGGAGCGGATCCGGACCTACAACTTCCCGCAGGGGCGCGTCACCGACCACCGCATCAACCTGACGCTCTACAAGCTCGACGAGATGATGCAGGGGCTGGTGCTGGACGAGATCATCGATGCGCTGACCGCCGAGCATCAGGCCGCCCTGCTCGCCGAATCGAATGCGGGCTGACGCCATGAAACCTCCAGCCGCGCCGGGCGTTGATGGCACATCGAACAACACGATGGCGGGAGATTTTCATGATCAAGTTCGCAACGGGACTGGCGCTGGCCTCGATGATGGCTCTCGCCTCGCTGGCGCCGGCGCAGGCCCAGGAGCGCGCGCTCCGGCGCGCGACGGCGGGCGAATCGCCGGCGCTGAACAAGGCGATGACGCAGTCGCAGGCGCGCAAGGCGTGCCAGCGGGAAATGCGCGGTTCGCGCGAAAGCAAGGCGGCGTTGCGCAAGAAGATCAGCTTCTGCGTCAACGAGAAGATGCAGGGCAACTGACCGCCCGAACCGAGCGGACCATCGCGGCCGCGCGGCGAAACCTCGCCGCGCGGCTGCTTGCCGCAGGCATCGACGACGCCGCGCTCGATGCGCGCATCCTGATGGAGGGCGCGCTCGGCCTGGACGCGTCAGGCGTCGATCAGCGCAGGCCGATCGACGCGCCGACGCAGGCGACGCTGGATGGCTATGCGGAACGGCGGCTGGCGGGCGAGCCGGTCTGGCGCATCCTCGGCGAACGCGAGTTCTGGGGCCTGCCCTTCCGCCTGTCGCCGGCGACGCTCGAGCCGCGCCCCGACAGCGAGACGCTGATCGAGGCGGCGCTGGACGCCCTGTCGCGGCGTCGCGAGGAGCCGCTCGCGATTCTCGACCTCGGCACGGGCACGGGCTGCCTGCTTATCGCGCTGCTGTCGGAATTTCCGAATGCGCGCGGCGTCGGGGTGGATCTGTCGGAGGAAGCCTGCGCCACGGCGCGAGGCAACGCCGCCCGGAGCGGCGTCGCGGATCGAGCCCTGATCCGGCAAGGCGAGTGGACACGGGGCCTGTCGCAGCGCTTCGACCTGGTCGTCTCGAACCCGCCCTACATCCCGAAGGCCGGGATCGCGGCGTTGTCGCCAGCGGTGCGCGATCACGACCCGCTGCTGGCGCTCGACGGCGGCGAGGACGGGCTCGCATGCCATCGCGCGCTCGCGGCGGCGCTGCCCGGCGTGCTCGCGGCGGGCGGCCTCGCGATCGTCGAGGTCGGCGCGGGCCAGGGGCCCGATGTCGCCTCGATCATGGCCGGCGCGGGGCTCGACGCCCGTGGCTCCCGGCGCGATCTCGGCGGACATGAGCGGGCTTTTCTGTTCACGTCCCGATGATGTGCACAGGCTTTCGTGCGATTTTGCTTGGATGCCGGCCCGAAAACAGCTATGCACACTCTCGAGCCGAAGCTGGTGTCGTCAGCGCCGAGCCTTGGGACCGTTCCCGATGGCCAAGCGATGCCTCCGGACTTGTCCGCAGATAAACGGAAATTGACACAGCCAGTTTGGACATCCGAAGGCGCTTCGACGCCTTTCGGCCCTTGGAGCGGAGATCGCTCCGGTTTGGAAAAG
The DNA here is from genome assembly GCF_058807355.1 of Allobosea sp. GW821-FHT12C12. NCBI lineage: Bacteria > Pseudomonadati > Pseudomonadota > Alphaproteobacteria > Hyphomicrobiales > Alloboseaceae > Allobosea > Allobosea sp. GW821-FHT12C12. The sequence goes on from NZ_JBXAQP010000003.1 coordinate 139,230, forward strand.
AACGCGTGAAGGCCAGGAACGGCGCATCGCCCCTTCAGGTCAACTCAACCCGGCATGGCGTCGCAACCCGCCATGCGTCGGAACGCGCATGACGCCGCAACGGTTGCCTCGAACAGACAGAGCATTGCGCAAAAAAGTGGGAACCGGTTTTTTGCATCGGCAATGCTCTGAACTTTTGGAATCGATCACGTTTTTCGCGTCCGGGCGATTCCGTCCGGACGCGACGTGATCTACAGCGCGAGACAGACGCGAATGAGACCAGGTCAGAACCGGCGTATGCGCGGCCGCAATAACAATAACAACAGTGGCAACAACGGCAACCGCAAGGCGCCAAATCCGCTGCAGCGGAGCTACGAGTCCAACGGTCCCGACGTGAAGGTCCGCGGCACCGCGCAGCATGTCGCCGAGAAATATTTGCAACTGGCGCGTGATGCGCAGTCATCGGGCGATCCGGTCGCGGCCGAGAACTATTTCCAGCACGCGGAACACTATTACCGCATCCTGCTGGCGGCGCAGGAGCAGATGGCCCAGCAGTTCGGCCACAGCTTCCCGCCCAATCGCGGCTTCGTCGAGACCAATGACGACGAGGGCGAGGAGGGCGACGAGGACGGCCAGGATCTCCAGCCCGGCGCCGGTCCGCAGCCCGAAATCCGTAGCGACGGCGGCAATGCCGGCTTCAACGCCAACGGCTATAACGGCAACGGCGCCCATCGCCAGGACGGCGGCGCGAACGAGGGCCAAGGCGGCCAAGGCCAGCGCTTCGACCGGCCTAACCGCAACAACGACCGCAACCAGCAGGATCGCACCAACGGCGACCGGCAGGGCAACGATCGCCAGAACAACGATCGCAACGGTCCGCGTCGCTTCGACCGCAACGACCGGCAGGATCGGCCCCGCTTCGACCGGGCCGACGGCAACCAGGGCGGCTATGCGCCGCGTCCCGATGCGCCGCGCTCCGACATCGCGGCGCCGTCCGACCAGCCGGACGCCGTTCCGCAGCCGCGCGAGACCCGCTTCGACCGCCCCGAGCGTTTCGAGCGCGGCGACCGTCCCGAGCGCGGCCCGAGGCCGGAGCGGAACGGCCCGGAGCGCAACGAGCGCCGCCCGCGCCGCGATCCGGAAACGGACGCAGGCGACGGCGACGTCGCGGCCGCGCTGCCCTCCTTCCTGACCACGCCGGTCAGGGTGCCGATCGCCGTGCCGGAGGAGGTCCCGGCCGCCGCGCCGACCGCGGAACCGGGCGAGGCCGCGGCGGCCGACGCGCCCAAGCGCCCGCGCCGCCGCCGCTCGCCGCGCGAGGTCATGGACGCGCTCGGCTCGGATGGCGACAACGCCGTGGAATGAGACGGCGCCTCGCGTCCGATCAAGAAACAAGGGGCCCGCGAGGGCCTCTTTGTCATAGCGCCAACCGCAGCGCTCAGGCGATGCCGAGGCCGGCGGCGACGGGCGCCTCGACGAGACCGAGGCGCTCGCCCTCGGCGAGCGAGCCGCCAGCGACGACCTGGCAATAGATCCCGCAATCGAAATGGCCATAGGCGGTCATCAGCGCCTTCGGGACCCGCAGGTCGCGGATGCCGGCGACGGGATCGACATCGGTCGCGGCGCAGCGCTCGATGCGCTTGGTGACCTTGAGCCGCAGGCCGGACGGAGCCGTCAGTTCCTGGCCGACGAGATCGAACTCGGCCCAGGGCGCCAGACCTTCGACCATGACGTTGCCGCGAAAGCGCAGCGGATCGACGGGCGCGCCGAGCCGGTTCTCGAATTCGGCGACGCTGGCGAGGTTGATGATCGAGACGAAGCCGGAGCGCGAATCGGTGAAGCGGAAACCGTCCGGCGCGCGCAGCAGCCGCGGCTTGCCGCGCAGTTCGTCGGGCATGAAGCCCTCGAAGAAGGCGGCGATCAGCCCCCTGCCCTCCGATGTGGCCGTGCTGGCGCGCAGGACTTCGGCGCCCTCATGGGCGATGACGAGATCGCCCGTGGCGTCGTCGAAGCGCGTGCGCAGCCGCGCCAGCATCTCGTGGCGCATCAGCATCAGGAACTTGATCTTGGGCTGATGCCGCGGGTCGGCCGGATCGAAGCCCGACGGGCCGTTCTCGATGGCGAAGAGCCGGTCGCCGGGAAAATAGCCGTCCGTCTCCAGAACGGCGCGCGGGACAGGCTCAGGCGAGAGCCCCTTGACCGGATAGCGATAGAGCGAGGCGACGCGCATGCGGAAAGGCTTTCGTTCAGACATCTCTGGCAGGGCAATCAAAACGACGCCGTCATTCCGGGCAAGCGGCGCGGCCGCGCCGATCCGGGATCCATCCCAGGGCGCGACAGGCTCCATGATGGATCCCGGGTCCACGATCCGCTTGCCCGGGATGACGGCGTGGTTCCCTGGTAAACTGGAGACAGATTATCCGGACGCGGCGTCGAAATCAGATCAAATCCTTGCATCATTCCAATCAGCTCCCGGTCACGCGGACCCTGATCGCTTCCTCCTCCGCCCCCTCGACGAGTTCGGTCACCGAGCGTTGGCAACCCCAGCCGGCGAGAACGTCGTCGGTGTCGGCGGCGACGAAGAAGCGCGCCGCCTCGCGCTCGTAGCCGTCGGCCAGCAGTTGCTCGTAGTCGGTATGGACGTGGCGGACATGGCTGCCGAGCGCGAGCCAGAGCGCGGTCGAGGGCGGCAGATCCTTCATGTGCCGGCGCTCGGCCAGCGTCACCACGGCCTCGGCGTCCGACAAGGGAATGCCGGGCGCGAGCGCGCGCAGGGCCTTGCGGATCGACTGCTGTCGCTTCGTTCCCGTCATGGATTCATGCTGCCCGGCCTGCGACCGCCCGGTCAACCATCCGTGCCGGCGCCCCTTCCGTTGCGCGGACGCCACACCTATCTCTGCCTCGAGGGGTGTCCTTCGGGAGCCCCATCCTGACGAAAGGCAGCCGGACCGCGTCGCCACGGGGCGCGCCGGCGGGTGGAGTGACGAGACCATGAACATCGAGAAATATACCGACAGGGCCAAGGGATTCCTGCAGGCGGCGCAGACGATCGCGCTGCGCGAGGGCCATCAGCAGTTCACGCCGGAGCATCTGCTCAAAGCCCTCCTCGACGACAGCGAGGGCATGGCGGCCGGGCTGATCGACCGCGCTGGCGGACAGTCGCGGCTGGCGCTGCAGTTGACCGACGCCGCGCTCGCGCGGCTACCGAAGGTATCCGGCAGCGGCGCGTCGGGCCCCAATCTGACACCGGGCCTCGCGCGCGTCTTCGCCACGGCGGAGAAGGCCGCAGACAAGGCGGGCGACTCGTTCGTCACCGTCGAGCGGTTGCTGCTCGCGCTGGCGATCGAGAAGGAGACCGAGGCCGGCAAGGCGCTGAGCAAGGCCGGCGTCAATCCGCAGTCGCTCAACACGGCGATCGAGGCGATCCGCAAGGGCCGCACCGCCGATTCCGCGTCGGCCGAGCAGGCCTACGACGCGCTTAAGAAATATGCCCGCGACCTCACCGCCGCGGCGCGCGAGGGCAAGCTCGACCCGGTGATCGGCCGCGACGAGGAGATCCGCCGCACCATCCAGGTGCTATCGCGCCGGACCAAGAACAACCCCGTGCTGATCGGCGAGCCCGGCGTCGGCAAGACCGCGATCGCCGAGGGCCTGGCGCTGCGCATCGTCAATGGCGACGTGCCGGAAAGCCTGAAGGACAAGGAACTGCTGGCGCTCGACATGGGCGCGCTGATCGCGGGCGCGAAATATCGCGGCGAGTTCGAGGAACGGCTTAAGGCCGTGCTGAACGAGGTCTCGGCCGCGGACGGCGGCGTGATCCTGTTCATCGACGAGATGCACACGCTGGTCGGCGCCGGCAAGACCGACGGCGCGATGGACGCCTCGAACCTGCTCAAGCCCGCGCTGGCGCGCGGCGACCTGCACTGCATCGGCGCGACCACGCTCGACGAGTACCGGAAATATGTCGAGAAGGACGCGGCGCTCGCCCGGCGCTTCCAGCCTGTCTTCGTGGCCGAGCCGTCGGTCGAGGACACGATCTCGATCCTGCGCGGGCTGAAGGAGAAATACGAGCAGCACCACCGCGTCCGCATCACGGACTCGGCGCTGGTCTCGGCGACGACGCTGTCGAACCGCTACATCACCGACCGCTTCCTGCCCGACAAGGCGATCGACCTGATCGACGAGGCCTCGGCGCGGCTGCGCATGCAGGTCGATTCCAAGCCCGAGGAGCTCGATTCGATCGACCGCGAGATCGTGCGGCTGAAGATCGAGCAGGAGGCGCTGAAGAAGGAGAGCGACGCCGGCTCGAAGGAGCGCCTGAAACGGCTCGAGGCCGAACTCGCCGATCTCGAGACGCGCTCGAACGCGATCACCGCGCGCTGGAAGGCGGAGAAGGACAAACTCGGCGCGGCGGCCGAGATCAAGACGAAGCTCGACAACGCCAGGAACGAACTGGCGCAGGCGCAGCGCAAGGGCGAGTATCAGCGCGCGGGCGAACTCGCCTATGGCGAGATCCCGCAACTGGAGAAGTCGCTGGCCGAGATCGAGGCGATCGGCGACACGTCGGGCATGGTCGAGGAGGCGGTGACGCCCGACCATGTCGCGCAGGTCGTCAGCCGCTGGACCGGCGTGCCGGTCGACCGGATGCTGCAGGGCGAGAAGGACAAGCTGCTGAAGATGGAGGACACGCTCGCCGCCCGCGTCGTCGGCCAGCGCGAGGCGGTGGAAGCGGTCTCGACCGCGGTGCGGCGGGCGCGCGCCGGCCTGCAGGACCCGAACCGGCCGATCGGCTCGTTCATGTTCCTCGGCCCCACCGGCGTCGGCAAGACCGAGCTGACCAAGGCGCTCGCCGCCTTCCTGTTCGACGACGAGACCGCGATGGTGCGCCTCGACATGTCGGAATACATGGAGAAGCACTCGGTCGCGCGGCTGATCGGCGCGCCTCCCGGCTATGTCGGCTACGAGGAGGGCGGCGCGCTGACCGAGGCCGTGCGGCGCAGGCCCTATCAGGTCGTGCTGTTCGACGAGGTCGAGAAGGCGCATCCGGACGTCTTCAACGTGCTCTTGCAGGTGCTCGACGACGGGCGTCTGACCGACGGACAGGGCCGCACGGTCGATTTCCGCAACGTCCTGATCATCATGACGTCCAATCTCGGTTCGGAGTATCTGGTCAACCAGCCCGAGGGGCAGGATTCCGACGAAGTCCGCGACGAGGTGATGGGCGTGGTCAGGCAGGCGTTCCGGCCGGAATTCCTCAACCGGATCGACGACATCATCCTGTTCCACCGCTTGCGGCGGTCCGATATGGGCGCGATCGTCGATATCCAGATGGTGCGGCTGGCGCGGCTCCTGGCCGACCGCAAGATCGTGCTGGAGCTTTCGGACGCCGCGCGCGAATGGCTCGCCGCCAAGGGCTACGACCCGGCCTATGGCGCGCGCCCGCTCAAGCGCGTGATCCAGAAGTCGGTGCAGGACCCGCTGGCCGAACTCCTGCTCGCCGGCAAGATCGGCGACGGCGAGACCGTGCCGGTCACGGTCGGCCCGACCAGCCTGATGCTGGGGGACGTCTCGGTCGTGAAGGAAAAGCGGCCGGCCGGCGTGGCGCTGAACTAAGCTGCCCCGACTTCGAGCAGCAGGCCCGGCGAACCATGCCGGGCCTGCTGCGTTGCAATATGGAAGCTCCCTTCCATGATGCAGCGCACGCACCCATGACACCTCGCGATCTCCTGATCGCCATCGGCGACAGGCTCGACTTTCTGCCGGACTGGCTCGGCAGCCTGCTGCTGTTCGCCGCCGCGATCGCGCTCGGGGTGATCGTCCATCGCCTCGCCTTCGCGGCGGTGAAGCGCATCGTCGCCGGCATGGACTTGTTCTGGCGCTCGCTCGTCTCGCGGACGCATGGGCCGACGCGCTTCGCGGTGATCGTGGTGGCGCTCGGCTTCGCCGCGAGCGTTGCGCCGCTGACCATCGGGCAGGCCTCGGTGCTCCGCCACATCCTACTGATCGCCTTCATCGCACTGCTCGGCTGGATCGCATCGACCGCGCTGCACATCTGGACCACGGTCTATCTGCGCCGCTTCAAGCTCGACGCCGAAGACAACCTGCTGGCGCGCAAGCACGTCACGCAGACGCGCATCCTGCGCCGCGTCGTCGAGATCCTGATCCTGATCGTCAGCGCCGCGACGGTGATGATGACCTTCGACGGCGTGCGCCAATATGGCGTCAGCCTGCTCGCCTCGGCGGGCGCTGCCGGCCTTGTCGCGGGCCTCGCGCTGCAGCCGGTGCTGAAGAACGTCTTCGCCGGCATCCAGCTTGCGGTGACGCAGCCGATCCGCATCGACGACGCGCTCCTGGTCGAGGGCGAGTGGGGCAATGTCGAGGAGATCACCTCGACCTATGTCGTCGTCCGGCTCTGGGACTGGCGTCGCATGATCCTGCCGCTGAGCTATTTCATCGAAAAGCCGTTCCAGAACTGGACGCGGGAGAACGCCGCGCTGATCGGCACGGTAATGCTCTATCTCGACTACCGAGCCCCGGTCGCCGTCATCAGACGCAAGGTCGAGGAGATCGCGAAGGCCTCGCCGCTCTGGGACAGGCGGGTGGTCAATGTGCAGGTCACGGATTTCCGGCAATCGACCATGGAGGTGCGCGTGCTGGTCAGCGCGGGCACCTCGCCGCGCGTCTTCGACCTGCGCTGCGAGGTCCGCGAGAAGCTGATGGATTTCCTCCAGCGCGAGCATGCCGAGGCGCTGCCGCTGGTCAGGGCGGAAACTCCGCGCGACGACGATGCGGTGCCCGTGCGACGGGCCGCAGCAGTCGGGCTGCGCTAGCCGCGCTTCAGCAGGAACACCGCCTGCGCGCCGAACAGGTTCCACAGCCACCACGGCGCGGCGACGCCGACCCTGCCGCCGGCGCCGTTGAGCGCCACCGCGCGCTCGCGCTCCGCGCCGACCGCGTCGCAGAGCGCGACGAAGTCGCGGATGGTGCAGAAATGGATGTTGGGCGTGTCCCACCATTGATAGGGCAGCGCGTCGGTCAGCGGCATGCGGCCGAGGAAGAAGACCTGGCCGCGCATGCGCCAATGCCCGAAATTCGGGAAGGAGACGATGGCGCGCCGGCCGATCCGCAGCATCTGCTCCAGCACGAGGCGCGGATTGCGCGTCGCCTGGATGGTCTGGGACAGGATGACGTAGTCGAACGAGTCGTCGGGATAGTCGAAGAGGTCGGTGTCGGCGTCGCCCTGGATCACCGAGAGCCCGCGCGCGACGCAGCCGGCGACGCCCTCGCGCGAGAGCTCGATGCCGCGCGCATCGACATTGCGGGTCTCGGCCAGCAGCGCCAGCAATTCCCCATCGCCGCAGCCGACATCGAGCACGCGCGAGCCCGGCGTCACCATCTCGGCGACGAGCTTGAGGTCGATGCGGGAGGTGTGATGGTCGGGCAGGGTCACCATATGCCTCCCACCGTCATGGTCGGCCTTGTGCCGACCATCCACGTCTTCCGTCGCCGAGCCCTACGCCCAAGACGTGGATGCTCGCCACAAGGGCGAGCATGACGGGAATGCATGAGCAATCGAATGACCATCAAATCCCCCGCGCCCGCGCCGCAGCCCCGATGAAGCCGCGCGTCGTGGCGAAGAGGTTGGGCTCCTCCAGCAAAAACGCGTCGTGGCCCTTGTCGCTTTCGAGCTCGACGAAGGAGACCGAGGCCCCGGCCGCGTTCAGCGCGTGCACGATGGCGCGCGAATCCGAGGTCGGGAACAGCCAGTCCGAGGTGAAGGAGGCGACGCAGAAGCGCGTCTTCGTGTCGGCGAAAGCCTTGGCCAGCACGCCGCCATGGTCGGCGGCGAGGTCGAAATAGTCCATCGCGCGGGTGACGTAGAGATAGGAATTGGCGTCGAAGCGCTCGACGAAGCTGACGCCCTGATGGCGCAGATAGCTCTCGACCTGGAAATCGGCGTCGAAGGAGAAGGTCGGGGCCTCGCGGTCCTGCAGCTTGCGGCCGAACTTGCGGTGCAGCGCCGGCTCCGAGAGATAGGTGATGTGAGCGCCCATGCGCGCCACGGACAGGCCCTTGGACGGCCGCGTGCCCTCTTCCAGATAACGCCCGCCGCGCCAGTCGGGATCGGCCATCACCGCCTGCCGGCCGACCTCGTGGAAGGCGATGTTCTGGGCCGAGTGCTTCGCCCCGGTCGCCAGCGGCAGCGCCGAGAAGACGCGGCCGGGATAGCTCGCCGCCCATTGCAGCACCTGCATGCCGCCCATCGAGCCGCCGGCTGCGCAGAACAGGCTGTCGATGCCGAGCGAATCGAGCAAAAGGGCCTGGGCGCGGACCATGTCGCGGATCGTCACCATCGGGAAGGCGAGGCCCCAGGGCTTGCCGGTTTCCGGATTGGTCGAGGCCGGGCCTGTGGTGCCGGTGCAGCCGCCGATGACGTTGGCGCAGATCACGAAGAAGCGTTCGGTGTCGATCGGCCTGCTCGGCCCGATCATCGCCGTCCACCAGCCGCCCTTGCCGGTGATCGGGTTGCGGCTCGCGACATGCTGGTCGCCGGTCAGGGCGTGGCAGACGAGGATCGCGTTGGAGCGGGCGGCGTTGAGTTCGCCATAGGTCTGGTAGGCGATCTGCCACCGGTTGAGCCTGACGCCGCAATCCATCAGCAGCGGCGTCTCCGGCCCGAAGCGCGCGACATGGCTGGAAGGCTCGTTGGCCTCCTTCAGCGGGTCGGCCAGGCTCATGGAGATATCGCTCATCACGTCCGCTTTGACAGAATGATTTGTCTTGCCGGTCGGCTCGTTCGGAAAATCGAACTCGATTGGTGCCGTCTGCAAGCGCGGCTGTCAACGCGCGGGTGCACCATGTAGCTTTGCCAAGTCTCGAGGCGGCAGCTAAGAGACGCGCGAAACCGCCAAGATCGCATCATGACCTCAGCAGCCCCGACCACCCTCGCCGATCTGCGCGCCGAGATCGACCGCATCGACGGCGAGATGCATGCGCTGCTGATGGAGCGCTCCTCGATCATCGAGACGCTGATCGCGGTCAAGAAGACGCAGGTGTCGGGCTCGGCTTTCCGGCCGGGCCGCGAAGCCGACATGATGAAGCGGCTGGCGCTGCGTCATAAGGGCCTGCTGCCGCTCGACACGATCGAGGGCATCTGGCGCATCATCATCGCGACCTTCACCTATGTGCAGGCGAACTACGCCGTCCATGCCGAGATTTCCGGCGGCGACGCGGCGATGCGCGATTCGGCCCGCTTCCATTTCGGCTTCACCGTGCCCTTCGTCGCGCATGAGGATGCGCGCGCCGTGATCCGCGCCGTGGCGGTCTCGGCCGGAGATCTCGGCATCTTCCGGATGGACCAGGGCGCCAGCGCCGGCATCTGGTGGCGCGACCTGATCGGCCCCGACGCGCCCAAGATCATCGCGCGCCTGCCCTTCATCGAGCGGCCGGACCATCCCGCCGGCACGCCGGTCTATTGCATCGCAAAGCCCTTGGCGGACGCCGCCATGCGCGAGATCGTGCTCTATGCGGCCCGCGTCGAGCGCTGGTCGGAGACCCTGCGCTCCGGGCTGGCGGGGCATCTCGCCGAGGTCTCGGCCAGCGCGGCGGACGGCTCGCATCTTTCGCTGCTCGTCGCGGCCTCCGGCGAAGCCGACCAGGGCGCGATCCGCAAGGCGCTGGAGCCGGCGGGCCTGAGCGACTTCTCCGAGATCGGCAGCCACGCCGCGCGCTTTTCCGTCAAATCCGTCCGCTGATCACGCCTACGTTCAAGGTTCGACCGCCATGACCGCCTCCCGCCCCGTTCCCCGTGCCGGCGTCCTCGACATCGAAGCCTATGTGCCCGGCAAATCGGCCGCGCCCGCCGGCGTGAAGCTGCACAAGCTCTCCTCGAACGAGACGCCGCTCGGCCCGAGCCCCAAGGCGGTCGCGGCCTATGGCGGGCTCTCGGCCAAGCTCGAACTCTATCCCGACGGCTCGGCGACCAGGCTGCGCGAGGCGATCGCCGGGCGCTACGGGCTCGATCCGGCGCGTATCATCTGCGGCAACGGCTCCGACGAACTGCTCGAACTGATCACCAAGGCCTATCTCGGTCCCGGCGACGAGGGCGTCTTCACCGAGCACGGCTTCCTGGTCTACCGCATCGCGATCATGGCCATGGGCGGCAAGCCGGTCGTGGCGCCGGAAACGAACTTCACCGCCGATATCGACGCGATCCTGGCGGCCGTGACGCCGAGGACCAGGATCGTCTTCCTCGCCAACCCCAACAACCCGACCGGCACCTATATTCCCTTCGACGAGGTCAAGCGGCTGCAGGCCGGCCTGCCGCCGCATGTGCTGCTCGTGCTCGACGCGGCCTATGCCGAATATGTCCGGCGCAACGACTATGCCTCCGGGCTCGAACTGGTCGCGACCTGCGACAACGTCGTGATGACGCGGACCTTCTCGAAGATCTACGGGCTGGCGAACCTGCGGCTCGGCTGGCTCTACGGGCCGGCCCATCTCGTCGATGCGCTGAACCGCATCCGCGGGCCGTTCAACGTCAACGGCGCGGCGATCGAGGCGGGCTCCGCGGCCATCGCCGACGAGGCCCATGTCGCCAGCGCGAACGAGCACAACGATCGCTGGCTCGCCTGGACGACGAGCGAGCTGGAGACGCTCGGCCTGACCGTGACGCCCTCGGTCGGCAATTTCGTGCTGATCCATTTCCCGGAGACGCCGGGCAAGACGGCGAAGGAGGCCGACGCCTTCCTGACGCAACGCGGCCTGATCCTGCGCGGGGTCGGGGCCTATGGCCTGCCGAACTGCCTGCGCATGACAATCGGCAGCGAGGAGGCCAACCGCCTCGTCGTCGCCGCGCTCGCCGATTTCCTGAAGGACAAGGCATGAGCGCGCCCGGGGCCGGACCGGCCGAGAGCTTCGCGCCGCGCCGGGACGAGCCGATCTTCGGCCGCCTCGCCATCATCGGCATCGGCCTGATCGGCTCCTCGATCGCGCACGCGGCGAAGGCGCTGAACCTCGCCGGCGAGATCGTGCTCGCCGACCGCGACGAGGGGGTGCGCCGCCGGGCGCGCGAACTCGGGCTTGGGCACATGATAGCCGAGACGGCGGCCGAGGCCGCGCGCGACGCCGACCACGTCATCCTGTGCGTGCCGGTCGGGGCCTGCGGCGCCGTCGCGGCCGAGATCGCGGGCAGCCTCAAGCCGGGCGCGATCCTGTCCGATGTCGGCTCGGTCAAGAATTCGGTGGTCGAGGCGGTGACGCCGCATCTGCCCGCCGGCGTGCATTTCGTCCCGGCCCATCCCGTCGCCGGCACCGAGAATTCCGGCCCCGACGCCGGCTTCCCGAGCCTGTTCCTCAACCGCTGGTGCATCCTGACCCCGCCGGAGGGCGCCGACGAGACGGCCATATCGCGCACGCGCCAGTTCTGGGAGGGCATGGCGGCGATCGTCGAGGTGATGACGCCGCAGCACCACGACCTCGTGCTCGGCATCACCAGCCATCTGCCGCATCTGATCGCCTACACCATCGTCGGCACGGCCGAGGATCTGGCGGCGGTGACGCAGTCGGAGGTGATCAAGTTCTCGGCCGGCGGCTTTCGCGATTTCACCCGCATCGCCGCAAGCGACCCGACGATGTGGCGCGACGTCTTCCTGCACAACAAGGACGCCGTGCTGGAGATGCTCGGCCGCTTCAGCGAGGACCTCTCGCTGCTGACGCGCGCGATCCGCTATGGCGACGGCGAGACGCTGCACAAGCACTTCACCCGCACCCGTGCGATCCGGCGCGGCATCGTGGCTTTGGGGCAGGAAAAGCCCGAGACCGAAAAGCTCAGGACATCGTAACGGGGCTGGCGTAGACCGGAGTTCGCCTCGCCGGGAATCCTTGCCAAGAATCGGGCGGGCTGATAGAGCCTGCCCGCGTCGCCGCTTTAGCTCAGCTGGTAGAGCACCTCATTCGTAATGAGGGGGTCGGGGGTTCGAATCCCTCAAGCGGCACCACCCTTCCCCATCGCCGACGCTTCGCAGCGCTTCAGTCGTGCCGTCACGCGATCAGGCTCTTCAATTCGCCCAGCGATGCGATCGTCCAGTCGGGCTCAAAGCCGAGCGTCTCCGCCTGCATCCGCAGCGCCTTGAACATCGTCTTCGGCGCGATCGTGCCCGGCGCTGCGAGTTCGTGCCGGAGCGCCGCCGGCGAGACGCGCTCGATGCGCGCCACCTTCAACCCGAAGGCTTTCGCGCCGGCGATGTCGAAGCCGTTGGAGGAGACGAAGACGATCTCGTCGCGGGCGACGCCGAGGCTCTCCCCGATCAGTTCGTAGCCGCGCGGATCCGGCTTGTAGACGCGTTTCGCGTCGACGCTGAGCACGGCCTTCAGCAGGCCAATGAGGCCGCTGTTGGCGACGAGCGCCGACAGCATCGCCGGGCTGCCGTTGGAGAAGATCGCGCGGTCATAACCCGAGAGCGCCTCGAGCGCGGCGCGGGAATCGGGATAAAGCGCGAGGGTGCTGTAGGCTTCGGCCAGCCGCTCGATCAGCCCGGGCGCGGCTTCGAGTCCGAGCGTCTTCAGCGTGTAGGCGAGCGAAGCCTGCGTCACCGACCAGAAGTCCTCGTAAGCGCCCATCAGCGAACGCAGCCAGGTATATTCGAGTTGCTTCATGCGCCAGGCCTGCGTGATGTAGTCGCCATGGCCGGGAAACGCCTCATCCATGACGCCGGCCACGGACTGCACGTCGTAGAGCGTGCCATAGGCGTCGAAGACGAAGGCTTTGATGGTCATCGTCTCAGGCCCCTGATCCCGGAGGGGGCCGGCGCGACGGCGCCACGCCGGCCCGGAAGGCGCCGATGATAGAGGCGTCGGCTCGCATGGATCGACACGATCACGCGATCCGGCGCCCGCGGCAAGGCGGATCGCGTCGGCCTGCCGGCGGAGCCCGATCCGCAAGAGAGTCAACGAATGGTCACGCAATTCCAGATTGTGCCGGCCCGCCTCCGAACAGCTCGCCAGTCCTCAGGGTTGAATCGGCCCGGTCAAAGCCGAATCCGCGCCGACTCTTTGGTAACCACAGCCGCGAAGACACGGTAAAATTACTGCTAACACAATGAAATACTTGTGTTTTCAACGCAATCTTAAAGAGAGCCCCCTATCGTCATCCCAGCGACGACAAGATCGCAAATCAACAGGTTCGGTTGAGGTGTCGGGTGATGAAGACGATCTATGACGAGGTGCCGCCTGACGCCCTGACGGGCAGCATGCGCGATTTCCGGGTGCCGGCCGGCAACGATCTCGAGCGCCGCGTCGGCAATTTCTTCAAGTGGCAGAACCTGCGCCGGCAGAACGGCGTCTGGCCGTTCTCGCGGGCGACCGATTTCGGGCCGCGCACCGAGGTCTCGGCCGCCGACGACCGCGGCATCGCCATGCAGGGCGTCAACTTCGCCTCGCAGGACTATCTCAGCCTGTCCTCGAACCCCGAAATCAAGGCGGTCGCCTTGGAGGCGATCGAGCGCTACGGCGTGCACAGCGCGGGCTCGCCCGCGCTGGTGGGCAACACCACCGCCTCGGTCGCGCTGGAAAGGAAGATCGCCGCGTTCCTCGGCATGGAGGACGCGCTGCTCTACCCGACCGGCTGGGGCGCGGGCTTCGGCGTGATCAAGGGGCTGGTGCGCTCGTCCGACCACATCGTCATGGACACGCTGTCCCACACCTGCCTGCAGGAGGGCGCCAACGCCGCGACCCGCAACATCTACCAGTTCCGCCATCTCGACATGGCCCATTGCCGGCGCTGGCTGGAGAAGATCCGCGCGACCGACACCGAGAATGGCATCATGGTGGTGACGGAAGGCCTGTTCTCGATGGACTCCGACACGCCGGACCTCAAGGCGATGCAGGAACTCTGCAACGAGTTCAACGCCACGCTGATGGTCGACGTCGCGCATGATCTCGGCGCGCTCGGCGAGGACGGGCGCGGCCATATCGGCATCCAGGACATGATCGGCAAGGTCGACATCGTGATGGGGTCGTTCTCGAAGACCTTCGCCTCGAACGGCGGCTTCGTGGCGGTCAGGGACCGGGCGGTGAAGGAGTATCTGCGCTTCTACTCGGCGCCGGCCACCTTCTCGAACGCGATGTCGCCGGTGAACGCCGCGATCGTGCTCAAGGCCTTCGAGATCGTCGAGTCGCCAGAGGGCAAGCTGCTGCGCGACGCGCTGATGAGCAACGTGCTGGAGCTGCGCCGCCAGCTCGAGGAAGCGGGGCTCGGCCATTACGGCGACCCGTCGGCGATCGTCGCGGTCAGGATGGGCACCGAGGGGCTCGCGCGCCTCGTCTCGCGCCGCCTGCCGGGGCTCGGCCTGCTCTGCAACCTCGTCGAGTATCCGGCGGTCGGCAAGGGCGCGGCGCGCTTCCGGATGCAGGTCATGGCCAGGCATTCGGCCCAGAACGTCGCCGACGCGGTCGCGCGCATCAAGGCGGCGCGGCTGGAGGCCGAGATCGAGCTGGCGACGATGGGCGAGCCGACTCCCCGGATGCGCGCCGTCGCCTGATATGGGCCGAGACGGTTAAAGGAAACTTGGCCTCGTTTCATCGGGCGGTTGCCTCAAACCGCCGGCCTGCGATCGGATCTACTGAACTCAGAATGCGCCTTATGAATGCCCGTTCATTGGAGCGACCAAAAACACAATTCAATTTTTAATTTCCATGATAATCTCGCAATAGAAATCCGCCGCCGGGTTTATATAAGTGACGAATTCATTGCGTTCAGAATACGAAGAAACCAGATTAAAGCATCGATTTCAGAATACGTCCGTCGTTGTCGTGATTCCGTTCTACAACGGATCCCGTTTCATCGAACGATCCGTCCAAAGCGTCCTGGACCAGACGGTCCCGCCGAACGAATTGATCGTCGTCGATGACGGATCCAGTCCCGACGAATCTCGGCGCCTGAAAGACATCGCCGATGGGATGGGGTTTTCCGTCATCTGGAAAGAGAATGGGGGGCAGGGTTCCGCCCGGAACGTCGGCGTCGCGGCCAGCCGATCGGATTACATATGCTTTCTCGATCAGGACGACTTCTTTCTCAAAGACCACATCGAAACCTTGATCGCCGCCATGCCCGAGCGCGACCCGCATTTCGGGTGGGTCTATGGCGATCTCTTCGAGGCGGACGGCGATGGCAACATCGTGAAAACAAACATCGTACAGGACCACTCGCTCCACCCGAAGAAAAACCTGATCCATATATTGAGTTACGACATGTTTGTGTTGCCTTCGGCCTCGCTGATCTCGCGAGCCGCATTCGAGCGTGTCGGAGGCTTCGACGTTCAGTTCATCGGCTATGAGGACGATGACCTCTTCCTCAGAATTTTTCGATCCGGCTTCACGAACTACTTCACCGAGAAGTCCGTGACGGTGTGGTGCATCAACGGAGAAAGCGCGTCGCACAGCATCCGGATGGCGCGCTCGCGAATGCTTTATTTCAAGAAGCTCGTCACGCACTATCCCGACGAGAAGGCGAAAATACGATACTACATACGTGACGCGCTGATCCCTCGTTTCCACCATCTGATCATGTCGGAAGCCAGTTCCGCGGCATTGGGAAAATCCGGCAAGTACACCGACCACAAGGAAGAGTATCTCAGCATCGCGGATGAGTATGTCGCCCTGGTTCGCGGCCAGCCGGCCGTATCGCGGTTCCTGAAGCTGAGGATCGCCGTCCATGTCCGGCTGATGCGCAGCAGGGGATATCGCTACTTCTATATGGCGCGACCGATTTTGGACGCCATGGTTCGCTTCACCAATCTGTTCCGAAGCCGGCGACGGTGAGTTTCGGCGTTCGCTTTCGGCCGGCGGATCGCTCACACCGGAAACCCGCCTGCCGGAGCAGGCGGGTTTCATCGTTTCGAGCGTCGTGGTCCGGCTTACTCGGCGGCCTGCTGCGGCGTCCGCGGCATCACCGAGATCGCCGGGCGGGCGCGGCCGTCGGCCCTGGCCAGCGCGCGGCGCACGCCGTTGCCGTAGTCGGGGTGGACCTTGTCGAAATGCGCCAGCTGGCGCTCCTCGATCTCTTGCGGGATTCCCCCCATCGCGGCCGCGATGTTCGAGCACAGCCTGTCCTTCTCGCCCTGGTCGAACAGATTGAACAGCGCGCGCGGCTGCGAATAGTCGTCATTGCCGATGCGGTGGTTGTAGCGCGCCGCATCGCCCGAGATGCGCAGCGGCGGCTCCTTGGCGGCGGGCGCCTCGACCGGCCCGCCGAAGGAATTCGGTTCGTAATAGGCGTTCGGATTGCCGGTGCGGATGCCGCCGAACGTGTTCATCTGGCCGTCGCGATGATAGTGGCGCACCGCGTTGACCGGCTGGTTGACCGGGATGGTCTCGTAATGCGTGCCGAGCCGGTGCCGGTGGGCGTCGGCATAGGAGAAGATGCGGGCCTGGAGCATCTTGTCGGGCGAGAAGCCGATGCCCGGCACGATGTTCGACGGCGAGAAGGCCGCGTTCTCGATCTCGGCGAAATAGTTCTCCGGGTTCCGGTTCAGCTCCATCACGCCGATGTCGATCGGCGGGAACTCGGCATGCGGCCAGACCTTGGTCAGGTCGAAGGGGTTGTAGGACGTCTTCTCGGCGTCGAGTTCCGGCATGATCTGGACCTGGACCTTCCACCTCGGATAGTCGCCGCGCTCCAGCGCGTTGAACAGGTCCTCCTGCGTCGACTCGCGGGTCTTGCCGATGACCTTCTCGCCTTCCTCGTTGGTCCAGTGCCGGTGGCCCTGCAGGGTCTTGAAGTGGAACTTGACCCAGTAGCGCTCGCCTGAATCGTTCCAGAGCGAGAAGGTGTGCGAGCCGTAGCCGTTGATGTGGCGGACATCCGTCGGCAGGCCGCGATCGGACATCAGGATGGTGACCTGGTGCAGGCTCTCCGGGCTCAGCGACCAGAAGTCCCACATCGCGGTGGGCGAGCGCATATTGGTCTTGGGGTGGCGCTTCTGGGTGTGGATGAAGTCGGGGAACTTGACCGGATCGCGCACGAAGAAGACCGGCGTGTTGTTGCCGACGAGGTCCCAGTTGCCCTCCTCGGTGTAGAATTTCAGCGCGAAGCCGCGCACGTCGCGCTCGGCGTCGGCCGCGCCCTGCTCGCCAGCGACAGTCGAGAAGCGCGCCAGCATCGGCGTCTCGGCGCCAGGCTGGAGAACCTTGGCCCTGGTGTATTTCGAGATGTCGCCGGTGATCTTCAGCGTGCCATAGGCGCCCCAACCCTTGGCGTGGACGGCGCGCTCGGGGATGCGCTCGCGGTTCTGGTGCGCCAGTTTCTCGATGAGCTGATAGTCCTGCAGCAGGACCGGGCCGCGCTCGCCGGCGGTCAGGGAGTTCTGGTTGTCGGGAACGGCTGCGCCGGCCGTCGTGGTCATGATCTTCGACATATCGTTCTCCATCGTCGCGAAAGCGCCAGTGTCTGCCATGGGAGCAAGACTGGAATTGGACGAAGTAACAGCCTTCCGTGACGATATTGTCCAATACCGTTTACGCGACAGAACGATAAGTTTATCAAATCGACATGATCACTTTAAAACAGCTCCGCTATTTCGCCGCCGTGGCGAGGCACCGCCATTTCGGCCGTGCCGCGCAGGAGTGCCATGTCAGCCAGCCGGCGCTGTCGCTGCAGGTTCAGGAACTGGAGACTTATCTCGGCTGCCGGCTGATCGAGCGCCGCCGCAACGCCGTCACGCTCACCGAAAGCGGCGTCGAGATCGCCGAACGGGCGCGCCGCATCCTGCTGGAGGCGAGCGACCTGGTCGATCATGCGCGGCATCGCCCGAACCTGCTGAGCGGGCCGCTCGATCTCGGCGTCATCCCCTCGATCGCCCCCTATCTGCTGCCGGCGACGCTGCCGCTCCTGCAACGGCGTTTCCCTGGCCTCGAGCTCAGGCTGCGCGAGACGCAGACCGCGACGCTGCTCGACGAGCTCGCGGACGGCGCGCTCGACGTCGCCCTGCTGTCGCTGCCGGTAGAGCGGGCCGGACTGGAAACGCTCGCGCTGTTCGACGATCCGTTCCTTCTGGTGGTGCCGGCGGAGCCCGGCCAGAACGGCGCCCGCTTTTCGCCGGATGCCGCGCTCTCGGGCGACACCCTGCTGTTGCTGGAGGAAGGGCATTGCCTGCGCGACCAGGCGCTCAGCGTCTGCCGCACGACACGGCTCGAATCGCGCCGGCAATACGGCGCGTCCAGCCTGTCGACGATCATGCAGATGGTCGCCAACGGTTTCGGCACCACGCTGATGCCTGCCATGGCGCTGGCGATCGAGATGCGCCCCGACATGCCGGTGAAGCTGTTCCGCTTCGCCCTGCCCCACCCGAGCCGCGCCATCGGCCTCGCCTGGCGCAGGAGTTCTCCGCGCCGGCAGGATTTCGAGGCGCTCGCCGCGATCCTGACCGAAGTCGGCGCCGGGCTGGCCGCTGCCGACGCGCGCTACGCGATCGAGCCGCAGGCGATCCGGCTGGGCTGAGGATTCAGCGCTGCGCTTCCGTCGCATCCTGACGGCGAGACCGGCGAGCATCGTGCCCAGTCCGGCCACCCTGCCCTGCGCGATCGAGCGCGAGATCAGGTAGATCATGTTCGGCCCGGGCGTCAGCACCATGCCGAGAGCGACGAGGGCGAAAGCGGCGAGATTGCTGAGTTCGGGCATCGAAGGCGATCCTACCGCGGCTTTCGCCAGAGTGCCGCGGACGGGGCGGGCCGGCAATGCAGCGCGCCTGCTCCGGCCGCGTGGGCGCCAGGCGGCAGGTCTTAGCGCACGACCTTGTCCTGGCGCGCGACGCCCGGCCATTGCCGGTCGGCCTTGGCGATGTAACCGGCCTGGTCCTGGTTCCAGCTCGCCTGGATGCGCCTGTTGTAGTTCAGGTAGAGCTTGCCGTCGACGATCGTCCAGGCGGCGGGGTCGATCACAGCCTTGTAGCCGCCGGCCGCCCCATAGGCGCAGAAGCCGCCATATTGCGGCGCGTATGTCTCGGGAGCGGCCACGAAGGCGTCGCGATTGGCGGCCGAGGCGAACCGGAAGGTCGCGCCCTTGTGGACGCTGGTGAACCGCGCCGAGCCCTCGACCGGCCTGGCCATGGTGAAATAGGCGACGGGATCGTAGCCCCTGATCGCCGGGCCGTCGACATCGTTGATCTCGCCGCCAATCGCGGCGCCGGCCGAGACGCTGGCTAGCAGCAGCGTCGCCAGAGCCAGGCGACGCGAGAACGACGGTGACGAAACGCGCATGAGCGACGTCCAAAGCTGCGGATCCTGGTCCGACGCTGACGAAAACCGGCGCGCCTGTCCAAACACGTCCCTTCACATGCGCTTGAAGCGGAACAGGGCGTTGCCGATACGGAACCCTTCGCCGGCGCGGCGTTTTCGGGCGTGCCGCGCAGGCGCAATCATGCGACGCTGCGCAACGCGCTTTTCCGCCTTCGAGTCCGCCAGCCATGAACCTGTTCAGCCGCATCCTCTACACCGCCATAGCCGGCGCCCTGCTCGGCGCCGCGATCCTGCTGATCGGCGTCGCGATCTGGCGCACCGCGACGGGGTTCTGGACCGGCGAGGGCGCGCTGGAGACGATGCTCGACGGCATCGGCCTGGTCATCATCGCGGTCGCCGTCGCCGATGTCGGCAAATTCCTGTTCGAGGAGGAAGTCGTCGCCGACCGCGAACTGCGCAGCCCGGCCGAGGCGCGCGGCTCGCTGACGAAGTTCATGACGATCATCATCATCGCGCTCAGCCTGGAATCGCTGGTGCTGATCACCAAGGCCTCGCGCGGGACGATGGCCGACATGGTCTACCCGACCCTGCTCGGCCTGCTCGCGGTGCTGGCCCTGGTCGGGCTCGGGCTGTTCCAGAAGCTCAGCCAGAACGCGACGGCGGCCGTGCCGCCCGACCGCGACGAGGGCGAGGCCGGCAAGTCGCGCAAGACCTCGCCGAAACCGCGCCGCGCCGCCGCCTGACCGCGCTCAGCCCGCCTTGCCGGGCGCGCCCAGCAGCATCAGGTCGGTATCGTCCGGCTTTGCGCCGGCTGCCGTCAGCATGGCGTGGACCTGGCCGCGATGATGCGTCTGGTGATTGAAGAAATGCACGACCAGCAGCGCGCAGGGCCGGGTCAGTTCCCGGCGCGAAATGCCTGACAGCCAGGTCAGATCGCCGGAGAGCCACTCCGGCGCGATCCCGGCCGCCCAGTCGGCGATCGTCGCGTCGGTCGCCCGCCGCTCGGCCACGAGTTCGTCCCAGGGCTCGATCATACGGGAGGATTCGCTGCCCGGAACGCCCGGCTTGGGTGTCCCGGCGAAGCGCGAGAGCCACATCCGGTCGGCCCAGAGCAGGTGACAGAAGGTGCCATGGATCGACCGGAAAAAGGCGCCGCGATCCTGCCGGCGCGCCTCGTCGCTCAGCGTCGCGGCAGCCCCATAGAGGCTCTCGTTCTGCCAGGCGTTGTAGCGCGCCATGACGGCGACATAGGCGGCGTCGATCATCGACGTGGCTTCCTCAGATCACGTTCGCCTCGAACAGCGGCCGGTTCGCCACGATGCGCCCGTGGCCGAGATCGGCAAGATCGAGGCTGCGATAGCGGCCATGCGCGATGTGCTCGGCGAGCCCGCGCCCGACCGCCGGCGACTGCTGCAGGCCGTGGCCGGAAAAGCCGTTGGCGAGATAGAGGTTCGGCACGCCGACCGCCGGGCCCAGGATGGCGTTGTGATCGAGGGCGTTCATGTCGTAGGGGCCGGTCCAGCCCCGGCCGGGCCTGATTTCCTCGAACGCCGGGATGCGATGCGCCAGCGCCGGCCACACCGTCTCCTCGAAGAAGGACCAGTCCACATCCTCGAGATCGGGATCGGTCTCGATCCATTCGCGG
Organism: Allobosea sp. GW821-FHT12C12; assembly: GCF_058807355.1. Taxonomy (NCBI): domain Bacteria; kingdom Pseudomonadati; phylum Pseudomonadota; class Alphaproteobacteria; order Hyphomicrobiales; family Alloboseaceae; genus Allobosea; species Allobosea sp. GW821-FHT12C12. Next base: position 160,087 of record NZ_JBXAQP010000003.1, read on the forward strand.
TCCGCGTCGGCTGCCGGCGACGCCCCGCCGATGAACATCTGGCCGTCGCCGCCGCGCGCGCCCTCCGGGCGGCACCAGACGCCGCTGGTGTCGATCAGCAGCGGGCAGTTGCCGACATCGCCCTTGCAGGTCCAGGTGAAGACGTTGCGCTTCATCGATCTGACGGGGATCGCGACGCCGACCGTGGCGGCCAGTCTCGCCCCATGAGTGCCCGTCGCGTTGACGGCGGCGGCGCAAGCGATGCGGCTGCCATCGACAAGCTCCACGGCGACGACGCGTCCGCCCTCGACGACGTAGCGCGCGACCTCGCCCTGCCGGTATTCGACGCCGAGCGAACGCGCCTTTTTGCGATAGGCCTGCAACAGCGCCCAGCCGTCGAACCAACCCTCGCCGCTGACGCCAAAGCTCGCGCAGGCGAGATCCGCGACATTGAGCCAGCTAAATTTGCTGCGCAGCAAATCCGCGGCATAAAGCGCCACATCGGCGCCTTCGCGGACCTGCGCCTGCTGGTTCGCGGCGAGGACCGGCGCATCTTCCGGACCGGCGAGATAGAGGTATCCGCCCTCATGCAGATCGATCGAGGGGACCTCGCCGTCGACCGCGAGATGAGACGATATGCTGCGCAGAAAGTCGATGCCATGCAGCGAGATGCGGATGTTGACCGGGCTGGAGAACTGCTGCCGGATCGAGGCGGCCGAGAGCGCCGAAGCCGCATGGCGATAGCTTGGATCCTTCTCGATCACGACGACCTTGCCGCCGAAACCGGGATCGGCCGCGAGATGGAAGGCGACCGAGGAGCCGATGGCCGCGCCGCCGCAGATCACGACATCGGCGCTGTCAGAATGGGGCGACATGGGACGATCCGTGCGATGCCGCCGTGCGGAGCGACGTGGGTTGTTGACTTCGGCGAATGAATGACGCGGCACGCGCCGCTTGTCGAGAGGCGGTGTCAGAGCTGGCTTTCGCGCAGCAGCCAGTCGCGGAAGGCGATCACCGCCGGCAGGCGATCCTTCGTCTCCGGATAGACCAGATAATAGCCCTCGGAGCCCGTGACCGGCAGATCGAAGGGGATGACCAGCGAGCCCGCGCGCAGCTCCTCCTCGACGAGGAAGCGCGGCACGATGGCTAAGCCCAGCCCCGCGACCGCGGCCTGCGAGACCATGGCGAACTGCTCGAAGCGCGGCCCCATCAGGGCTCGGCTCGGCGGCAGGCCCTGCTGTTCCAGCCAGTTCGCCCAGGCGCGCGGCCGCGTCGATTGCTGCAGCAAGGGCGCGCGCAGCATGTCGGCCGGCGCGGCCAGGCCGAGCCGCGCGACCAGGGCCGGCGCCGCGACAGGGACGATCTCCTCGCCCATCAGCCGGTGCAGTTTTGCGCCAGGCCAGACCGGATCGCCGAAATGGATCGCGGCGTCGAGCGGCTCGCGGGAGAAATCGAACGGCACCAGCCTGGTGGCGAAATTGATCGTGATGCCGGGATGCGCCTCGGTGAAGCGCGGCAGGCGCGGGATCAGCCAGCGGGTGCCGAAGGTCGGCAGGATGGCGAGATGCAGCACGCCGGCCGCGCCGCGAAACGCCATGGTCGAGACCGTCGCAGCCGCGATGCGCGAGAGGCCGTCGCGGATATCGGCGGCATAGGCGCCGCCGGCCGGCGTCAGGCTGACGCGCTGGCGCACCCGCTCGAACAAAGCGACGCCGAGCACCTGTTCGAGATGGGCGACCTGCCGGCTGACCGCGCCTTGCGTCAGGTTGAGCTCCTCGGCGGCGCGGGTGAAGCTGCCATGACGCGCCGCGGCCTCGAAGGCGGCGAGCGCCGACAGCGAGGGCACGCTGAGACGGCCCGGAGCCCATTCACCGATCATGATCAATTCTCATCAAGCGATGAGAACATATCGGTTGCCGCGGAGGCGTGGAAGAGGGCATTGTGCGGACTGAATACGACCGGCTCGTTCGCCGCCATGTCATCCCGGGCAAGCGAAGCGCAGGCTCGGGATCCATCCTGGAGCACCCTCCTGCCATATGATGGATCCCGGATCGGCGCTGCTTCGCAGCTTGTCCGGGATGACGGCGCCGAGGTGGCGAGCCCGCGGCAAACGACTGACGAAGGCCTGATCGCATGACCTCCCCTCTCCCCAAGGACGCGCTCGCGCTGCTGAAGCGCCTCGGCGTCACCGACGCGGCGTTCGCGGCGACCGGCCTCGTCGCCAGCTCTCCGATCACGGCCGAGGCCGTCGCGACCTTGCGCGAGACCAGTCCGGCCGAGGCGACCGCCGCGATCGGCCGCGCGCAGTCGGCGTTCCTTGCATGGCGCCGGGCGCCCGCCCCGCGTCGCGGCGAGTTCGTGCGCCTGCTCGGCGAGGAGTTGCGCGCCGCGAAGAACGATCTCGGCCTGCTGGTCACGCTGGAGGCCGGCAAGATCGCCTCCGAGGGCCTCGGCGAGGTCCAGGAGATGATCGACATCTGCGATTTCGCCGTCGGCCTGTCGCGCCAGCTCTACGGGCTGACGATCGCGACCGAGCGACCCAACCATCGCATGATGGAGACCTGGCACCCGCTCGGCGTCTGCGGCGTGATCTCGGCCTTCAACTTTCCGGTCGCGGTCTGGTCCTGGAACGCGGCCCTCGCCTTCGTCTGCGGCGACAGCGTCGTCTGGAAGCCCTCCGAGAAGACGCCGCTGACAGCGCTCGCCGTGCAGGCCATCGTCGAGAAGACGATGAAGCGCTTCGGCCCCGAAGCCCCTGCCGGCCTTTCGGAAATCCTGATCGGCGGCCGGGAGATCGGCGACATCCTGGTCTCCGACCCTCGTGTCCCGGTCGTCTCGGCCACAGGCTCGACGCGGATGGGCAAGGAGGTCGGCCAGAAGCTCGCCAGCCGCTTCGCCCGCGCCATCCTCGAGCTCGGCGGCAACAACGCCGCGATCGTGGCCCCTTCGGCCGATCTCGACCTCGCCTTGCGTGGCATCGCCTTTGCGGCGATGGGCACGGCCGGCCAGCGCTGCACCACCTTGCGCCGCCTGATCGTGCACGAGAGCGTCTACGACGCGCTGATTCCGAAGCTGATCAAGGTCTATGGCTCGGTGACGATCGGCGATCCGCGCGAGGCGGGCGTGCTGGTCGGCCCGCTGGTCGACGAGGCTGCCTATCAGGGCATGCAGAAGGCGCTGTCCGAGGCGAAGGCGGCTGGCGGCACGGTCCATGGCGGCGAGCGCGTCGATGTCGGCGCGGGCGGCTTCTATGTCCGCCCGGCGCTGGTCGAGATGCCGGCGCAGACCGGCCCGGTCGAGCGCGAGACCTTCGCGCCGATCCTCTATGTGATGAAATACAAGATGCTGGCCGAGGCGATCGCGATCCAGAACGCGGTCGGGGCCGGCCTGTCCTCCTCGATCTTCACGCTCGACATGCGCGAGGCCGAGGCCTTCATTTCGGCCGAGGGCTCCGATTGCGGCATCGCCAACGTCAATATCGGCCCCTCGGGAGCCGAGATCGGCGGGGCGTTCGGCGGCGAGAAGGAGACCGGCGGCGGCCGCGAGGCCGGCTCCGACGCCTGGAAGGCCTATATGCGCCGGGCCACGAATACGCTCAATTACGGCGCGACATTGCCGCTCGCGCAGGGCGTCAGCTTCGATGTCGACGCGTAGACCGCTGTCGTAGAATTTCTCGCCGCGACATTTGGCCGTGTCATCCCGGCCGAAGCGAAGCGGAGAGCCGGGATCCATGCCTGAACCGTTCCGGAATGGGTCCCGGGTCTGCCCGCGGTCGCCGGGATGACGATGGAATAGGATGTCAGGAGACAAGCCATGTCCGAGGCCGCCCGCAAGACCGCCCATGGCCACAAGCTGGCCGAGTTCGCCTGGGACGACGCATTTTTGCTCGACGAGCAGCTCAGCGAGGACGAGCGCCTGATCCGTGACACGGCGCGCGACTATGCGCAGGAAAAGCTGCAGCCGCGCGTCGCGGAGGCCTATCTCGAGGAGAAGACCGACCGTTCGATCTTCAACGAGATGGGCGCGCTCGGCCTGCTCGGCGTCACCGTGCCGGAAGACTACGGCTGCGCCGGCGCGAACTACGTCTCCTACGGGCTGGTGGCGCGCGAGGTCGAACGGGTCGATTCCGGCTACCGCTCGATGATGAGCGTGCAGTCCTCGCTGGTGATGTATCCTATCTACGCCTATGGCGACGAGACCCAGCGCAAGACATACCTGCCAAAGCTCGGCTCCGGCGAATGGGTCGGCTGCTTCGGCCTGACCGAGCCCGACGCCGGCTCCGACCCCGCCGGCATGAAGACCCGCGCCGAGAAGGTGTCGGACGGCTACAAGCTGACCGGCTCGAAGATGTGGATCTCGAACTCGCCGATCGCCGACGTCTTCGTCGTCTGGGCGAAGTCGACGGCGCATGACGACGCCATTCGCGGCTTCATCCTGGAGAAGGGCATGAAGGGGCTCTCCGCCCCGAAGATCGGCGGCAAGCTCAGCTTGCGCGCCTCGATCACCGGCGAGATCGTCATGGACGGCGTGATCGTGCCGGAAGAGAACCTGCTGCCCAACGTCTCGGGGCTGAAGGGTCCGTTCGGCTGCCTCAACCGGGCGCGCTACGGCATCTCCTGGGGCGTGATGGGCGCGGCCGAGGACTGCTTCCACCGCGCCCGCCAATACGGGCTCGACCGCAGGCAGTTCAACAAGCCGCTGGCCCAGACCCAGTTTTTCCAGAAGAAATACGCCGACATGCTGACCGAGATTTCGCTCGGCCTGCAGGGCTCGCTTCGGGTCGGCCGGCTGATGGACGAGGGCAAGATGGCCCCCGAGATGATCTCTCTGGTCAAGCGCAACAATTGCGGCAAGGCGCTCGACATCGCCCGCATGGCCCGCGACATGCACGGCGGCAACGGCATCTCGATCGAGTACCATGTGATGCGTCATGCGGCGAACCTCGAGACGGTCAACACCTATGAGGGCACGCATGACGTGCATGCGCTGATCCTCGGGCGGGCCGTGACCGGGCTGCAGGCGTTTTTCTGAAACGATGGCGAAGGAGTTCGCGGCGATGACGGCAGTAGCGGCGCGCGACGAAGGATCGGCCGGCGGGCGCGTCACGACCATCGACCTGTGGAAGACGCTCGCGCTCGCGCTCATCCTCGTCGATCATGTCGGCCATTTCCTGCTGCCCGACAACGACTGGCTGCGGGTGTTCGGCCGTTCTTCGCTGCCGATCTGGTTCTTTCTGATCGGCTTTTCCGCCGGACGCGGCGTGACCTGGGTCTGGTTCGCGCTGGGCGCCGGGCTGACCCTGCTCGATCTGTGGTGGGTCGGCTCGCTCGCGGAGGCGCAGCTCAACATCCTGTTCGCCTTCGCGGCGATCAGGCTGGCGCTGCCCGTTGTCGAGGCGCACATCTGGCCGCACCGTTTGCGGCTCGCCCTGCTCGTCGCCGCCCTGGTCGCGCTGGCCCCGTTCGCCGGCCAGATCGTCGAGTACGGAACGGAAGGCGCATTGCTGGCGCTTGTCGGCGTCGCGCACCGCCTCTGGCTGGCGCGACCCGAGCCTGCCGCATTCGCGCTGCGGATCGGCCTCGCGGCCGTCGCCGGAGTCCTGTTCGTCGTGGTCGAAAGCATCGATTACGACTTCGACGCAACGCAGACCGCCGTGCTCGCGGTGCTGATCGCCGGCGTATCGGCGGCTCTCTTCGGCTTCCGCCGCGCCGCGCTGGCGTGGCCCTTTCCGGCCCCGTTCGCCGCGATGCTCCGCTTCTGCGGCCGGCATTCGCTCTGGCTCTATGCCGGCCAGATCGTGCTGCTGACGGCTATCGCCGCCGCGCTCGGAATCGAACCCGGAGACGAAAGCGAAGAGAGCGAAGAGTGACCGCGCCGATCAAGCCGCTGACCGGCCTGCGCGTGCTGGAACTCGCGCGCATCCTCGCCGGCCCCTGGATCGGCCAGTTGCTCGCCGATCTCGGCGCCGATGTCGTCAAGGTCGAGGCGCCGGAGGGCGACGATACCCGAAAATGGGGGCCGCCCTTCGTCGAGGGATCCGCTGGCGAGCATCTGTCGGCGGCCTATTTCCACTCGGCCAATCGCGGCAAGCGCTCGATCACGGCCGATTTCCGCACCCCGGACGGGCAGGCGCTGGTGCGCCGGCTCGCCGGCCATGCCGATGTCGTGGTCGAGAATTTCAAGGTCGGGGGCTTACAGAAATACGGGCTCGACGCCGCCTCGCTGCGCGCGGCCTTTCCCCGCCTGATCCACTGCTCGGTCACCGGCTTCGGACAGACCGGCCCTTATGCTCCGCGGGCCGGCTACGACTTTCTCGTCCAGGGCATGGGCGGGTCGATGTCGGTCACCGGCGAGCCGGCGGGCGCGCCGATGAAGGCGGGCTATGCCGTCGCCGACATCTATACCGGGCTCTACGCCTCGGTCGGCATCCTCTCGGCTTTGCGCCGGCGCGACGCGACCGGGGAAGGCGCGACGCTTGACATGGCGCTGCTCGACGCGCAGGTCGCCGTGCTCGGCAACCAGGCGATGAACTACCTCGTCTCAGGCCAAGCGCCGGCACGGCTCGGCAACGCCCATCCCAATATCGTGCCCTACGACGTGTTCCCGGTCGCCGACGGCCATATCATCATCGCGACCGGGAATGACGGGCAGTGGAAGAAGCTCTGCGAAGTGCTGGGCGAAGCGGCGCTCGCCGAGGAGCCGGGCTTTATCGACAACCGCTCGCGGGTGAAGAACCGCGTCGCCCTGACCCAGCGTCTGCACGAACTCTGCCAGCGCCATCTCAAGGCCGATCTGCTCGCCGCGCTCGAAAAGGTCGGCGTGCCGGCCGGGCCGATCAATGGCGTGGACGAGGTCTTCGCCGATCCGCAGGTTCTGGCGCGCGGCGTCAGGCTCGATCTGCCGAGCGAAGCCGCGAAGGGCGGGACGATCCCGACCGTCGCCTCGCCGATCGTGATCGACGGCGTCAGGCAGGTCTCGCAGCGGCCGGGTCCAGGGCTGGGCGAGCATGCCGACGAGATCCTGAACGACCCGGCCTGGGGAGGGCCGCAGCATGGCTAATCGCACCGGCGGGCAGATCCTCGTCGACCAGCTCCTGATCCACGGCGCCACGGACGCCTTTTGCGTGCCGGGCGAAAGCTATCTCGCCGTGCTCGACGCGCTGCACGACGCCTCGCTCAAGGTCACGATCTGCCGGGCCGAGGGCGGCGCCTGCATGATGGCCGAGGCCGCCGGCAAGCTCACCGGCAAGCCCGGCATCTGCTTCGTGACACGCGGGCCGGGCGCGACCAACGCCTCGCCCGGCATCCATGTCGCCGATCAGGATTCGACGCCGCTGATCCTGTTCGTCGGCCAGATCGAGCGCGGCATGCGCGAGCGCGAGGCGTTTCAGGAGCTCGACTACCGCGCCGTCTTCGGCACGATGACGAAATGGACGACCGAGATCGACGACGCCGCGCGCATCCCCGAGATCGTCAGCCGCGCCTTTCATGTCGCGACCGCCGGACGGCCCGGCCCGGTGGTGATCGCGCTGCCCGAGGACGTGCTGACCGACCTCGCGGACGTCGCCGACGCGCAACCCTATCAGGTCACCGAGACGCATCCGTCCCTGCTCCAGACCATCGACCTGCAGAAGCGGCTGTGGGCCGCGAAGTCCCCGGTCGCGATCCTCGGCGGCTCGCGCTGGGATCCTCAGGCGATCGGCCGCTTCCAGCGCTTCGCCGAGCGTTTCGACCTGCCCGTGGCGGTCTCGTTCCGGCGACAGATGCTGTTTCAGGCCGATCATCCGAACTTCGCCGGCGATCTCGGCATCGGGCCGAACCCGAAGCTGCTGAAGCGCGTCCAGGACAGCGACCTCGTCCTGCTGGTCGGCGGGCGGCTGTCGGAGATGCCGAGCCAGTCCTACACGCTGTTCGGCATCCCGGAGCCCGGCCGACCGCTGGTCCATGTCCATCCCGATGCCGAGGAACTCGGCCGCGTCTACCGGCCGGCGCTGGCGATCAACGCATCGCCGACGGCGTTCTGCGCCGCGCTGGAGACCGTGCATCCGCCACAAACGATTGCCTGGGCGGGCGCGTCGGCCGAGGCGCATGAGGCCTATCTCGGCTGGAGCGAGCAGCCGGCGCCGGTGCAGGGCTCGTTTCATCCCGGCGAGGCCGTGACCTGGCTGAGGCGGCATCTGCCCGCCGACGCGATCCTGTGCAACGGCGCCGGCAACTACGCCACCTGGGTGCATCGCTTCCACCGCTTCACCAGATTCGCGACCCAGCTCGCGCCGACCTCCGGCTCGATGGGCTATGGCGTGCCGGCCGCGATCGGCGCGAAACGGCTCTATCCGGAGCGCACCGTCGTCGCCTTCGCCGGCGATGGCTGCTTCCTGATGAACGGGCAGGATTTCGCCACCGCCGTGCAATACGATCTCGGCGTCGTCGTCGTGGTCGTCGACAACGGCATGTACGGCACCATCCGGATGCATCAGGAGAAGCATTATCCCGGCCGCGTCTCGGCGACGGAGTTGAAGAACCCCGATTTCGCCGCCTATGCGCGCGCTTTCGGCGGCCATGGCGAGCGCGTCGAGACGACGGCCGAGTTCGGCCCGGCCTTCGAGCGCGCCGTCGCGTCGGGCAAGCCCGCGATCATCCACTGCCTGCTCGATCCCGAGGTCATCACCCCGGCAAAGACGCTCTCGACGATCCGGGCCGAGGCGCTGGCGGCGAAGGGGTGATTTGATCGCAGCCTTTGCGGACGGTTGCGTGAACCCTTCGACTGCCCGGCCGGCCGCTCGCTTCCGTTTAACGACGATGCCGGATTTCGATTGAACCTTCGCCCCGCTCGATCGTTTGAAAAGGCGATCAGGGAGAGCGACGGCGATGATGCGGGTCGGATTGTTTGCGATGGGTGTCGCGGGAGCCGCCATGCTGGCGCTCGCGCCTCGGGCCGAGGCCGCCGGCTTCTTCGACGATTTCGCCAGTGCATTCTTCGGCGGTCCCTCCGCGCCGCGGCAGGTCTACAGCGATCCGCTCGAGATGACGGTGCAGCCCCGTCGCAAGGCTCCGCGACAGGAGGTGTCGTCGAAGCCCGCTCCGCCGGTGGTGAAGCTCGACCCCGCGACCGACCCGCACTGGTATCTCGGCGACCCGACGCTGCGGCGCGGCGACATCGTCGTCACCGATGGCGGCGTGCTGGTCTATCAGGGCCGCGACAGCGACTCCCTGCGCCGGAGCGATTTCGTGGCGCTGGGCAGTGTCAAGGGTTCCGCCAGAAAGACTGGGTCGGGAGCCTGGCAACAGCAATTGCAGCAGGCGGCGGCCGGCGGGCGCAGCTTCTTCCGCTACGACACGCCGGCTTCCGCGATCGTCGCCGCCACGGAGACGACGGCCAAGACGCAATAGTCGCGTCTTGCTTCGCGCGAGCTCAGGCCAGCCGCGCCGCCACGAGCTTGCGCAGCCCGCGCAGATCCTTGACGAAGCCGCGGATGCCCTCCGCCAGCTTGTCGCTCGCCATGGCGTCCTCGTTCATGGCGAAGCGGAAGGCTTTTTCGTCGAGCACGATCGGCTTGGTGAAGGCCTCCGACACAGATTGCGGCGAGACGGCCGGCGAGAGCCTGCGCGGCAGGTCGCCGGTCGCGGCCGCCAGCTCGTCGAGCAGGCCCGGTCCGATCGTCAGCCTGTCGCAGCCCGCAAGCGCCTCGATCTCGCCGGCGTTGCGGAAGGACGCGCCCATCACGACGGTCTTGATGCCGAGCGCCTTGTAGTAGGCGTAGATGCTCTTGACCGAGACGACGCCGGGATCGGTCTCCGACGTGTAGGGCCCGCCGCCGGCCTTGACGTGCCAGTCGAGGATGCGGCCGACGAAGGGCGAGATCAGGAAGGCCTTCGCATCGGCGCAGGCGACGGCCTGGGGCAGCGCGAAGAGCAGGGTCAGGTTGCAGTCGATGCCCTCGGCCTGCAGCACCTTGGCCCCCTGTATGCCCTCCCAGGTCGAGGCGATCTTGATCAGGACGCGATCCTTCCCGATGCCGCGCGCCGCATAGGCCGCGATGATGGCGCGCGCCTTGTCGATCGTCGCCTGCGTGTCGAAGGAGAGGTCGGCGTCGACCTCGGTCGAGACGCGGCCGGGCACGATCCTGGTCAGCTCCGCGCCGAAGGTCACGGCGAGCCGGTCGCAGACGGCATGGACCGCGGGCTCCCCCGAGCCGCCCTCCTTCTTGCCCCAGGCGATCGCCTCGTCGACGAGATGGGCATAGGCCGGCGTCTCGACGGCCTTCAGGATCAGCGTCGGGTTGGTGGTGCAGTCGACGGGCTTGAGCCGGCGCACCGCCTCGATGTCGCCGGTGTCGGCGACGACGGTCGTCATCTCGCGGAGCTGGTCGAGTTTTGAAGCGGTCATATCGGGTTCCTGGCAATCTTTGGCCTGAGGCTAGAGCATCGGACCGAAAAGTGGAATCCGCCTTTCGGAAAAATCCGATGCTTAAACAAGGAGATAGATCGTCACTTTGCGTCCGACAGGACGCATGGCGATCTAACGCCCGCAATGTGACGCTGGTTCGGCCGCATGGCGAGGGGGATGCAGCATGTCCGGCATGCGCCCCTCGTCATTCCGGGGCGGCCTGAAGGGCCGAGCCCGGAAACCACGACCGGGTGAACGCGGCATCGACGCGATCGCAAGGTTCTCGCCCGGTCGTGGGTTCCGGGTTCGCGCCCGCGAGTCAGCTCTTCACCGCGCCGGCCGTCAGCCCGCCGACCATGTTCTTGCGGAAGCCGTAATAGATCACCGCCGGCGGGATGGCGTAGAGCAGGCCCGCCGCCATCAGCAGGTTCCAGGGCGCGTCGTCGGCGGAGAGGAAGAGGCCCAGCCCCACCGCGAGCGGCACCGCGCGCTCCGAGGAAAGCAGCAGGAAGGCGTAGAGATACTCGTTCCAGGCGAGCAGCAGCGCGTAGATGCCGATGACCACCATCGAGGGCTTCATCAGCGGCAGATAGACCAGCCGGAAGAGCTGCAGCGAGGTCGCTCCGTCCATGATCGCCGCCTCGTCGAGCTCCCTGGGCAGCTTGTCGGAGGCCTGCTTCAGCACCCAGATCGCATAGGGCGAGGCGAGCGCGACCATGGCGAGGATCAGCGCCGTCTGCGTGTTGAGCAGCCCGTAGGAGCCCATCGCCTTGTACATCGGGATGGCGAGGAAGGCGGCCGGGATCAGATAGGTCGCCAGCGCCAGGTTCATGATGGTGCGCCCGCCGGCGACCCGCAGCCGCGAGATCGCGAAGGCGGCGAAGGTCGCGACGAACAGCGTCAGCAGCCCGGTGGTGACCGCGACGAAGAAGCTGTTGAACATCTGCCGCCAGAAATTCGACAGGTAGTAGTGCTGCTGGTTGAAGACGATCTGGAAGTTCTGCAGCGTCGGCTTGGCCGGCCAGAGCGTGCCGGCCAGCATCGATTCCTGGTTCGAGATCGACAGCACGAAGAGGTGGTAGATCGGCATCAGCGTCCAGAGCAGGACGGGGATGGCGATGAGGATGAGCTTGCCCTCGTCGAGAACCTTCTTCATGCCTCGGCTCCCTTAGAGAGGCGCTTCACCATGACATAGACCATCGGCAGGATCAGCGGCATGGCGACGATGATCGAGGCGATGCCGAGATCGAGATTGTTGTTGCGCATGTAGCGGATGCCGAGCGTCGCCAGCACATGGTTGAGGTCGCCCGGCCCGCCGCCGGTGAGCAGATAGACGCTGTTGAAGTCGCCCAGCGTCCAGATCATCGAGAGCATGGTCGAGGTGACGTAGAGCGTCGCCAGCGAGGGCCAGGTGATGAACTTGAACTGCTGCCATTTGCTGGCTCCGTCGACGCTTGCCGCCTCGTAGAGATCGGCCGCGATGGCGAGCCGGCCGGTGACGAGGATCAGCGTCCAGAACGGCAGCGATTTCCAGATATGGACCATGATCGAGCAGGCGAAGGCGAGCGTCGGATCGGTCAGCCAGCCCGGCCCCTCGACGATGCCGAACCACTGGAAGAGCTGCTGGTTGATCATGCCGTTCTCGGGGTTGAGCATGACCCGGAAGGACAGGATGGTCGGGATCGACGGCACGGCCCAGGGCAGGATGAAGATCACCAGCACGATCCGCACCCAGGCGCGCTGCGCCACGAAGAAGCCGGAGAGCCAGAGCGCGATGATGAACTTCAGGTTCACCGCGATGAACAGGAAGACGATCGTGTTGATCACCGTGCGGATGAAGATCGGGTCGGCGAAGAGCGCGCGGTAGGAATTCCAGTTCAGGCCGATCCAGAGGCCGTAGGCGACCGGATAGGCCACCATCACGGCGAAGACGAGAACATAGGGCGCCAGCATGATCGCGCCCCAGAGCGCACGGTCGCGGGCATGGCCCGATGTCGCGTTACCGGCCCGCGCGGCGATCGGCGCGGCCATCGTGGTCGCTGTCATGGCTCACTCCCTTCTCGCCTGCCTCGTCAGACAGGTCGGCGCCCCGCGGCTCTTCCGGCCGCAGGAGCGCCTTCATGGTCTATCCGGTCGAGCGTCGGCGTCAGCCGGCGATCTGCTTGATGCGGGCGATCATCTCGTCGACCGCGGCCTCGGGCGTGATCTTGTCCGAGACGACCCGGTTGACCGCCTTGGCCCAGACGTTCTCGGCGTTCACCGCCGTGAACTTGTAGTTGTAGACGAACTGGAACGGCGCCGTGCCGTCCGTGTACTGCTTGTAGACGACCTTGCGATGCGGATCGTCGCCCGTCCAGAACGGCGCCTTGGCCGCCTCGATCGTAGTCGGGAACCAGCGGCCGACCGAGCCCTCGACGAAGGGACGCAGGTTCTCGTCCTTCATCATGAAGGCCATGAACTCCTTGCCGCGCTTCTTGTTCTTGCCGTCGGCGAAGACCACCGCCGTCTTGACCGCCGCGAGGTTGGTCATCGGCGAGCCGTCCGGCTTGTTCGGGAACTCGGCGGTGCGGATGTTGTCGTAGTAGTTCTTCTTGGCCTGGTCGCGCTGCTCCTGGGTCAGCGCCTGATTGTTCATGTCGTCGAGATGCTTGGCCGCGATCGAGATCGTGGCGTTGTGGGTCAGCACCGTGGTGCGGTTGTGGAAGGCGACATTGTTGTCGGGGTCGAGCCAGTTGACCGAGGAGGGCGGCGTGCAGCCGCGCTGGGCGATGTTGGAGTAGTCCTTCACCGCCTTGACCATCGCGGCCTTGTTGGCCGGCTGGTCGAGCACGATCTTGCCCTCGTCGTCGACGACCTTGGCGCCGAAGGCGTTGGCGAAGGTCAGGAAGGAGTAGAAGGTGTCGGAGGCGGCGACGCCCATCGGATGGCCGACGGCGTAGATGCGCTTGCCCTTGGCGCGCAGGCTGGACTGGACCTTGTCGCACCAGAAGTCCCAATAGCCGTCCCAGCCCTTCGGGATGTCGCTTTCCTTGAAGCCGGCCTCTTCCAGCATGTCCTTCCAGTAGGTGATGTGCATCATCTGCTGCTGGACCGGGAAGGCGTAGTAGGCCTTCTTCTTGGTCTTGTCGTTCATCAGCAGGGTGGTCGCCAGCGCCTGCGGCTGGATCTGGTCCTTGATCGGCTCGATCGCGTCGCTGACGTCCTCGAGCTTGCCCTCGAAGGCCCACTGGCCGGTGGTGCGGAAGTCGTAGGTGGTGCAGAAGCCGACATCGGGCGGCGTTCCGGCCTGGACGGCGCCGACCGACTTCGTCACGCAATCCTCGGTCGCGTAGAGCGAGAGATCGACCTTGACGCCGGTCGCCTTCTGGAACTTGTCGACGACGGCGAGCAGCGCGTCGTCCTCGCCCTTGTAGAAGCCCTTGGTGAACCAGACCTGGACCGTCTCCTGGGCGACGGCAGCGCCGGACCAGCCGGCCGCGATCGCGGCGAAGGCAGCGCCGGTCACGAGATAGCGCATGGATTTCATCGATGTTCCTCCCATTTAAAACGTTTAAATCCGGCGTTTTATCACGCCTTGTAGTCACACTAATCGAAAACGCCGGCCACAAACAAGCCGGCCATATGCAGGAAATTCGGGCATCCCGAACCGATCCGGCACGGCCGCCACGGCGCGCTTCGCGACAGCGGCGCTGTCATGCGGGCATGATAGGGGCGGCCTTCACTGAAATGTCATATGCAAGGTCTACCGCCGCCGGCAGAGATGGACCGCCTCAGGGGCAGGAGAACGACGATGCCTTGCAAAACCTTGATCGCCGGCAGCGTGGCCGCGCTGACGCTGTCGGTTTCGATCGCCGGCTTCGCCGTCTCCGCGCGGGCGGTAGAGGGCAAGCTCGTGCTCTACACCAGCCAGCCCAACACCGACGCGCAGCAGACGATCGACGCCTTCAAGGCGAAGCATCCCAAGGTCGATGTCAGCTTCGTGCGCGACGGCACGCCCCGCGTGATGGCCAAGCTGCGGGCCGAGTTCGAGGCCGGAAGCCCGCAGGCCGACGTGCTGCTGATCGCCGATTCGGTGACGATGGAGGGCCTCAAGACGGAAGGCCGCCTGCTGGCGCATGACAAGGCGGACGTCTCGGCCTATCCGGCCGGCATCCACGATCCCGCCAAGATGTGGTTCGCGACCAAGCTGATCACCACCGGCATCGTCTACAACACCAAGGCGGCGCTGAAGCCGGCGAGCTGGGCCGATCTCGCCAGGCCCGAGGTCAAGAACCTGCTCGCCATGCCGAGCCCGCTGACCTCGGGCGCGGCGCTGATCCACGCCATGACGCTGACCGGCGCGCTGCCCGGCGGCTGGAGCTATTACGAGGCGCTCAAGAGCAATGGCGCGCTCGCCGCCGGCGGCAATGGCGACATTCTCCGCCAGGTCGCCACCGGCGAGAAGCTCTACGGCATGATCGTCGATTTCATGCCGATCCGCGAGAAGGCCAAGGGCGCGCCGGTCGAGTTCGTCTTCCCGAGCGAAGGCGTCTCGGCGGTCAGCGAGCCCGTGGCGATCCTGAAGGCGAGCAAGAACCCGGAGGCCGCGAAAGCCTTCATCGACTTCCTGCTCTCGGCCGAGGGCCAGGCGCTGGCGCTGAAGCAGGGCTATGTCGCGGCCCATCCCGACGTGGCGCTGCCCGCCGGCTATCCCTCCCGCGCGCAGATCAGGCTGATGCCGTTCGACGCCGCCAAGGCGCTGGCCGACGAGGCCGCGGCGCGCAAGCGCTTCAGCGCGATCTTCGAGTAGGCCCGACGGGCGGAAGCGCCGCAGTGAGCATCGTCGCGCCTTCGCCGGCAGGCCGGAGCAGCGGTTTCAGCCTGCCCGGGCCGACGATCCGGTTGCCGGCGGGCCTCGGCCTGCCGGCGCTTCTGACGCTGGCCGCGCTCCTGCTCGGCGGACTGCCCTTTCTCCGGCTGGCGGCGGCCGCCTTCGCGCCGGGCTGGCGTTTCGCGCCGGACGCCGCGCTGGCCGAGATCGGCAGCCGCGCCGCCGTCAACGCGACGCTGCGCACCCTGGAGACCGCCGGTTTTTCCGCTCTCGGCGCATTGATCGTCGGCGGCTTCGTCGCGCTGGCGCTCGGCGTCACCGATGTCAGGGGCAAGCGGCCGCTGGCCTTCGCCTTCGTGTTTTCGATGATGATCGCGCCGCAGGTCGCGGCGCTGGCGTTCCTGAGCCTGTTCGCGCCGCATTCGGCGATCCTGGGGCTGCTCGGCCTCGCGCCCGGGCCCGGCACGCAAAACCCGCTGCTCGGGCGCGGCGGCATCGTCCTGGTGATGGCGCTGCACCATGCGCCGCTGGTCGCGATCACGCTCTGGACCGGCCTGCGCAGCGTGCCGCATTCGCTGATCGAGGCGGCGCAGCTCGAAGGCGCGGGTCCGGCGACGATCGTCGGACGCATTCTCCTGCCCGTGCTGCGGCCGCAGATCATCGCCGCCGCGCTGATCGCCTTCGTCGCCGGCATCGGCAATTTCGGGATCCCGGCGCTGCTCGGCCTGCCGGTGAACTATCTCACCTTGCCGACGCTGATCTACCGCCGCCTGTCGAGCTTCGGACCCGCCGGGCTGTCGGACGCGGCCGCGCTCTCGCTGCTGGTCGCGCTGGTCGCCGGGCTCGGCATCCTGGCGAGCGTGCTCGCGACGCGCCGGGCCGGCGGCAAGGTCGAGATCGAGCGGCCGATGCAGCCGTTCTGGCAGCTCGGCAGGGCTCGCCCGGCCCTGACGGCGGCGCTCTGGGCGCTGCTCGCGCTCAAGCTCGGCCTGCCGCTGCTGGCGCTGCTCGGCGAGGCGCTGACGCCGGCGCTCGGCGTCGCGCTGAGCTGGCGGAGCCTGACGCTCGACAAGTTCGCCGAGGTGCTGCTGCGCCAGCAGGTCACAATCCGCGCCTTCCGCAACTCCCTCCTGTTCGCCGGCGCCGCGGCCGTGATCCTGTCAATGCTCTCGATCGCCTTCGCCTATGGGCTGGAGCGGCGCATGGGCCGGTTCCGGCGCTGGGTCGAGCTGATCATCGAACTGCCCTATGCCCTGCCCGGCGTGGTGCTGGCGATCGCCTGCATCCTGCTCTTCCTCAAGCCGCTGCCCGTGCTGGGGGTGAGCCTCTACGCCACGCCCTTCATCATCCTGTTCGCCTATCTCGCGCGCTTCCTGCCGCTCGCCCTGAAGGCCCCCGTCGCGGCGATGGCGCAGATCGAGGCGCATCACGAGGAGGCGGCGCGCCTCGACGGCGTCACGCTCTGGCAGATGCTGCGTCACATCGTTGCGCCGATCCTGGCGCCGGCCGCCATGGTGTCGGCGCTGATGGTCTTCCTGATCGCCTTCAACGAACTCACCGTCTCGGCGCTGCTCTGGTCGTCCGGCACGGAGACGCTCGGCGTCGTGCTGTTCTCGCTGAAGGAGGCGGGCCTCGCCGGCGAGGCCGCGGCGGTGGCGATCAGCGCCAGCGCCATCATCCTCGTCGTGATGCTCGGGCTCGACCTGATCGGCAGAAAGCTGCCCGGCGACATCCTGCCCTGGCGCATCTGACGCCTGCCCCGGCGACAGGATTTTCTCTGCCGCCTCGCGACCGGCTGCATAGTTAAGCCGAAATTAAGATTGCGGCGGGAGACTCCGCTGCGATGCAGCACGCCTTTACGTCATCTTGGCGCGCTTCGAACTCTACGGCGGGATCGGCGCGGCCGATCGAGGATCGGGCTGTTCAATGGGCTATCGTAAGGCCGATCACCGCTCCGGTCCGGCGCAAGGCGACCTGACCATTCTGGTGGTCGAGGACTCCCGGACCTATTCGACGGCGCTGTGCCGCCGCCTGAAGGACACCATCGGCCTGCCGCTCGTCGCCTGCCGTTCTCTCAACGAATTGCACGAGGCGGTCACCGACGACCGCACCGCCTTTACGCTGGCCATCGTCGACCTGAACCTGCCGGATGCGCCGTATGGCGAAGCGATCGACTTCGCGGTCCAGCGCGGCATCCCGACGATCGTCCACACCGCAAGTTTCGACATCGAGACGCGCAACCGCATCATGGAGCGCGACGTCATCGACTATGTCCCGAAGGACAGCGAATTCGCCCTCGACATCCTGATGGGCACGGTCGAACGGGCGCTCGCCAACCGCCAGACCCGCATCCTCGTGGTCGACGACGTCGCCGCCACCCGCAAGCTGCTCGCGCGGATGCTGAAGATCCAGCAATA
Organism: Allobosea sp. GW821-FHT12C12; assembly: GCF_058807355.1. Classification (NCBI taxonomy): domain Bacteria; kingdom Pseudomonadati; phylum Pseudomonadota; class Alphaproteobacteria; order Hyphomicrobiales; family Alloboseaceae; genus Allobosea; species Allobosea sp. GW821-FHT12C12. The sequence continues at coordinate 177,679 of NZ_JBXAQP010000003.1, forward strand.
CGACGTCATCGAGGCGGGTTCCGGCCCCGAGGCGCTGTCGCTGCTGGAAAAACACCAGGACATCCGGCTGGTCATCAGCGACTACAACATGCCGAAGATGGACGGCTACGAGCTGACCCGCCGCATCCGCCGGCAGTTCCCGTCCGACCGGCTGCGCGTGATCGGCGTGTCGTCCTCGAACGACCGCATGGTGTCGGTCGGCTTCCTCAAGGCCGGCGCCAACGATTTCATCTCGATGCCGTTCATTCCCGAAGAGTTGCAATGCCGGATCGCGAACCATGTCGAGACGCTGGCGCAGATCGCGCAACTGCATAACCTGGCCTCGCGCGACGCGCTGACCGGGCTCTACAACCGCCGGCATTTCTTCAACCAGGCGGCCGCGCTGATCGACAAGGCGCGCTCGAAACAGCGCAGCAGCGCCGTCGCGATCGTCGACATCGACGATTTCAAGCGCCTCAACGACGATCACGGACATGATTTCGGCGACCAGGCGCTGAGGAGCGTGGCGCGCTGCCTGGCGCAGTCCGTCGAGGGCGGCGGCCATCTCCTCGCCCGCATCGGCGGCGAGGAATTCGCCATCCTGTTTCCGGGGCTCGATGCGAAGGCGGCGATGCGGCAGAGCGACCACATCAGGCTCGACGTTTCCCACGAGACCCTCGAGCTCGGCGCGCATCGCGACGCCCTGACCGTGTCGATCGGCGTCGCGGAGATCGGCGCGGACGGCAGCTTCGACGATGCGCTGATCGCGGCCGACCGCGCGCTCTACGCCGCCAAGCGCAGCGGCCGCAACCGCGTCAGCATCGAGACGGAGCCGGACCGCGCCGGCGGCAGCCGCGCCTGACCTCTCAGGCCTCGCCCATCAGCAGCGCCCGGCTCGCCTTCGCCTCCCGCACGATGAAGTCGACGATGGCGCGGACGCGCGCGACGTCCTTCAGGTCGGCATGCACCAGCAGCCAGAACGAGCGCGTGATCGAGACCGTCTTGGGCAGCACCGGGACGAGGCGGGGCTCGGCCTCGGCCATGAAATGGTGGATCACGCCGATGCCGGCCCCGGCGACGACGGCGTTCATCTGCGCCAGCACGCTCGAACTCTGGATCTGGGCGCGCAGGCCCTTGGCGACCTCGTCGAGATAGTCGAGCTCGGGCGTGAAGATCAGGTCGTCGATATAGCCGACGATGCGGTGGGCGAAGAGGTCCTCGGGCTTCTCCAGCTTCGGCATCGCGTCGAGATAGCTTCGCGCGGCATAGAGTCCGAGCCGGTAGTCGGAGAGTTTGCGCGCCACGACCTTGCCCTCCTTGGGCGGGGCGAGCGTGATCGCGACATCGGCCTCGCGCTTCGACAGCGAGAGCAGCCGCGGCATGGCGATGAGCTGGAGCTCGAGCCCCGGATAGGCTTGCGCCAGCCGGGCGAGGCGCGGCGCGAGGAATGTGGCGCCGAAGCCGTCCGGCGCGCCGATCCGAACCGTGCCGGCGAGCGCCATGTCGGCGCCGCCGATATCGCTCTGGATCGCCAGCGCCTCGGTTTCCATGCTTTCCGCCTTGGCCAGCAGGCGCTCGCCATGGGCGGTCAGCGTGTAGCCCTGGGGCCTGCGCTCGAAGAGCTTGGCCTTGAGCGCCTCCTCCAGCGAGGTGATGCGGCGCGACACGGTGGCGTGGTCGGCTCCGAGCCGTCGCGCCGCCGCCGTCAACCGGCCCGAGCGGGCCACGGCCAGAAAAAAGCGCAGATCGTCCCAGTCGAACCTCTCCAAGGCGCTCTCCCGATATTCGCTTTTCCGCACGACATCCAGACCATGGCCGCTATAGCCGTGCGCAAACGAGAATGGTAGGGCTGTCGCAATCATCGGACACCACATTCGTAGGGAGGGCGCGATGCGTCAGGTCGGGCATTTCATCGGCGGCAAGCATGTCGCCGGCACATCCGGCCGCACCGCCGACATCCATCAGCCGATGGACGGCTCGGTGATCGGCAAGGTCGCGCTCGCCTCGGCCGCCGAGCTGCGCGCCGCCGTCGAGAACGCGGCCGAGGCGCAGCCGAAATGGGCGGCGGTCAATCCGCAGCGCCGGGCCCGCGTGCTGATGAAGTTCCTCGACCTGATCGCGCAGAACAACGACGAACTCGCCGAACTGCTCGCCCGCGAGCACGGCAAGACCATTCCCGACGCCAGGGGCGACATCCAGCGCGGCGTCGAGGTGGTCGAGTTCTCGCTCGGCGCGCCGAACCTGATGAAGGGCGAGTTCACCGACGGCGCCGGACCCGGCATCGACATCTATTCGCTGCGCCAGCCGCTCGGCGTCTGCGCCGGCATCACGCCGTTCAACTTCCCGGCGATGATCCCGCTCTGGAAGCTCGGCCCCGCAATCGCCTGCGGCAACGCCTTCATCCTGAAGCCCTCGGAGCGCGACCCCGGCGTGCCGATGCGGCTGGCCGAGCTCTTCATCGAGGCTGGCGGCCCTCCGGGCGTGCTCAACGTCGTCAACGGCGACAAGGTCGCGGTCGACGCCATCCTCGACGATCCCGACATCAAGGCGATCGGCTTCGTCGGCTCGACCGCGATCGCGGAATACATCTATGCGCGCGGCTGCGCGGCCGGAAAGCGCGTGCAGTGCTTCGGCGGCGCCAAGAATCACATGGTCATCATGCCCGACGCCGACATGGACCAGGCGGTCGACGCGCTGATCGGCGCGGGCTACGGCTCGGCCGGCGAGCGCTGCATGGCGATCTCGGTGGCGGTGCCGGTCGGCAAGGCGACCGCCGACGAACTGGTCAAGCGCCTCATCCCCCGTGTCGAGAGCCTGAAGATCGGCCCCTCGACCGACGCCTCGGCCGATTACGGCCCGGTCGTCACCAAGGCGGCGATGGAGAAGATCAAGTCCTATGTCGATCTCGGCATCGAGGAGGGCGCGTCGCTCGTCGTCGACGGGCGCGACTTCAGGATGCAGGGCTACGAGAACGGCTTCTATGTCGGCGGCTGCCTGTTCGACAACGTCACCAGGGACATGCGCATCTACAAGGAGGAGATCTTCGGGCCCGTCCTCTCCGTGCTGCGCGCCGAGAGCTATGACGAGGCGCTGAAGCTGACCAACGACCACGAATACGGCAACGGCACCGCGATCTTCACCCGCGACGGCGACGCGGCGCGCGACTTCGCCTCCAAGGTCCAGGTCGGCATGGTCGGCATCAACGTGCCGATCCCGGTGCCGCTGGCCTATTACACCTTCGGCGGCTGGAAGCGCTCGGTCTTCGGCGACCTCAACCAGCACGGCCCGGATTCGATCCGCTTCTACACCAGGACCAAGACGGTGACGGCGCGCTGGCCGAGTGGCATCAAGGACGGCGCGAGCTTCGTGATCCCGACGATGGGTTGAGGAGCGCCCTCGGACTTGATATCATTTTCGATATCAAGGAGGTTGGCCATGGCTCAAGTTTTGATCCGCAATATCGACGATGAGACGATGGCCTCGCTTAAGGCCAGGGCCGAGATGAATGGCCGCTCGCTGGAGCAGGAACTCAGGACGCTGCTCAAAAGCGCGGCGCCACTAACGTCCGACGAACTGGTTGCGGTATCGCGTCGCCTGAGAACAGCCTTCGCCAAAGAAGACGCCGATGTTCGAGCAGCCATACGTTGGGGCCGAGACGACGAGTTCGAAGACCTCGAAATGGCCTTCGATCGCTCATGACCCATGTCATCGATGCCGGCGTCGCAGTGCGATGGACCATCGAAATGCCGCTGTCGGATAAAGCGGAGCTGCTGTTGCACAAAGGCAGACCGCTCATCGCGCCCGACTTCGTCATCGTTGAGGTCACGAACGTGTTGCTCGGCAATATTCGCGCGCGCTCGGACCGCGTCCAGCGCGCGCTCGATGGCCTCGAATTTTTGCCACGCTGGTTCGCTCATCTCGAGCCGTCGATCTTGCTGCGTCATCGCGCGATGACGTATGCGATGGAGCTCGACCATTCCGCTTATGATTGCTTCTACCTGGCGTTGGCCGTGCGCGAAAACGCACGAATGGTCACGACGGACGAAAAATTCATCCGCAAGGTCGACAGCTCGAATTATCGCGCCAACATCGTTCATCTTGCAGACTGGCGGCCCGCGCCATGACCGCCTTCGCCCTCACCGAGGACCAGCTCGCGATTCAGGAGCTGGCTCTCGGCTTCGCGAGCGACACGCTCGCGCCAAGCGCCACCCGCTGGGACGACGAGAAGCACTTTCCGGTGGCGGAGATGCGCGCCGCCGCCGCGCTCGGCATGGGCGGGATCTATATCCAGGAGGATGTCGGCGGTTCGGGGCTGACGCGGCTCGACGCGGCGCTGATCTTCGAGGCGCTCTCGACCGGCTGCCCGGCGGTGGCGGCCTATATCTCGATCCACAACATGTGCGCCTGGATGATCGACCGCTACGGCTCGGACGAGCAGCGGAAGGCCTTCCTGCCGAAGCTCTGCACGATGGAGCGTCTGGCGAGCTATTGCCTGACGGAGCCGGGCGCGGGCTCGGACGCGGCGGCGCTGAAGACGAAGGCCGTGCGCGACGGCGACCACTACGTCATCGACGGCCAGAAGCAGTTCATCTCGGGCGCGGGCGTCGCCGACATCTATGTCGTGATGGCGCGCACCGGCGAGGCCGGTCCGTCCGGCATCTCCGCCCTCGTCGTCGAGAAGGGCGCGCCCGGCCTTTCCTTCGGGGCGAACGAGAAGAAGATGGGCTGGAACGCCCAGCCGACCGCCGCCGTGATCTTCGAGAACTGCCGCGTTCCCGTCGCCAACCGGCTCGGACCGGAGGGCATCGGCTTCAAGATCGCGATGGCCGGCCTCGACGGCGGCCGGCTCAACATCGGCGCCTGCTCGCTTGGCGGCGCGCAGGAAGCCCTCGACCGGGCGCTGGCCTATGCGAAGGAGCGCAAGGCCTTCGGCGCGGCGCTCGCCGATTTCCAGGCGCTGCAGTTCAAGCTCGCCGACATGGCGACCGAGCTGGAGGCGGCGCGCTCGCTGCTCTGGCGCGCGGCGGCGGCGCTCGACGCCAAGACGCCGGATGCGACCAAGCTCTGCGCCATGGCCAAGCGGGTCGCGACCGACACCGGCTTCGCGGTCGCCAACCAGGCGCTGCAGATCCATGGCGGCTACGGCTATCTCGCCGATTACGGCATCGAGAAGATCGTCCGCGACCTGCGCGTCCACCAGATCCTGGAAGGCACGAACGAAGTGATGCGGATGATCGTGGCGCGCGGGCTGGTCGGGCGGGCGAAGGGGAGCTGAACCTTATGCCGCCAGCCGCCGCACCCGCTTTTCGATCTCGCCACCCTTCGCGCGCCGCGCGACACGCAGATCGTAATCGGCCTGCAGGTTCAGCCACATCTCGGCGCCGGTGCCGAAGAAGCGCGCCAGCCGCAACGCCGTATCGGCCGTGATCGCCCTTTCGCCCTTGACGATGCCGGCGATGCGGCTGACGGGCGCATCGATGTCGCGCGCCAGCCGGTTCTGGCTGACGCCGAGCGGCTTCATGAACTCCTCCAGCAGGATTTCGCCGGGCGGGATCGGAGCCAGCAGGGGCTCGTCTCCATCCGTATCAATCCGCGCCTTCGCCATCGTTCTTCATCCTGCTCGTCGGTTCGAATGCCAGACCCATATCTTCGATGATGATCGACGATTTCGACATCATGCGGTCCGCCTTCGATCCAGCGGAAAACAGATGCGCCACTGGTCGTTGATACGGATCGAATGCTGGCCGGCCCGATCCCGCTTCAGCGCTTCCAGCCGGTTGCCGGGCGGTGTTCGCAGATCGTCGAGTTTGCGCGCGGCATTCAGCAACAACAGCTTGCGCCGAGCGACACGCTCGATCGCGACGAAACGCCGAACCGAACCGTCATGGAACAGGCGCTCCGTGTCCCTGTCCGCAAACGACCTGATCACGATCTAAAGAATATCCATCATACCCATTCCGTCAAACGGAATAGCTGGAGGACATCATGACCACCATCGCCTTCATCGGGCTCGGAAACATGGGCGGGCCCATGGCCGGCAATCTCGTCAAGGCCGGGCATGAGGTCCGCGCCTTCGACCTGTCGCAGGCGTCCAGGGACGCCGCCGCCGAGCTCGGCGTGGGCATCGCCGCCTCGGCGGTCGGGGCCGTGGCCGACGCCGAGATCGTCGTCACCATGCTGCCGGCCGGCAAGCATGTGCTCTCGGTCTGGGGCGACGTCCTGCCTTCGATGAAACGAGGCGCGCTGCTGATCGATTCCTCGACCATCGACGTCGAAAGCGCCCGCAAGGCGCATGCGCTGGCGGCCGAGCGCGGCTGCCTCTCGCTCGACGCGCCGGTCTCCGGCGGCGTCGGCGGGGCCAGGGGCGCGACGCTGACCTTCATGGTCGGCGGCACGGAGGAGGCCTTCGCGCTGGGCGAGCCGGTGCTTGCCAGGATGGGCCGGCGCATCGTGCATGCGGGTGCGGCCGGCAACGGCCAGGCCGCCAAGATCTGCAACAACATGATCCTGGGCATTTCGATGATCGGCGTCTCGGAGGCCTTCGTGCTGGCCGAAAAGCTCGGCCTGTCGCATCAGGCGCTGTTCGACGTCGCCTCGACCTCTTCGGGCCAGTGCTGGTCGCTGACGACCTATTGCCCGGTGCCGGGCCCGGTGCCGACCTCGCCCGCCAACAACGACTACAAGGCCGGCTTCGCCTCGGCGCTGATGCTGAAGGATCTCAAGCTCGCGCAGGAGGCGGCGCAGGCGGCCGGCGCCGCGACGCCGCTCGGCGCGGCCGCGGCCCAGCTCTACGGCATCCACAACGCCTGGGGCGAAGGCGGCGCGGATTTCTCCGCGATCATCCACCTGCTGCGCGGCCGCGACACGGCGTGAGCCGCGCTTGCCGGGCTCGTCGGAGAGGCGCTAGGACAGGAGCATGAACGACGCCTCCCTTCGCCGCGAACGCTCCGCCCAGACCGGCTTCGCCACCAGCACGCTCGACCGCCGCGCCGATCTCCGCGACAAGCCCGACGCCGTCGAGGCGCTGCGCCGCCGCTCGGATACGCGGCTGGCGGTGTCGGCTGGCGAAACGCCGGTTCTGAAACGGCTCGACGAGAAGACGCAGACCGTCTGGTTCAGCCCGGCCGAGGCGCAACTGCTCGGCGCCGGACTGGACGAGGCCTTCCTCGGTCTCGCGCCGGGAGGGGCGCCGCGCTTCGCCCGGCTGATCGACAGGGGTCTCGTCGAGACGCTGCGCGAACGGCCGGAGTTGTTGCTCACCGACCTGCGCTCGGTCGCGCTCGGGAAACTGGTGCCCAAGGACGAGCTCGGCCCGCTCGGCGAGGGCAAGGCGCTGCTCGACTGGCATGCCCGGCACCGCTTCTGCGCGCGATGCGGCGGCCCCTCCCTGCCCGGCTCCGCCGGCTGGAAGCGGGAATGCACCGCCTGCGGCGCGCAGCACTTCCCGCGCACCGACCCGGTCGTGATCATGCTTGCGGTGCGGGGCGAGAACTGCCTGCTGGCGCGCCAGTCGCGCTTCGCGCCCGGCATGTATTCCTGCATCGCCGGCTTCGTCGAGCCGGGCGAGACCTTCGAGGACGCGGTCAGGCGCGAAACCTGGGAGGAAGCCGGCCTGCGCACCGGCGCGGTGCGCTACATCGCCTCGCAGCCCTGGCCGTTTCCCGGCTCGCTGATGATCGGCTGCCTCAGCGAGGCGCTGAACGACGATATCGTGCTCGACGCGACGGAACTGGAGGCAGGGCGCTGGTTCTCGCGCGCCGAGGCGCTGCGGATGCTGGAAGGGACGCATCCCGAAGGCTTCACAGCGCCCCAGCACCTGGCGATCGCCAATACGCTGCTGAAGGCCTGGGCGGTGGATGGGGAGGAGGCGGTTTAGCCGCGCCTACTCCCCCGCCTCCGCGAACGTGTCGCGAAAGGCATGCGCCGGGTAGACGCCGAGGATCTTCATCTCCTTGGAGAAGAAGGCGAGTTCGTCGAGCGCGCGCCTGAGCGCCGGGTCGTCGGGATGGCCCTCGACATCGGCGTAGAACATCGTCGCCGAAAAATGGCCGTCGACCATGTAGCTCTCGAGCTTGGTCATGTTGACGCCGTTGGTGGCGAAGCCGCCCATCGCCTTGAACAGGGCTGCCGGGATGTTGCGGACCTGGAAGATCAGCGTGGTGACGGTCCTGGCCGTGCCGGCGCGAACGAATTCCGGATATTTCGACAGGATCACGAAGCGCGTGGTGTTGTGCTTCTCGTCCTCGATGTCCTCCATCAGGATGTCGAGCCCGTAGACCTCGGCCGCGATATGGGGGGCGATCGCGCCGCGCGTCAGGTCGCCCGACTGCGAGACCTGCCGGGCCGAGCCCGCCGTGTCGGCCGCGACCTCGGCCTTGAGACCGAGCTTGCGGATGATCTTGCGGCACTGGCCGAGCGCGTGGATGTGGCTCTGCACCGTCTTCAGCGTCGCCAGCGTCGCGCCCTTCAGCGCCATCAGATGGAAGCGGATCGGCAGGAAATGCTCGCCGACGATGTGCAGCCCCGAGCGCGGCAGCAGGTGGTGGATGTCGGCGACGCGGCCGGCGATCGAGTTGTCGATCGGGATCATGCCGTAGCGGGCCGTGCCGTCGCTGACGGCGGCGAGCGCGTCCTCGAAGGTGGCGCAGGGCAGCAATTCGCAATCGGGGAAGACCGCGAGCGCGGCCTGCGAGGAGAAGGCGCCGGGCTCGCCCTGATAGGACACGACAACGGAACTCTTGGCATCGGACATGGACGAAACTCTAAGCTCCGGCGCGGGATGTCAGGATCGCGCGGGCGCGCTCCAGGTCGTGGGGCGTGTCGACGCCGAGCGGCACGTCGTCGACGACGATGATGTCGATGCGCATGCCGTCCTCGACGGCGCGCAGTTGCTCCAGCCGCTCGCGCCTCTCCAGCGGCGACGGCGGCAGCGCCACGAAACGGTCGAGCGCGCGGCGGCGATAGGCGTAAAGCCCGATATGATGGAAAAGCGGACCGTCGCCCGAAGGAGCCGTCGCGCGGGTGAAATAGAGCGCGCGCATGCGGCCTGGCGAAATCTCGCTGCCGATCGCCTTGACCACGCTCGGCTCGGTCTTCTCTTCCTCGCGGGTGATGATCGCGGCCAATGTGACGATATCGACCGCGCGGTCCGAGAGCGGGCCGACCGAGGCCGCGATGACGCGCGGATCGATCGTCGGCAGGTCGCCCTGGACGTTGACGACGACGTCGTGGCGGCCCTCGGGATCGATCAGGTCGGCGGCCTCCTTGATCCGGTCGGAGCCGGAGGGATGATCGTCGCGGGTGAGCACGGCGCGCCCGCCGACGGCCTCGATCGCCTTGACGATCATCGGCTCGTCGGTCGCGACCGCGACGGGGCCGATGCCGGCCTCGATCGCGCGCCGCCAGACATGCACGATCATCGCCTCGCCATGGATGTCCGCGAGCGGCTTGCCGGGCAGGCGCGTCGCGGTCATGCGCGCGGGAATCAGGATCAGCGGATCGGACATCTTCCAGGACAGGGCTCGGCGGCGAAGACGGGCGGAGAGGCGTCAAAAGGTCTCAAACGGGAGCGTGCTTATACGAGTTGCATTGCAGCGCGCAAAGCGGTTAAGCAACCTTGGTATATGCCGGTGTCCAGGGGCTCCGGCCGGGGCGCTTTACCTGCCTCCCGCGCGGCCGCGCGAGGGGTATCTCAGGGTTCGGATGCGATGGATATCGAAACCAACAAGATCGCTGGTGCGGTTCTCTCCACATTGCTGGTGGCGGTGGGCCTCAACATGATCTCCGGCATCGTCTTCGCGCCGAAGAAGCCCGCCATTCCGGGCTACGAGCTGCCGAGCGACGAGCCGGCCGCCGCGGCCGGCCCCGCGGCGGCCGCCGCCGACGAGCCGATCGTGGCCCGCCTCGCCAAGGCCGACGTCGCCAAGGGCGCCTCCGCCGTCGGGGCCTGCAAGGCCTGCCACACCTTCGAGAAGGGCGGCGCCAACAAGGTCGGCCCGCAGCTCTACAACGTCTATGGCCGCCCCAAGGGCTCGGTCGACGGCTTCGGCTATTCCGCCGCGATGAAGGGAAAGTCGGGCGAGAAATGGGAGGCCGACCAGCTCGACGGTTTCCTGAAGAGCCCGAAGGCCTATATGCCCGGCACCTCGATGGCCTTCGCCGGCCTCGGCAAGCCCGACACCCGCGCCGATGTGGTGGCCTATCTCAACAGTCTCGCCGACGCGCCCAAGCCTTTGCCCAAGTAAGGCCGCGGCCGAAATAACCCGCGGGCATGGCCGCCGCGGCGATCCGGCGCCGCGGGAACGACGATGAGCCGGGCCGCCGCGCCCGGCTTTTTCTTGCCTTCCGCTCCGGGCCGCCGCCATGCTCTCGCCCTCACGATAGCGTCAATCGCGCGAGGCTGGCGTCGCCCCGCGCGGGCGACATAATGGGCCTGGCGAATCGAACAGGGAGACCGCGCACCATGGCGATCCGCTTCACGCGCCGCAGGCTGATCGAGGGCGTGGGCGCGCTCGCGGCGGGCACGGCGCTGCCCGGCCTCGTCGGGCCCGTCTTCGCGCAGGAAGCCGAGAGCCACGGCCTCTCGACCTTCGGCGAGCTGGCGCTTCCCGCGGACTTCCCGCATTTCGCCTATGTGAACCCGAAGGCGCCCAAGGGCGGCACGCTGACCATCCAGATCAAGCGCGCCGGCGGCAACCAGAGCTTCGACACCTTCGACACGCTCAACACCTTCGTTTTGCAGGGCAACGGCGCGGCCGGAATGGATGCCTGCTTCGACAGCCTGATGGCGGGCTCGGCCGACGAGCCGGGCTCGCTCTACGGCCTGCTGGCGCAGAGCGTCGCGGTCTCGGCCGACAAGCTCGGCTATCGCTTCCGGATGCGGCCCGAGGCGAAATTCCACGACGGCACGCGCGTCACCGCCGGCGACGCCGCCTTCACCTTCACCCTGCTCAAAACCAGGGGCCACCCCTCGTTCCGGCTGATCCTGAACGAGATGGTCTCCGCCAGGGCCGAGGGCGACGACATCCTCGTCGTGCAGCTCTCGCCCAAGCGCAGCCGCGATCTGCATCTCGTCGTCGCCGGCCTGCCCGTCTTCTCGGAAAAATACTGGTCGACGCGCAATTTCGAGGCGTCGACGCTGGAGGCTCCGCTCGGCTCGGGCGCCTACAAGGTGGCGCGGCTGGAGCAGGGTCGCTTCATCGAGTTCGAGCGCTTTCCGGGCTACTGGGGCGGGGATCTGCCGGTGAACATCGGCAGCAACAATTTCGACCGCGTGCGCTGGGAGTATTTCCGCGACCGGCAGGTCGCCTTCGAGGCGTTCAAGAGCGGCGTGATCACCTTCCAGGAGGAATTCACCTCGCGCATCTGGGCGACGGGCTACGATTTTCCGGCGATCAACGAGGGCAAGGTCAGGAAGGAGGCCCTGCCCAAGACCGACCCCGTCGGCTCGCAGGGCTGGATCTACAATCTGCGCCGCGAGAAGTTCGCCGATCCGCGCATCCGCGAGGCGCTCGGCCTCGCCTTCGATTTCGACTGGACGAACAAGAACATCATGTTCTCGTCCTTCTCGCGGATGACATCCTATTTCGAGAACTCCGACTCCAAGGCCGTCGGCAAGCCCTCGCCCGAGGAACTGGCCCTGCTCGAGCCGTTCCGGGGCCAGGTTCCCGAGGAGGTCTTCGGCGAACCATTCCTGCCGCCGGTCTCGGACGGATCGGGCAGCGACCGCGCCCTGCTGCGCCGCGCCGACGAGATGCTGCGCGCCGCCGGCTGCAAGCGCGACGGCAGCGTTCTGAAGCTGCCCAACGGCCAGCCCTTCGAGATCGAGTTCCTCGACTCGCAGCCGGCGCTGCAGCCGCACACCCAGCCCTTCCAGGCCAATCTGAAGCGGCTCGGCATCAACGCGACCTCGCGCATCGTCGACGGGGCGCAATACCAGCGCCGGCTCGACGAGTTCGATTTCGACATCATCAGCCGCGCGCTCGGCGGCAGCGCCATTCCGAGCGACTCATTGCGCATCGTCTACGGCTCGGAAGCCGCCAGGACCCGCGGCTCGCGCAATGTCGGCGGCGTCGCGAGCCCGGCGGTCGACGCGATGATCGAAAGGATCGGCCAGGCCGACTCCTACGCCGAGGTCGTGGTCGCGGCGAAATGCCTCGACCGGCTGCTCCGGGCCGGGCGCTACTGGATCCCGATGTGGTGGAACGCCAGCGAATGGCTGGCCTATTGGGACATGTTCGACCGGCCGCGGACCAAGCCGAAATTCGGCTCGGGCGCGCCCTCGACCTGGTGGTTCGACGCCGAGAAGGCCAAGCGGATCGGGCGGGGATAGCCGTTCGCCGGTCCGGTTGTTAACTAGATGTGGAACGACTGAGGCTCTGCCATGAAACCGTCGATCGCCCTGGCTCAGAATCGCGAAGCCGTCCGCGCAGCGCTGCGTGGCTTTCGGCTCGTCAACCCGCGTGTCTTCGGCTCGGTTTTGCATGGCACGGATCATCAGGACAGCGATCTGGATATCCTGATCGATGCCTTGCCAGGCGCCGCCTTGCTCGATATCGGCGGGCTGCAGGTCGCCCTGGAGGAGTTGCTGGGCGTCAGCGTCGAGGTTCTGACCCCCGAAGATTTGCCAGCGCATTTCCGTGATCGGGTGGTGGCCGAGGCGCAGCCTATATGAGTCGACCTCAAAATCGGGCCGACTATCTGCGTCATTTAGCAGAGGCAGCGAGCAAGATCGCTTGCTACATCGAAGGTATGGAGGAATCAGATTTTCGTGAAGGTGAGCGTACTCAAGAGGCTGTCATCTTCAATCTGATGATAATTGGAGAGGCGACGAGCAAGTTAATGAAAGGGCATGCCGATTTTCTTGAGCGATACCCTGAGGTCTCCTGGGCAAGCATGAAGGGGATGCGCAATCGCGCCGCGCATGGCTATTTTGAAATCAATCTCGGCATTTCCTGGGAAACGGCGCGGACGGCGATGCCCGAATTGCTCACCCGCTTGCCAGCAATGATCGCAATGGCGGAGGCCGAGCGATGATCTACGTCGATGAGCGGCATCTCCTTGACCGCGTAAGATTTCTGCGACTCTTGCCACCGAAATCCGCCTTCGCATGCTGAGCTACATCGCACGCCGCATAGCGCTGATGGCGCCGACGCTGTTCGGCATCCTGCTGATCTCCTTCGTCATCGTGCAGTTCGCGCCGGGCGGGCCGGTCGAGCGGATCATCTCGCAGTTGCAGAACCCCAACAGCGGGGCGGCGGACCGCGTCGGCGGCGGCCAGGGCGGCGACGGGCTGCAGGCCGGCGGCGACGCAAGCTCCTCGTATCGCGGCGCGCAGGGGCTCGACCCGGCTTTCATCAAGGAGCTGGAAAAGCAGTTCGGCTTCGACAAGCCGGCGCATGAGCGCTTCTGGAAGATGCTAACCGACTATATCCGCTTCGATTTCGGCCGCTCCTATTTCCGCGACGCGCCGGTGCTGCAGCTGATCAAGGAGAAGCTGCCGGTCTCGATCTCGCTCGGCCTGTGGATGACGCTGCTGTCCTACGCGATCTCGATCCCGCTCGGCATCCGCAAGGCGGTCAAGGACGGCTCGCGCTTCGACACCTGGACCAGCGCCGTCGTCATCGTCGGCTACGCCATCCCGGGCTTCCTGTTCGCGATCCTCCTGATCGTGCTCTTCGCCGGAGGCTCGTTCTGGCAGATCTTTCCGCTGCGCGGGCTCTACTCGGACAATTTCGCGCAGCTCAGCTTCTTCGGGAAGATCGTCGACTATCTCTGGCATATCGCCCTGCCGGTGAGCGCGATGGCGCTGGGCGCCTTCGCGACCTCGACGCTCCTGACCAAGAACTCCTTCCTCGACGAGATCAGGAAGCAGTATGTGCTGACCGCGCGGATGAAGGGGTTGTCCGAACGCGGCGTGCTCTACGGCCATGTCTTCCGCAACGCCATGCTGATCGTGATCGCGGGCTTCCCCGGCGCCTTCGTGCATGCGCTCTTCGCCGGCTCGCTGCTGATCGAGACGATCTTCTCGCTCGACGGGCTCGGCCTCCTGTCGTTCGAGGCGATCGTCAACCGCGACTATCCCGTCGTCTTCGCCAATCTCTACATCTTCTCCCTGATCGGCCTCGTCGTGCATCTCATCACCGACCTGACCTATACCTGGGTCGATCCCCGCATCGATTTCGAGACGCGGGAGACCTGACGGGAATGACGGATGCTCTTCTCGACGCGCCGCCACTGAGCCCTCGCAGCGACCTTCCCCTCGCGCCTGCCGAGGCGACGCGGGGCTGGCTCAGGCTCTCACCGATCAACCGGCGCAGGCTGAACAATTTCAAGGCCAACAAGCGCGGCTGGTGGTCGCTCTGGATCTTCCTGACGCTGTTTTCGCTCTCGCTCTTCGCCGAGTTCCTGGCCAACGACCGGCCGCTGCTGGTCCGCTACAAGGGCGAGTTCCTGTTCCCCGTCGCGATGAACTATCCGGAGGAGAAGTTCGGCGGGTTTCTCGCCACCACCGATTATCGCGACCCGGTCATCGCCAGGGAGATCGCGGCGAACGGCTACGCGGTCTGGCCGCCGATCCGCTACGGCTATCGCACGCACAACCTCGATCTGCCGGTGCCTGCGCCTGCCCCGCCGACCTGGCTGCTCAGGGACGAGCAGTGCAGGACCGTCGCCGAACGCCTCGGCGGCAGCGGCTGCCGCGACCTCGAATGGAACTGGCTCGGCACCGACGACCAGGGCCGCGACGTGGTGGCGCGGCTGATCTACGGCTTCCGCATCTCGATCCTGTTCGGGCTGATCCTGTGCGGCATCTCCTCGGTGATCGGCATCGCCGCCGGCGCGATCCAGGGCTATTTCGGCGGCTGGACCGACCTGATCTTCCAGCGCGTCATCGAGATCTGGACCTCGATCCCGGCGCTCTACCTGCTGATCATCGTCGCGGCGATCATCACGCCGAGCTTCTTCGTGCTGCTCGGCATCCTGCTGCTGTTCTCCTGGGTCGCGCTTGTCGGCGTGGTCAGGGCCGAGTTCCTGCGGGCGCGCAATTTCGAGTATGTCCGGGCGGCGCGCGCGCTCGGCCTCTCCAACCGCGCCATCATGGTCAAGCATCTGCTGCCCAACGCGATGGTGGCGACGCTGACCTTCCTGCCCTTCATCCTGAACGGCTCGATCACGACCCTGACCTCGCTCGACTTCCTCGGATTCGGCCTGCCGCCCGGCTCGCCCTCGCTCGGCGAATTGCTGGCGCAGGGCAAGGCCAACCTGCAGGCACCCTGGCTCGGGATCTCGGGCTTCGTGGTTATCGCCCTGATGCTGAGCCTGCTGATCTTCATCGGCGAGGCGGTCCGGGACGCGTTCGACCCGCGGAAGACGTTTGCGTGAGGGTTGCAGGGCGATTGGACAGATCGTATATGCATCATATGAGTTCAGCTGCTGAAATCATCGATCTTTGGCCTTCCCGTGCTGAATTGGCACGAGATTTAGACGTTTCGTATCAGACCATTGCCAAATGGCGTGTCCGGCGCTCGATTCCGCCTGTCTATTGGAAGCGTTTGATCGCGTCGGCAGCCTCGCACGCGATCGAGGGGGTTTCAGCCACGGCTCTCGTCGAAGCGCATGCGCCGGAAGACGATGAGGCCAGAGCGGCTTGCCTGAAACCGGCACTGAAGACCGATGGCCATTTCACCCGTTTCCGCCATCTGGCGCGACCACGTTTTGCATCGATTGACGAAGTCAACGCGCACATTGCCGCTTTGCGTGACGAATGAGCGAGACCACGGCCGGAACGTTGCCGCGCGTCTATATCGATGCGAATGTTTTTATTCTCGCCTATGAGAGCAGAGGCCCGGAGGCTCTTTACGCTTTTGCGATCCTGGAGGCGATAGAGGCCGGTGCGATCCAGGGGGTCAGCAGCGAACTGACATTAGCCGAGGTCCTGCCCGGGCCGTTGAGCGCGGGCGAAACCGAACTCGCAGACGCCTATCACGTCATGCTGGCAGACGGTCCCAACCTCACGATTCTGCCCGTGACGCGAGATGTTCTGGTCGATTCGGCCGAGATCAGGATCGGGCGAGCGGGCTTCAATCTGCAGGACGCCATTCACTGCGCCACGGCGTTGCAGGCAGGCTGCGACTTTCTGGTTTCCGACGACAGACGCATTCCGAAGACACTGGGACTCACGGTTGTGCGGTTCGGCCCCGATTCAGTTGCAGCCATGTTGGGATCCTCTGCTTGACCCCCTCACCGCTCCTCTCCGTCCAGGACCTCTCCGTCGCCTTCCGCCAGGGCGGGCGCGAGACGCTCGCCGTCGACCGCGTCTCGTTCGATCTCGCCAAGGGCGAGACGCTGGCGATCGTCGGCGAGTCGGGCTCGGGCAAGTCGGTGACGGCGCTGTCGATCCTGAAGCTGCTGAACTACCCTTCCGCGCATCACCCGTCCGGCCAGGTGCTGTTCGACGGCCAGGATTTGATCGCGGCCGACGAAGACGCGATGCGCAAGGTGCGCGGCAACGACATCACCATGGTGTTCCAGGAGCCGATGACATCGCTCAACCCGCTGCATACGATCGCGCGTCAGATCGGCGAAATCCTCGAACTGCACAAGGGCCTGCGCGGCGACAAGGCGCGCGCCCGCACGCTCGAACTTCTGGCGCTGGTCGGCATCCGCGACGCCGAAAGCCGGCTCGACGCCTATCCACATCAACTTTCAGGCGGCCAGCGCCAGCGCGTGATGATCGCGATGGCGCTCGCCAACGAGCCCGACCTGCTGATCGCCGACGAGCCGACCACCGCGCTCGACGTCACCGTGCAGGCGCAGATCCTGGCGCTGCTGAAGGAATTGCAGGGCCGGCTCGGCATGGCGATGCTGTTCATCACCCATGACCTCGGCATCGTGCGGCGCATAGCCGACCGGGTCTGCGTCATGCTGAAGGGCAAGATCGTCGAGCAGGGGCCGGTCGCGGACATTTTCGGCAATCCCCGGCACGACTATACCAAGCGCCTGCTGGCGGCCGAGCCGAAGGGCCGTCCCGCGCCCGTCGCGGTGGATGCCGCGACGCTGCTCGACGCCGGGCCGATGAAGATCTGGTTCCCGATCAGGACCGGCTTCCTGCGACGCACGACTGGCCATGTGAAGGCGGTCGACGGCATCTCGATCAAGGTCCGCGAGGGCGAGACGCTCGGCGTCGTCGGCGAATCCGGCTCTGGCAAGACGACGCTCGGCCTCGCCATTCTCAGGCTGATCTCGTCGGAGGGGCCGATCGTCTTTCTCGGCGACAGGATCGACGGGCTGACCAGTTCCGCCGTCCGACCGAAACGCAAAGACCTGCAGGTCGTCTTCCAGGACCCTTACGGCTCGCTCTCGCCGCGCATGTCGGTCGCCGAGATCGTGGCCGAGGGGCTGACCGTGCAGCAGAGCGGGCTCACCTATGCCCAGCGTCGCGAGATCGTCGCCGGCGCGCTTGCCGATGTCGGGCTCGACCCCGCCGCGATGGACCGCTATCCGCACGAATTCTCCGGCGGCCAGCGCCAGCGCATCGCCATCGCGCGCGCCATGGCGCTCAATCCCCGCTTCATCGTGCTGGACGAGCCGACCTCGGCGCTCGACATGTCGGTGCAGGCGCAGATCGTCGAACTGCTGCGCGACCTGCAGGCCAAGCGCAGGCTCGGCTATCTCTTCATCAGCCACGACCTCAAGGTGGTGCGGGCGCTGTCGCACCGGGTCGTGGTGATGCAGAACGGCAAGGTCGTCGAGGAAGGACCGGCCGAGGATATCTTTGCCAGGCCCCGCGAGGCCTATACGCAGGCGCTGCTCGCCGCCGCGCTCAATCTCGAGCCGGTCGGCGTCGCAGCCGTCCGGGAGTAGCGCATGGCGCGCGCCATCCTGATCGTGCTCGATTCCGTCGGCTGCGGCGGCGCGGCGGACGCGGCCGCCTACGGCGACGCCGGCGCCGACACGCTCGGCCATATCGCACAGGCCTGCGCGGAGGCGCGCGCCGACCGGAACGGATTGCGCAGCGGGCCGTTGACCCTGCCCAATCTCGCGCGGCTCGGCCTCGCCCATGTCTGCGGGGCCTCGACCGGCAAGCCGCTCGCTGGCGTGGAGAAGCCGGCTGCCCCTACCGGCCAGTACGGCTACGGCGTCGAGATCAGCCAGGGCAAGGACACCCCGTCGGGCCATTGGGAGATCGCGGGCTGCCCGGTGCCGTTTCAGTGGGGCTATTTCACCGCGCTGGAGAATTCGTTTCCACCGGAGCTGATCGCGGCGATCGTCCGCGAGGGCGGCTTGTCCGGCATCCTCGGCAACAAGCACGCGTCCGGCGTCGGCATCATCGACGAACTGGCGCAGGAGCACATCACGACCGGGAAACCGATCTGCTACACCTCGGTCGATTCCGTGCTGCAGATCGCGGCCCATGAGGAGCATTTCGGGCTGGAGCGGCTTTACGATCTTTGCCGCAAGGTGCGCATGCTGGTCGATCCGCTCAGGATCGGCCGCGTCATCGCGCGGCCTTTCGTCGGGGATGCGGCGAGCGGCTTCACCCGCACCGGCAACCGCAAGGACTTTTCGATCCCGCCGCCTGACGAGACCATACTCGACCGCCTGAAGGCACAGGGCCGCGCGGTGGTCACGGTCGGCAAGATCGGCGACATCTTCGCCCACCGCGCCACCGGCGAGGAGATCAAGCGCTTCGGCAATGCCGCCATGTTCGAGGCGGCGCTGGAGGCGCTGGAGCGCCTGCCCGAGGGCGGGTTCTGTTTCGTCAATCTGGTCGATTTCGACACCGAGTTCGGCCATCGCCGCGACGTGCCGGGCTACGCCGCGGCGCTGGAGGCGTTCGACGCCGTGCTGCCGAGGCTGGAAGCAGCGCTGCGGCCGGGCGACATGGCGGTGATCACCGCCGACCATGGCAACGACCCGACCTGGCCGGGCACCGACCATACCCGCGAGCACGTCCCGATCCTGGCCTTCGGGCTGGGCGTCGCTTCAGGTCCGATCGGCCGGCGCGAGAGTTTCGCCGACATCGCCGCGACGCTGGGCGAATGGCTCGGCATCGGCGCGGTCGGCCCCGGCCGGTCCTGGCTGGAACCGAAGACTTAGGCCGCCGCGACCCTGTCGCGGAAGGCGGCGGCGACCGGCGGCAGGGCCATATCGCGGCGGCGAAGACGGGATCGGGAGCATCCGACTCCGCCATCCAGTCAAGATAAAGTTTAGCTCGAGCCGCGATCGGCCGCGGCAGCCCTGCATCGGATTAGGATTCCATTAAGTCGCGAGGAATACAACTTTTACGTGTGTAGCCCAGGAGCCGTCCATGTTGCGTCGCGTCTCCCAACTGCTGTCGGACCGAACCGGAACCAGCGCGGTCGAGTTCGCCTTCGTCGCGCCGGTCCTGCTGCTGATGACCTTCGGCATCATCGGTTACGGCTATGTCCTCGGAATCTATCACGGCATCCAGCAGATCGCCTCGGAGGCGGCCCGCGCCTCGGTTTCCGGGCTGAATGACGGCGAAAGAGCCCGGATCGCGCGCGACTTCGTTACAGCGAACGCGTCGGGCTACGCCTTCATCGACCCTGCGAAGATCAGGGTCACGACCAGCCAGAGCCCGCCGCCGCAGCAGACCTTCGAGGTCGCGGTCGTCTACGACATGTCGGATTCGCTGCTCAGCAGCCTGAGTTCGCTCGTCTCGCTGCCACCACCCCTGGTTGAGAGGCGCGCCGTGATCCAGCGTGGAGGCTACTGATATGGTTGCGTCCGGCCTCTCCCGAATGGCCTCCGCGCTGCGCCCCCGCCTGACCGCTTTCGGGGCGGACCGGCGCGGCGGCGTCGTCGTGCTCTTCGCCGCCGCGATCTTCGTGCTGTTCGGCTTCGGCGCCATGGCGGTCGATGTCGGCAGCTTCTTTTACGAGAAGCGCCGGCAGCAGACTGCCAACGACCTTGCCGCGCTCGCGGCGGCCGGCGACCTGCCACGGGCCCGGGCCGCGGCGGAAGCGACCGCGGCGCGCAACGGCTTTGCCGCCGCCTCGGTCGAGATCGTGCAGCATGGCGTCTACACGGCCGATGCCGGCCTGGCCGTCGAGCAGCGCTTCGTTCCGGGGCCCGCGACGACGGCCAACGCCGTCAGGGTGCAGATGAAGGCGGTCACGCCGATGCTGCTCGGCCGCGTCCTGTCGGCCTCGTCCAGCCGGACGACCTTGCCGCCGGGCACGCCCGCGCCGACTCTCGCGAGCCACGGCAGCGGCGAGGTGCCGATCGGCTCGAGCGCCATCGCGGTGCAGGACATGCAGGCGGCCTTCGCCGTCGGCTCGCGGCTGGCGAAGCTCGAGGGCGGCGTGCTCAACGGCCTGCTCGGGGCGTTGCTCGGCGGCAGCCTGTCGCTCTCGGTGATGGACTACGAAGCGCTGGCGCGGACGCGGATCGACCTGTTCGACTTCTCGAAGCGGCTGGCGACGCGCGCCAACCTCTCCGCCGCGACATTCGACGACGTGCTGCGGGCCAATGTCAAACTGCCAGACGTGCTGGCGGCGATGCAGGATGCGTCGCGCGACCATGCGACCGGCTCCGCCGCCGCGACGAGCGCATTGTCGCGGCTCGCTTCAGTCAGTTCCGGCTCGAGCCGGCCGGTCGACCTGCGCGCGCTCGCCTCCTTCGGCAGCTTCGGCGAAAGGATGGTTTCGGAGCCGAACCCGATCGCGGCCTCGCTGACGGCGCTCGATCTCGTCTCGGCGGTCGCGCAGATCGCCAACGGCCAGCGCCAGATCGATGTCGCGCTGGCGCTGTCGGTCCCCGGCATCGCCTCGGTCCAGCTCAAGCTCGGCATCGGAGAGCGGCCGGTCGGCGCCAGTCTCGTCAGCGTCGGCCGCACGGGCGCGAGCGCGCACACCGCGCAGACCAGGCTGCTGCTGAGCGTCGAGCTCGTCGGCACGGGCCAGGCCGCGCTGGTCCGGCTGCCGCTCTATCTGGAGCTCGCGGCGGCCACCGCGAAGCTCCCGGCGATCCAGTGCAACGGCGGCGATGTCACGACCTCGCGCGTCACGCTCAACGTCACGCCGGCGCTGATCGACGCCTGGATCGGGCAGGTCTCGATGGCGGAGTTCGGCAATTTCCGCAGTCCGCCCAATCCGCCGGCCGCGACCCTGCTCAACCTTGCCGGCATCGCCTCGGTGAGCGGCCGGGCGCATGCGACCATGACCAATTCGGCGCCGACCTCGCTGAGCTTCGGCTATTCCGAGATCCTGCGCGGCGACAAGAAGACGACCTCGACCCAGAACTTCACGGCAACGCTGCTCGCGCGGCTGGTCGGCGATCTCGACATCCGCGTGCAGGCGCTCGGGCTGGGGCTGGGCGCGCCGGGGCTGGACCTGGCGGTCAAAGCCGTCATCGCCGGCGCCGGAACGCAGCTCGACCAGGTGCTGAACGCCGTGCTCGGCACGCTGGGTCTGGGCCTCGGCCAGGCCGAAAGCTGGGTCACCGGGGTGCGCTGCGGCGGCGCGGTTCTTGTGCGCTAGCTCTTCAGCCGGTCCTTGATCCGCTTCATCAGCCCGTCGCGGACGTCGCGATAGGCGTCGAGCATCTGCTCGCGCGAACCCTGCAGCACCGTCGGATCCATGGTCGGCCAGTATTCGACCTCGGCCGCGACGGTCCGCGTCAGGTCGAGCGCCTTGTGGTGGGCTTCGGGCGAGAGCGAGACGATCAGGTCGAAGTTCAGCCCCTCCCACTCCTCCAGCTCCTCGATCGATTTCGGCTTGTGCTTGTGGGCGTCGATGCCGATCTCGTCGAGCACCGCCAGCACGAAGCCGTCCGGCTCGCCCCTGCGGGCTCCGGCCGACTGGACATAGACCGACTTGCCGAAGAAGTGCTTCGCCATCGCCTCCGCCATCGGCGAGCGCACGGCGTTCTGCGCGCACATGAAGAGCACGCTCTGGACCTTGCGGGAGGGCGGCGGCTCCAAGCGCCTCAGCCCTTCCAGTGCAGGGCATAGATCAGGGTGAAGAGCCGTCGCGCCGTGTCGTGGTCGACCTCGACCTTGCTCGCCAGCCGCTCGACCAGGATGCCGGCGGCCTCGTCGTGCAGGCCGCGGCGGCCCATGTCGATCGCCTCGATCTGCGAGGGCGTCGCCGTGCGGATTGCGGCGTAGTAGCTCTCGCAGACCATCTCGTAGTCCTTGATGATGCGCTTGAACGGCGTCAGCGAGAGATGGTGGCTGATGACGGGCGCGCCGTCGGCAAGCCTGATCTCGAAGACGAGCCGGCGTTCGACCAGCCCGAGATGGGCGTGATAGGGCCCGCCCTCATGACCGGGCAGCGCGAAATGGTTGCGCTCGATCAGGTCGTAGATCGCGATCGCGCGCTCATGCTCCTGGTCGGGCGTGCCGCGGCCGAGCGAAGCCTCGTCGAGCGTCACGGCGGCGAGGCGTCGTCGCCCGGGCTTTTTCGGATCGTCGGACATCGGGCCTCCCGTCTCCGGCGCGAATCTGCTCAGCGACTAGAGATTGAGCCTGATCGTCACGGAACGGCCATGCGCCTGCAAGCCCTCGGCCTCGGCGAGCAGGGCGGTCGCGCCGCTGAGCGCGCGCAGGCCTTCAGGGCCGCACTTCAGCAGCGAGGTCCGCTTCATGAAATCGCCGACGCCGAGCCCCGAGGAAAAGCGGGCGGAGCGCGCCGTCGGCAGGACGTGGTTGGGACCGCCGACATAGTCGCCGATCGCTTCGGGCGTATGGCCGCCGAGGAAGATCGCGCCGGCGTTGCGGATCATGCCGGCGAGACGCTCGGGTTCGGCCGTCATGATCTCGAGATGCTCGGGCGCGAGCCGGTCGACCAGCGGCATGGCGGCTTCCAGATCGGCGACGAGCAGGATCGCGCCGAAATCGGCCCAGCTTTTCCCGGCGATCCCGGCGCGCGGCAGCGTCTTGAGCTGGGAGAGCATCGCCTTCTCGACCTCGGCGGCGAGCGCGGCGTCGTCCGTCATCAGGATCGACTGGGCCGAGACGTCGTGCTCGGCCTGCGCCAGCAGATCGGCCGCGATCCAGTCGGGATTGGCCGTGCCGTCGGCGATCACCAGCACCTCGGAGGGACCGGCGATCATGTCGATGCCGACCTGGCCGAAGACGCGGCGCTTGGCGGCGGCGACCCAGGCGTTGCCGGGGCCGACGATCTTGGCGACGGGCGCGATCGAGGCCGTGCCATAGGCGAGCGCCGCCACGGCCTGCGCGCCGCCGACGCGGTAGACCTCGTCGACGCCGGCAAGATGCGCCGCCGCCAGCACCAGCGGATTGGTCTCGCCGCGCGGCGTCGGCGCGACCATGACGACGCGCGGCACGCCCGCGACTTTTGCGGGAATCGCGTTCATCAGCACCGAGGACGGATAGCTCGCCGTGCCGCCGGGCACATAGAGCCCGACCGCCTCGATCGCGCTCCAGCGCCAGCCGCTCTCGACGCCGAGCGCATCGCGCTCCCAGCTATCGGCCGGCTTCTGGCGCAAATGATAGGCCTCGATCCGCGCGCGCGCCGTCTCCAGCGCGGCGAGCAGTTCAGGCGAGCAGGCGGCAAGGGCCGCGTCGATCTCGGCCCGCGACACCCGCAGGGTCTCCGGCGCCAGCGCCAGCGCGTCGAAACGCTGCGTGTAGTCGATGACCGCCTTGTCGCCCTGCGCCCGCACGGCGGCGAGGATGTCGGCGGCGACGCGGTCGACCTCCTCGGAGACCTCGCGCTTGGCCGAAAGCAGCGCGGCGAAATCGGCCTCGAAACGCGCATCCCTGTCGTCGAGCCTGATCGGCATCGGAAGTTCCTGATGAAGCGGAGTGTCGGTCAGGCGTCGTCGGGATGGCCCGGGATCGCCACCGCTTCCCAGACCGGGCCGAGATCCTTCATCTGGCCCTCGACGCATTCGACGTCGAGCCGGATCGCCGCGCCGTCGGAAAAGTGCAGGGTCAGGTCGCCGGCCGGCGCGTCGCGCTCGGCGAAGGTGATCGCCAGCAGGTTGAGCACAATGTCGGGCGCGGCCGCATCGATGCCGGAACTGCGCGCGCCCGTCACCCGCTCGAAATGCAGCACGGTCAGCCGGCGGCGGCGCGCGCCCGTTGCCGCCCCCTCCCAGTCGAAACGGCGCAAGGCGAGAGCGAAGCGGCGCTCGGCGGGACGCCAGGCGATATCGCCGATCTTCAGGACGGCGTCCTGGAGATGGGCGGAGATGATCGACAGGTCGTCGCCATCGAGCGCGATCAGCTTCAACGGGTCTGCGGCATCCTGGGACATACCGGTGTTCTGGGGATGCCGCAGCTTGGCGTCAACCGCTGATGCGCTCGACCTGCGCGCCGCAGCGCGTGAGCTTGGCCTCGAGCGCCTCGAAACCGCGGTCGAGATGGTAGACGCGGTTGATCGTGGTGTCGCCCTCGGCCGCGAGCCCGCCGATGACCAGCGAGACCGAGGCGCGCAGATCCGTCGCCATCACCGGCGCGCCGGTGAGCTTGGCGACGCCGTCGACATGGGCGACGTCGCCGTCGAGCCTGATCCTGGCGCCGAGCCGGGCGAGCTCCTGCACATGCATGAAGCGGTTCTCGAAGATCGTCTCGCGGATGCGCGACGTGCCCTTGGCCCGCGTCATCAGCGCCATGAACTGCGCCTGCAGATCGGTCGGGAAGCCGGGGAACGGGTCGGTGTCGATGTCGACCGCATTCAGGCCGTGGCCGTTGCGGCGCACGCGGATGCCCTCATTGGTCGAGCTCACCTCGGCGCCGGCCTTGACGATGGCGTCGAGCGCCGATTGCAGCAGGTCGGACCGGGCGCCCTCCAGCACGACGTCGCCGCCGGTCATGGCCACCGCCATGGCGTAGGTGCCGGTCTCGATCCGGTCCGGCAGGACGGCGTGATGCGCGCCGCCCAGCCGCGAGACGCCGGTGACGACGATGCGGCTCGAACCCGCGCCCTCGATCTTCGCGCCCATCTTCGACAGGCAGGCGGCGAGATCGACGACCTCGGGCTCGCGCGCGGCGTTGTCGATGACGGTCGCGCCATCGGCGAGCACGGCCGCCATCAGCGCCGTATGCGTGCCGCCGACCGTGACCTTCGGGAAGACGATCTCCGCCCCTTTGAGACCCTTGGGCGCGCGCGCCAGCGCATAGCCGTTCTCGATGACGATCTCGGCCCCGAGCTTCTCCAGCGCCATCAGCAGCAGGTCGACGGGCCGCGTGCCGATGGCGCAGCCGCCGGGCAGCGAGACCTTGGCCTCGCCCATCCGGGCGAGGATCGGCGCGATCACCCAGAAGCTCGCCCGCATGGTCGAGACCAGTTCGTAGGGCGCGCAGGTGTCGACGATCTGGCGGGCGGTCAGCGCGATGGTCTGCCCGGCCTCGGCCGACTGGCCGATGCGCTTGCCGGCGATCGCGCGGTCGACGCCGTGATTGGACAGGATGCGCGAGAGCGCGGTGACGTCCGAGAGGCGCGGCACGTTGACGAGCGTCAGCGTCTCGTCGGTCAGCAGGCTCGCGATCATCAGCGGCAAGGCGGCGTTCTTGGCGCCCGAGATCGGGATCGTGCCGGTGAGGGGCCTGCCTCCGGTGATGCGGATCTTGTCCATCGTCAGTCCTGCTGGACGCCGCGGCGCGAACCGCCGGGACGTGTGATACTTGAAGTGTCAGGACCGGGGAGGGTCGGCCTGGGCGGGGCGCTCCGGCTGCTGCGCTTGCGCCTCATCCTGACGGCGGGCGCGACCCTGCGCCTTGCGGCGCTTCAGGTTCTCGCGCAGGGCGGCGGCAAGGCGCGCCCGCTTCTCGTCGTCGGCGGATGGCTGGCGGGTCACGCAAATCAACTCGGCACGATGGGTTCAACGCCCTGAACACGGCGTATTCGGGGCGCAACCGATAGCCTCGCGCGGCGTATTCGACAAGCGGCCGGCCGACGTTGCCCGCGATCCGCCCGCGTGCCAGAGCCGCACAGGCCCTGCGCCAGATTGGCTCGGCGCCTCCGGCCGACAGCGGCGCCGGGGCCGCCGGCAGCGGGGTAAACCCCGATTCCAACGCATCGGGCGCAAACCCGAGACCATGGCACGACTTATGCGTGCATCGTCTTGGGGCGCCATCGGCCGCGATCTCGCCGCGACGGTTTTGCCCGCGTCCTTTCACGGCCCGATCGTTAGCAGACAAATCTTAATGAAATTAACCATTTCATGGGGTTTTCGTTTACAGTTCGTTAACTTCGCCTACCCTGATCCGGCGTCGTGTTGCGTTGCGAAAGAGGGATCAGCGGCATGCTTCAGTCATTTGCCCCGTTCACCGAGACAATCCCCGCGACGCAACTCGAATGCTGCGAAGTCATCGACGCCGTGCGTGGCAAGGCCGGCTTCCTGCCCGAGGTGCAGCTCGCCTACGAGGCCGGGATCAAGACGCTCTGGGTCACGATCAAGCCGGAGCTGAAGCCGGTCTTCACGCTGCAATTGCTCGACAGCCTGGGCAAGATCCAGCGCGCCATCATCGCGCTGTGGGGCCAACCCGAGCAGTATCACCGCTCGCCGGTGCGCTTCCTCGCCTTTCGCGGCACGGGACCCTTCTTCACGCTGGGCGGCGACCTCGACTTCTATCTCGACTGCCTCGCCAAGAACGACCGGGCGGCGCTGACCGAATACGCCAGGCTCTCGATCGAGGGCGCGGTGCTGAACGCCGGCGGCCTGAACGGCGCCGTCATCACGCTGGCGACGATCCACGCCAAGGCGATCGGCGGCGGCATCGACGCGCCGCGCTCCTGCAATGTCATGATCGCCGAGGAGCAGGCCTCGTTCGTCTACCCCGAGATCAAGTTCAACCATTTCCCGATCACGGCGGTCGCGATCCTGTCGCGCCGGATGGGTCCGCGCGCCGCCGAGCAGATGCTGCTCTCGGGCGAGGAGATGAGCGCGGCCGAATTCATGGCCATGGGCGGGCTCGAGGCCGTGGTGCCGGCCGGCACGGGCGAGAACTGGATCCGCAAATACGCCGGCGATTCGCTGCCGATGCATGCCGCGAAGACGGCGCTGTTCTCGGCCTTCAACCGGCGCGCCGGCGATCTGCGCGGCGAGCTCGAGGGCCTGGGCGAGATCTGGACCGACTGCATGCTGCGGCTCAACCCGGCCGCCATCTCGAAGCTGCAGAGGATCGCTGCGACGCAGGACCGGATGCTGGCGCGGGTCTATCAGCGGCCGGCGATAGCAGGCGCCGCCGGCCCGCACTGATCGGGATCGGAAGCGAGGCCAAAATACGAAACGTTTACCTCTCTTGGCTTAAACCCTTTGAACGGCGAGATTTCCGGCGCGTGATGCGCTCGACCGACATTGCCGACTGAAGGGCAAGAGCGGATGGCAGGCGCTCTCGGGCGTGTTCTCACGGGAAGGACGACCAATCCGGCGGACGGGTTCGATCTGCCGGGCTATCGTCTGCTGGTTTCTTCGCTGTTCTCCTCGCCCGCCTCGATCGTGCCCGGCGGCATCGCCGGCATCCTGACGCCCTATCTGTGCTGGCTGTCGACCGGCATGAGCGTGTTCATGACGCTGACCGTCCTGGTCGGCCTGGTCGTCGTGCTCAGGTTGATCACGGTCGTCAACTATCGTCGGCGCGACCATTCCGAAGACAGCTTCGCCGAGACGAGGCGCTGGGATCGCGAGTATTTCTTCGGCGCGACCGTGTTCAGCGCCGTGCTCGGCTACAGCTGCTACATCGCGCTGACGCAGACCGACGATCCGGCCGCGCATATCACCTCTGTGGCGTCGACGATCGCGCTGGCCTCGGGCTATGTCTCGCGCAATGCCGGACGTCCGAAATTCGTCGCGGTGCAGTTGCTGACCTTCTGCCTGCCGATGGCCTTCGGCCTGATCCAGGCGCACAACGTCTACTATCAGTATATCGGCTATTTCGCGTTCCTCTATGTGATCGCCAACATCGCCATCACCAATTCGCTGCACCGGAACCTGCTGGCGCTGAGCGACGCGACCAAGCAGTCCAAGGAACTGGCCTCGGCGCTGCATTCGCAGAACCTGACGCTCGATGCGGCGCTGAACACGATGATCCATGGCCTGGCGATGTTCGACCGGGATCTCAAGCTCGCGGTCAGCAATGCCCCCCATCAGGTGCTTTACGGCATACCGGATACGCTGGCCCTGCCAGGCACGCCGCTGGCGGCGATCGCGCGTTTCCTGGTCGAGCGTCAGGTCGTCGGCGGCGACCAGGTCCGCGACATCCGCTCGGCGCTCGCGGTGGTGCAGGAGAGGCAGACGACCCTGACCCGCGAATTGCAGACCCGCAGCGGGCGCATCCTGGTCATCAGCATCGCTCCGGCGGCCGAGGGCGGCGTGCTGATGCTGACCGAGGACGCGACCGATCGGAAGGCGACCGAGGCGCGCATCGAGCAGATGGCGCGGTTCGACGAACTGACCGGGCTCGCCAACCGCTTCGAGTTCAACACCCAGCTGGCGCAGGCCTTCGCCCGGATGGAACGGACGGCCGAGCATTTCGCCCTGCTCTATCTCGATCTCGACGGCTTCAAGCAGGTCAACGACAGCCTGGGACACGACATCGGCGACCGCGTGCTGACCGAGACGGCGAGCCGGCTGCGCGCCGCGATCCGCACCGGCGACCATCTCTCCCGCTTCGGCGGCGACGAGTTCCTGCTGATCCTGCCCTCGGCCGACCACGCCGTCGTCACCACCATCGCGCAGCGCATGATCGACGCGATGTCGAAGGTCTTCCTGCTCGACACCAAGAGCGTCTACATCACCGCGAGCATCGGCATCGCGATGGCCCCGCATGACGGCGGCGACCCGGCCGACCTGCTGCGCCATGCCGACACCGCGCTCTACAAGGCGAAGGCCGCCGGCCGCAACACGCTGATGTTCTTCAACCCGACCATGGCCGAGGAGATGCTCGACCGGCACGAGCTCGAGGTCGATCTGCGGGCGGCCTGCGATGCTGGCGCGCTGGAGCTGTACTATCAGCCGATCGTCGACCTGAAGACGCAGGAAATCGTCTCGCGCGAGGCGCTGATGCGCTGGCGCCACCCGACGCGGGGCATGGTGCCGCCCGGCGTCTTCATCCCGATCGCCGAGCAGTCGGGCCTGATCGCGGCGATGGGCGACTGGGCGATCCAGCAGGCCTGCAGGGACGCCGCGCGCTGGCCGGGCTCGGTCGGCGTTTCGGTCAACATCTCGCCGCTGCAGTTCCGCGAACCGCGGCGCATCGTCGAGACGGTCAAGCAGGCGCTGCTGAGCTCGCGGCTGACCTCGGACCGATTGACGCTCGAGGTCACCGAGTCGCTCCTGATCGAGGACAACAAGACGACGCTTGCCGTGATCGACGAGTTATGCGGCTTCGGAGTGCGTTTCGCGCTGGACGATTTCGGCACCGGCTATTCCTCGCTGGCCTATCTCTCCACCTATCCCTTCGCCCATGTGAAGATCGACCAGAGCTTCACGCGCAACGTCACCGCCAACGAGGCCTCCAAAGCGATCATCGAGGCGGTCTGCCAGCTCGCCCGCCGGCTCTCGATGACCGTGGTCGTCGAGGGCATCGAAACCGAACAGCAGCGCATCGCGGTGCAGTTGCTCGGCGCGCAGCGGGCGCAGGGTTATCTGTTCGGCCGCCCCGAGCCGATCGCCGGTCCCACGCCCGACAGGGGCCGTCGGGTCGCCTGAGGACTCCCCGCCCGTATTGCTCGCCGTCTCACGCAGCCTCACTTTGCGGTGACGATGCGATGCGTTCGCTCCGGCTTGCGCTTAACTGACCATCCGGCTAACCCGGATTGGAAATGGATGGGCGCATGACCGAGCCAGCGACGTCGACGGGCGCGGTCGTGCCGGCGGAACGCAAGGATCAGCGGCAGGGTCCGGACCGGCCGGCCTGGCGGCGCTATCTGCCGCTCGGCCTCCTGGCGCTGGCCATGACGGGGGCGTATGCGGCCGGGCTGCACCGCTATCTCAGCCTCGATTCCATCCTGCAGCATCGCGCCCAGTTTCAGCAGGCCGTCGCGGCCAACCGGCTGCTCGCGCTGCTCGCCTTCGCCGGAGTCTATGTCTTCACGGTCGCGCTGTCGTTTCCGGGCGCGGCGCTGCTGACGCTGCTCGGCGGCTTCCTGTTCGGCGGCCTGCCCGGCACCGCGGTCACGGTGGTCTCGGCCAGCATCGGCGCGGTCATCGTGTTCCTGGTGGCGCGCTCGGCTTTCGGCGAGACGCTGCAGCGCAAGGCCGGGCCGGCGCTGGCGCGCATTCTCGACGGCTTCAGGTCGGACGCCATATCATACCTCCTGTTTCTGCGGCTGGTGCCGGTCTTTCCGTTCTGGCTGGTCAATCTGGCGGCGGCGCTGGGCGGGGTCTCGCTGCCGGTCTTCGCCTGGACCACGCTCGTCGGCATCATCCCCGGCACGCTCGCCTTCGCGGTCGCCGGAGCGGGGCTCGATTCGGTGATCGCGGCCCAACAGGACGCGCGCGCCGCCTGCCAGGCGGCCGGGCGCGGCGGCTGCGGCGGCGGCCTCGACCTCAAGGCGATCCTGACGCCGGAACTTGTGATCGCTTTCGCGCTTCTGGGCCTCGTGACCTTGATTCCGGTGGCCTGGCGACGCATCGGCAAGGCGCGGACGGGCGAGCGGGGAGGCGCGGCGTGAGCGAGACCAGGGCGGCGACGGCGTCTCAACTCCTGACGCCCGATATCTGCGTCATCGGGGCGGGCTCCGGCGGGCTGTCGGTCGCCGCCGCCGCCGCGGCGTTCGGCGTCTCGGTCGTGCTGGTCGAGCGCGACCGGATGGGCGGCGATTGCCTCAATGTCGGCTGCGTGCCGTCCAAGGCGCTGATCGCGGCCGGCGCGCGCGCCCAGGCCGTCCGCGAGGCCGGACGCTTCGGCATCGGCGTCGGCGAGCCGCAGGTGAACTACGCGCAGGTCCATGACCATGTGCATCGCGTCATCGCGGCGATCGCGGCCAATGATTCGGTCGAGCGGTTCGGCGCGCTCGGAGTCACCGTGATCAAGGGCGAGGCGCGCTTTGCCAACCGCGGCGCCGCGATCGTCGGCGAGCAAACGATCAGGGCGCGGCGCTTCGTCGTCGCCACCGGCTCGCGGCCGTCAGCGCCACCGATCCCGGGGCTGGCGGATCTGCCCTTCCTGACCAATGAGAGCGTGTTCGGGCTGACGAAGCCGCCGGCGCGCCTGATCGTGCTCGGCGGCGGGCCGATCGGCGTCGAGCTGGCGCAGGCGATGGCGCGGCTCGGCAGCGCGGTCACCATCGTCGAGGCGCGGACGCTGCTGTCGCGTGAGGACCCCGAGGCGGCGGCGATCGTGCGGCGCAGGCTGCTGCGCGAGGGCGTGACGCTGAGAGAACGGGCCAGTGTCCTGCGGGCGGAGACGGTCAAGGGCGGCGTCCGCCTCGTCCTGAAAGGCGACGGCGAGGCGGCGGAGGAGCCGATCGACGGCACGCATCTGCTCGTCGCCGCCGGGCGCAAACCCAACATCGAGGCGCTCGACCTCGAGCTCGCCGGCGTCGCCAGCGACGCCCAGGGCGTGATCGTCGACAGGGGCCTGCGCACCGCCAACCGGCGGATCTACGCGATCGGCGACTGCGCCAGCGGACAGGCCGGCGCGCTGCAGTTCACCCATGTCGCGAACCACCATGCCGGGCTCGTGCTGCGCAGCGCGCTGTTCCGGCTGCCGGTCAGGGTCTCGACCGCCGCGATCCCGCGCGTGACCTATTGCCATCCCGAACTCGCCGGCGTCGGGCTGTCGGAAGAGGAGGCGCGCAACGCCGCCGGCGAGATCCGCGTGCTGCGCTGGCCCTATGCCGAGAACGACCGCGCCCAGGCCGAGCGCGAGACCGAGGGCTTCGTCAAGCTCCTCACCGACAGACGAGGCCGCATCCTCGGCGTCACCATCGTCGGCGCACGGGCGGGCGACATGATCGTGCCCTGGAGCCTGGCGGTGCGGAAGGGGCTGGGCGTCAAGGACATGGCCGGGCTGGTCTTCCCCTATCCGACTTTTTCCGAGGTCTCCAAGCGCGCCGCCGTCTCGTTCTACGCGCCGCTCGCCGCGAAACCGGGCATCCGCAAGCTGATCGGCTTTCTGCGCCGTTTCGGATAGGCTTCACGCTTGATGCTGAACTCCTCGCCCCCACAGCGCCAGATTTCCGTCAGCGTGCCGCGGGGCCTGACCCGGCTCGGCCTCTCGGCCAAGCTCCTGGTGCTGACCGTGCTGTTCGTGATGCTGGCGGAGGTGCTGATCTACCTGCCCTCGGTCGCGAACTTCCGGCGCAACTGGCTCAACGACCGGCTGGCGGCGGCTCAGGTCGCGGTGATGGTGCTGGAGGGGGCGCCGGACGGCCTGCCCGAGGGCAGCGAGACGCAGTTGCTCGCCGGCGTCGGCGCGCGCGCGATCGCGGCGCGCGTCGGCGGCGCGCGCCGGCTGCTCAGCTCCGATCCGATGCCGCCCGAGGTCGCGCGCACGGTCGATCTGCGAGATCTCGGCTGGATGAGCGCGATCCGGGGGGCCGTGGAGGTTCTCGCCACCCCGCCGCACGGCAAGCCGATTCGCGTGCTCGGCCATGCGATGGGCGCGGCCGATTTCGTCGAGCTCGTGATCGACGAGGCGCCGTTGCGCCGGGCCATGCTGAGCTTCTCGGTCAACATCCTCCTGCTCTCGCTGCTGATCTCCGGGCTGACGGCGGTCGCGGTCTATCTCGCGCTGAACTGGATGATCGTCGTGCCGATCCGCCAGCTCGCCGCCAATGTCATGGAGTTCGAGGCCGACCCGGAGAACCCGCGCCGGATCATCGAGCCGACCGAGCGCGCCGACGAGATCGGCGAGGCGGAGCGGGCGCTGGCGCGCATGCAGATGACGCTCGCCGACGAATTGCGCACCAAGAAGCACCTCGCCGAGCTCGGGCTCGCCGTCAGCAAGATCAACCACGACCTGCGCAACATGCTGGCGGCGGCGCAATTGATGTCCGACCGGCTGGTCGACACCCGCGACGCCAAGATCAAGCGTTTCGCGCCCCGGCTGATCGCGACGCTCGGGCGCGCCATCGATTTCTGCCAGGCGACGCTGGCCTATGGCCGCGCGGCCGAAGCCGCGCCCGTGCTGCGCGAGGTGGCGCTGCGCCAGCTCGTCGCCGAGCAGGCGGAGATGCTCGGCCTGGCCGAGAATCCGCAGGTCGGCTTCGCCAACGAAGTTCCGGTCGGGCTGAGCGTGCCCTGCGACCCCGACCAGATGGCGCGCGTTCTGCTCAACCTGATGCGCAATTCGGTGCAGGCGCTGACGCAGGCCGGAACCGACGGCGGCAGGCAGGCCATGCTGGTGGTCAGGGCCGAGCGCGGCGAACGCGAGATCGCGCTGCGGGTCGCCGACAACGGCCCGGGCGTGCCGGCGCGTGCCCGCGAGAACCTGTTCCAGGCGTTTCGCGGCTCGGTCAATCCCGGCGGCACGGGGCTGGGACTGGCGATCGCGGCCGAACTGGTCAGGCTGCATGGCGGCATGATCGCGCTGGAGCCCTCGCCCGTCGGCGCGGTGTTCAAGGTCACGCTGCCGGCGGGGCGGCAGAACGGGAATTGACGTTGTTCGTCATTGCGGGCGCGGCGAAGCAATCCAGCGTCTTGCTCTACGCCTCCTGGATTGCTTCGCCGGCTTCGACTCCTCGCGATGACGGACTACTGGCTCGCCCAGATCACCCGCGCCATGAAGGCGATCTCGCTGAGGTTCAGCACCCGCTCGGCATGCTCCGGATTGAGCGAGGAGAGCTCGACCGTCTTGGCCGTCTGACGCCGGAGCTGCTTGGCCAGCACCTCGCCCTCGACCGTCTTGACGACGACACGGTCGCCGCGCCTGACGGTCGCGGTCGGCGAGACGATGATGGTGTCGCCGTCGCGATAGAGCGGCAGCATCGAATCGCCGGCGATCTCCAGCGCATAGGCCTTCTCGTCGGCGACGCCGGGAAAGGCGACCTCCTCCCACCCCGTGCCGGCCGGAAAGCCGCCATCGTCGAAGAAGCCGCCCGAACCCGCCTGGGCGAAGCCGATCAGCGGGATCGTCCGCAGCGGCGCGAAGCCGCGCCGCATCACCACCGCCATGAATTCGTCGAGCGACGCGCCCGTCGCCTGCAGGACCTTGGCGATCGATTCGGTCGAGGGCCAGCGCTCGCGCCCGTCCGGCCCGATCCGCTTGGAGCGGTTGAAGGTGGTGGCGTCGAGCCCGGCCTTGCGGGCGAGCCCCGAGGCGGTGAAGCCATAGCGCTGGGCGAGCGCGTCGATGGCGCTCCAGATCTGGTCGTGGGACAGCACCGCGGAGGCCTCGTTCCTGATGTTGCCGGAAGGCGGGGATTGAGATAGGAAATATCCCCTATCTTATGAGACTTCAATCTGTTTCTTGGGGAAATCGCGATAAGGTTTGCCCTCGCGCGGCGGCAACCGCTATGTCCGCGGTGATCCGAAACAGCCGAGGCCATCCTCCGTGCCGCTCATCTACAAGATCTGCCACGAGACGCTCTGGCGCGAGGCCGAACGCGCCGGCGCGTTCGAGGGAGCGGCGATCGACCTTTCGGACGGGTTCATCCATTTCTCGGCGGGCGAACAGGTGCGCGAGACGGCGGCGAAGCATTTCGCCGGCCAGCACGGCCTGCTGCTGATCGCGGTCGACGATGCCCGTCTCGGCGAAGCCCTGCGCTACGAGCCGTCGCGCGGCGGGGCGCTGTTTCCCCATCTTTACGGCCCGCTCGACCCCAGGACGGCGCGCTGGATCGCGCCTCTGGCTCAAAGCGCGGACGGACTGCACCTGATCCCGGAGGATGTCGCGTGATCGACGGCCTGTTCAGCCTGGCCCGCCCGCTGATCCACAAGCTCGACGCGGAGACCGCGCACCGCCTGGCGGTCGTTGCGCTCGCCGCCGCGCCGCCGTTGCGGCCGGGCTCCGACGACCCCGTGCTGGCGACGCAGGCCTTCGGCCTGAGCTTTCCCAACCCGGTCGGGCTCGCGGCCGGGTTCGACAAGCATGCCGAGGCGATCGACGGCGCGCTGTCCCTGGGTTTCGGCTTCGTCGAGGTCGGCGGCGTGACGCCGCTGCCGCAGCCGGGCAACCCGCGCCCCCGCGTCTTCCGGCTGACCGAGGACGGGGCGGTGATCAACCGCTACGGCCTCAACAGCGAGGGCATGGAGGTCGTCGCCGGCCGGCTCGCGAAACGGCGCGCGCGCGGCGGGCTCGTCGGCGTCAATCTCGGGGCCAACAAGGAGTCCGCCGACCGTTCGGCCGATTACGCCGTGCTGACGGGCAAACT
The DNA here is from genome assembly GCF_058807355.1 of Allobosea sp. GW821-FHT12C12. Taxonomy (NCBI): domain Bacteria; kingdom Pseudomonadati; phylum Pseudomonadota; class Alphaproteobacteria; order Hyphomicrobiales; family Alloboseaceae; genus Allobosea; species Allobosea sp. GW821-FHT12C12. Next base: position 212,913 of record NZ_JBXAQP010000003.1, read on the forward strand.
CGCGCCCGTCGCCGATTTCCTGACGATCAACGTCTCGTCGCCGAACACGCCCGGCCTGCGCGACCTGCAAGGCGAGGCGGCGCTGGACGATCTGATCGCGCGGGCGCTGGAGGCCCGCGACGAGGCGGCGCAGGCCGCCGGCCGTCGCACCGCCATGCTGCTCAAGATCGCGCCCGACCTGAGCGAGCCCGAGCTCGACGGCGTCGTCTCGGTCGCCCGCCGGCGCGGGATCGACGGCATGGTCGTCGCCAATACGACGGTGGCGCGTCCGCCAGGCCTGCGCGGCGCGGCGAAGGCCGAAACCGGCGGCCTGTCGGGCCGTCCGCTCCGGGCCGGCGCCACCCGCATCCTGGCGCAGACGTTTTTGCGGGTGGAGCGGCAGTTCCCGCTGATCGGCGTCGGCGGCATCGATTCGGCCGCGGCGGCGTCCGACCGGATCCGGGCCGGCGCCGATCTCGTGCAGTTCTATACCGCGATGGTGTTCGAGGGGCCGGGGCTGGTGAAAAAGATCAAGGCCGGGCTCGCCGGCGAGGCGCGCCGGGCCGGGCTGACGCGGGTGTCGGCGCTCACCGGCCGCGACGCGAAGGATTTCGCCGACGGCCGGGGTTGAACCTCAGCGGCGCGCCGCGAACAGCCGCGACAGCAGCCAGAGCGGAATCACGATCAGCGCGCCGGCGACGAGCCATTGCCCGACCTCGTGCACAGCCCCGAAGCCGAGATCGCCGAGCGAACGCAGGAAGCGGACGGCCGCCCGATAGAGCGCCTGCGGCGACAGGCCGAGAAACGCCATCGCCGCGCCGACGAGCAGCGAAATGAAAAGCAGCCGGACGAGCACGCCGAGCGGCGAGCCGCCCAGAAAGCGTTCGATGTTGCCATTGGCCATGTCAGCGACCCCGTCTCCATCATGCAGCAAACATCCGTCATCCCGGATCGGCGCGGCTGCGCCGCTTGTCCGGGATGACGGCGAGGCTTATTGGCCGTCCTGCGCTCAGGCAAGCTCATTCGCCTTGAATACAGGCTGAACGAAGTCTCAAACCGTCGCGGACGCGCCGACGCCCGACCAGGCGGTGCCGGCGATCTTGGCGGCCGCGATCACGGCCTGCGTCCGGCTGTCGACGTTGAGCTTGGTCAGGATCGCCGAGACATGGGCCTTCACGGTCGCCTCGGAGACGCCGAGCTCATAGGCGATCTGCTTGTTGAGCAGTCCTTCAGACAGCATCATCAGAACCCGGACCTGCTGCGGGGTCAGGGTCGCGAGCCGGCGCACCATGTCGGCGACCTCGGCGTCGACCGGGCTCGACAGATCGACCCCGGGCGGCGTCCAGACGCCGCCGTCGAGCACGGCGCGGATGGCCTCGCCCATCTGCGCGACATCGGCCGTCTTGGGCAGGAAGCCGAGCGCGCCGAACTCGATGCAGCGCCTGATCACGGCCGGGTCGTCATTGGCGGAGACGACGATGACCGGCACCTCGGGATGGTCCGCGCGCAGGAAGAGCAGGCCGGAAAAGCCCTGCACCCCCGGCATGGTCAGGTCGAGCAAAACGAGATCGGCGTCCGCGCCGGAACCCAGCGCCTCGGTCAGCGCCTCGAGCGAACCGACCTCGCTGACATCGGCGCCGGGCAACGCCCCGGAGAGCGCCTGCCGGAGCGCGCCCCGGAACAGGGGATGGTCGTCGGCGATCACGATCCGCGTCACAGGCTGCCGACTCATCGCAAGGATCCCCGTCCGTCCGCGCTCATCCTGCCCCAGACGGCATCATGACCTCAAGCGCCGCGCATTCAGGCGCGCCGCCCAGGCCGGCAGCCCAAGCACCAAGAGCCATCTGCTCGCAAACGACGAATATTGCAATGCAACATAAAGTCCGAGGCGGGCAATCTCCCGCCTCGCTGCATTCAGCCCCGACCGCCGATGAAGGCGACGAGATCGGCGTTGAGCAGGTCCTTGTGGGTGATGAAGAGCCCGTGCGGCGCGCCCTCATATTCCTTCAGAGTCGCGCCGGGGATCAGCTTGACCGCCTCGCGGGCCGAGATGTCGATCGGCACGGTCTGGTCGTCGTCGCCATGGATGATCAGCGTCGGCTTGTCGAATTTCGGCAGGTCGGCGCGGAAATCGGTCTCTGAGAAGGCGCGCACGCAGTCGATCGTGCCCTTGGGCGAGGCCTTCAGCGCATGGACCTGGGCCCAGTCGAGCATCTCGGCCGAGACGGCCTGGTTGAGCAGGCTGACGCCGAAGAAGGTTTTCGCGAATCCTGCGAGGAAATGCGGCCGGTCGGCGATCAGGCCCTCGACCATCTCGTCGAAGACCGACTGCGGCGCGCCGTTCTCGTGATCGGGGGTCTTGAGCAGGAAGGGCGTGATCGCGCCGACGAGTACGGTCTTCGCGATCCGCGCCGTGCCGTGACGACCGACATAGCGGGCGATCTCGCCGCCGCCCATCGAGAAACCGACCAGCGTGACGCCGTTGAGGTCGAGCCCGTCGAGCAGCGCGGCGAGATCGTCGGCGAAGGTGTCGTAGTCGTAGCCGGTCCAGGGTTGGTCGGACTGGCCGAAGCCGCGGCGGTCATAGGTGATGACGCGATTGCCGGCCGCGACCAGCGCCGGCGCCTGATATTCCCACATGTCGCCGTTGAGCGGCCAGCCATGGATGAGAACGACCGGAGCGCCTGCCCCGGCCTCGCGGTAGAAAACCTGCGTGCCGTCTCCGGCCTTGATGAAGGGCATGTCTCATCTCCGAATGCTGATGAATGTCCGGCGTGCCGGCTTCAGGTGTCGGAGAGGGAACGTGATCGACCGCGAGCGGGTTCCGGCGTCACGGCAATGTCAACGCCGCGCGGCGATGAGAACCGGACCGGCCCGGAAGGCGAGCCAGAGCAGCGGCACGAGACTGCCGAGCCCCAGCGTCAGGACGATCAGCGCCAGCGCGAGCGGCCTGGAGGTCTCGAAACGCCAGATCAGGAAGCCGGAGACGAGGAAGGCGGCGTAGAGGTCGATCAGCGTCACCACGCCCCAGGGGTCGTTGCCGATCTTGGCGAAGCTCGCGCCGAAGGAGGCGGTGGCCGTGGCCCAGACGATCGCCGCGGCGAGGATCAGGGCCGCGGCGAGGAAGACGAAGCGGAGCGGAATCATGGGCGGTATCTTTCTATCCGATGGATTCTCAGCCCTCATCCCGAGGAGCCGCGTCAGCGGCGTCTCGCAGGATGATCCGGTTCGCTCCGGAGACGTCTGGAGCATCCTTCGGGACGCGCCCCGCGGGCGCTCCTCAGGATGAGGGTTTGATTGGGATCAGCGAACGCCACTGCCTCAACCCGCCGCCGGCAGGAGCTGTTCCAGCGCCTCGATGCGGTCGGCCTCGGCCGGCGGCTTGTCCCAGCGGATGCGGCTGATGCGGGGGAAGCGCATGGCGAGCCCGGATTTGTGCCTCGTCGAGCGCTGCAAACCCTCGAAGGCGACCTCTAGGACAAGTCCGCTGCGCGCGTTATGCGTCACCTCGCGCACGGGGCCGAAGCGGTTGAGCGTATGCTTGCGGACATAGCGGTCGAGCTCGATCAGCTCCTCGTCGGTGAAGCCGAAATAGGCCTTTCCGACAGGGACGAGTTCGTCCGCGCCCTCCTCCCCCACCCTCCACACGCCGAAGGTGTAGTCGGAATAGAAGGAGGAGCGCTTGCCGTGGCCGCGCTGGGCATACATCAGCACGCAGTCGACGAGCCTGGCCTCGCGCTTCCACTTCCACCAGTGGCCCTTCGGCCGGCCGGGCAGATAGGGCGAGTCGCGGCGCTTGACCATGCAGCCCTCGACGGCCTCGGCGTCGCCGCCGGCTCCGGCCGAGACGGGGTCGGCGCGCGCCGCGGCGAGATCCTCCCATGAGGCGAAGGGGATTTCCGGCGACAGGTCGAAACGGATGCTGGCGAGGCGCGACAGAAAATTTTCCAGCCGCTTCCGGCGCGCGGTCAGCGGCAGGTGGCGGATGTCCTCATCGCCGTCGACCAGCAGGTCGTAGACCCGGATATGGGCCGGAAACTCACTGACCATCTTCGGCGTCACCGTCTTGCGGTTCAGCCGCTGCTGCAGCGTGTTGAAGCTCTGCACGGCCGCATCGCGCATCACCAGCAATTCGCCGTCGAGCGCCCCGTCCAGCGTCAGCGCCTCGACGAGGTCCGGAAAGGCCCCGGCGATGTCCTCGCCCGTGCGGGAATAGAGCCGGGTCAGGCGCGTGCCGTCGGCGCGCGTGCCGCTGACCGCCTGGACGCGGATGCCGTCCCATTTCCATTCGGCGCTGAAATCGGCCGGCGCGAGCTTGTCGAAATCGCCGTCCTCGAGCGGGTGCGAGAGCATGACGGGGCGGAACGGCGCGGGGTCGGTCGCCTCCGACCGCGGTCCCCTGCCCTCAAGCCAGGCGAAGAGTTCGGCATAGGGCGGCTCCAGCCCGTGCCAGACCTGCTCGACCTCGTCGGCCGGGATGCCGCCCAGGCTGGCGGCGGCCGTCTTGGCGAGGCGGGCCGAGACGCCGATGCGGAGCGAGCCCGTGATCAGCTTGAGCAGCGCCCAGCGCCCGGTCTCGTCGAGCGCGTCGAGCCAGGACGCGACGAGGCGCGGCAGTTCGGTCTTGCCGACCGAGCGCAGGCCGTCGACGACATCGGGCAGATGGGGAACGTCGTTGGCCCCGTGCCGCGCAGGCCACATCAGCGCGACCGTCTCCGACAGGTCGCCGACATAGTCGTAGGACAGCGCGAACAGCACCGGGTCGGCGCGCTCGGCGATCAGCGCCCGGATCAGCCCGGCCTTGGCGTTGCGGAAGACGAGCCCGCCGGTCATCGCCGCCAGCGCCAGCCCGCGATCGGGATCGGGCGTCGTGCGCAGATAATCCGCGATCAGCGCGAGCTTGGCGTTGCGGCGCGGCTCGTAGGCGAGACGATCCAGCAACCATGCGAAGCGGTTCACGACGCGGCCCCGCGCGGCTGCACGGACTGGTCAGTCTTTTTTCTTATGCTGCACCGCATCGTTCAGTTGCCGTTCATGAAGAAAACATTAACCGCTGAACCGTCTCCAGGAGAACGATCCCGATGCGCGCTGCCTTGCGGTTCACGGTCTTGAATCTCTTCGCAGTTTCCTTGGCAGCGCTGATGTTCACGGGAGCCGTCCAGGCAGCCGGTTTCGCCTGCCGCGAGACGCCGATCGTCAATTCCAATCTCGCTCTGTCCACGCTGGCGGCGCCGCTCGCCCAGGGCCGCCCGCTCACGATCCTCGCGATCGGCTCGTCCTCGACCGAAGGCGTCGGCGCGAGCGCCAGGGACAAGACCTATCCGGCGCGGCTGCAGGCTCTGCTCGCGAAGAGCTGGTCCAGATCGTCGGTCGAGATCGTCAATGCCGGCATCGGCGGCGAGACCGCGCCGCAGACGCTGATCCGCCTGAAGCAGGCGCTGACCGCGCGGCGCTACGACCTCGTGATCTGGCAGGTCGGCACCAACGACGCCGTCCAGGGCCGCGATATCGCCGCCTTCCGCGCCCTGATCGCGGACGGCATCGCCAGCGTGAAGCAGGCGGGCCCGGGCCTCGCCATCCTCGACCCTCAATATTTCCCCGGCATCCGCGAGCCCGAGCGCTACCGCGACTATGTCGAGGCGATCGCCGAGATCGCGCGGGCGGAGTCCGTGCCGGTGTTCAGCCGCTACGACACCATGCGCGAATGGCATCGCAGCGACGCGGAGGCTTTCAAGGCCGCGCTGGCCGGCGACAGCTTCCACATGAGCGATGCCGGCTATGACTGCCTCGCCCGCGACATGGCGCTGTCGCTCGTCGGCATGACCGCGCCCTCGCGCGCCACCATCGCGCAGACCCGCTGACATCGGCTCAGACCGCGACGGCATCGACGCCCTCCCCGGCAGGCTCCGCCTCGCCCTCGTCGCCATAGCCGACGAGGTGCAGCGGCCTGGCCTTGAGGCCGATCGCGCCGCACCAGTGCACCAGCGCCTCGGCCTCGCCATGGGTGACCCAGATCTCGCCGGCGCCAGTCTCGCGGATCGTCGCCTGGAGATCGTCCCAGTCGGCATGGTCGGAAATGATCAGCGGCAGCTCGACGCCCTTCTGACGGGCGCGGGCCCTGACCCGCATCCAGCCCGAGGCGAAGCTCGTGACGGGATCTGGGAACTTGCGCGCCCACAGATCCTGGATCGCGCTCGGCGGGCAGATCACGATCTCGCCGCCGAGGCTCTTCCGCTCGGCCGCGACGACCTTCCTGATCTCGCCGAGCTTCGCGCCCTCCGAGAGGTAGAAGTCGGTCAGCTTCTCCATCGCGCCATGGACATGGATCGACCGCTCGTAGCCGGCCTCGCGGATCAGGGCCATGACGCGCTGCGCCTTGCCGAGCGAATAGGCCCCGACGATATGCGTGCGCTCCGGAAAGAGCCTGACCGATTCGAGCAGCTTGGCGACCTCGGCATGGGCCGGCGGATGGCGGAACACCGGCAGGCCGAAGGTCGCCTCGGTGATGAAGATGTCGCAGGGCACGATGTCGAAGCCGGCGCAGGTCGGGTCGCGCTCGCGCTTGTAGTCGCCCGAGACGACGATGCGCAGGCCGCGCGCCTCGACCACGATCTGGGCCGAACCGAGGACGTGGCCGGCCGGCACGAAGCTGAAATCGACCTCGCCGATCCGCGTCGTCTCGCCCGGCACGGCCTCCTGCCGCTCGCCGGTGAAACCCTCGCCATAGCGCAACGCCATGATCGCCAGCGTCTCGCGCGTCGCCAGCACCGCGCCATGGCCGGCGCGGGCATGGTCGGAATGGCCGTGGGTGATCAGCGCGCGCGGCACGGGCCGCACCGGGTCGATATGGATATCGGCCGGCGGGCAATAGAGTCCGGCCGGCGTCGGGGTCAGCAGTTCCGAAGGGCGGAAGGCCCTGGCGCTCGCAACCTTGCCGCCCCCGGCCTTGCCCACCCCGTGTCTGGTCACTGTCATCCATCTCAGATAGACCGGCCGGCATGACAGGAAAGGGCAGCAGCACGCATTCCGCCAGTTCGGGGGACGTGAATCTCGATCGGCGCCATGCCTGGGCGCAAGCGGCGCTGAAGGATGGCGACGCGGCGGCCTGCGTCGAGATCCTCGACCAGACGCTGGCCGAGGCCTACGGCTTCACCGCCGCCTGGCATCTCTACGGGCAGGCGCGGGAGGCGCTCGGCCACAACGAGGAGGCCGCGACCGCCTGGCGGCAATGCCTGACGCTCGACCCGAACGACCATTTCGGGGCGCGTCTCGACCTCGCCCGCATCGGCGCGCTGCCGGCCGAGCAGGCGACCTCGGAGACTTTCTCGGGCGTGCTGTTCGACGGTTACGCCGACCGCTTCGACAGCCATCTGGTCGAGGCGCTGCACTACAACGCGCCGGCGCTTTTGATGGACGCGCTGCGGCGTGCGCGTCCCCTTCCCCCCGCTTGCGGTGGGGAAGGGCTGGGTATGGGGGGGCGTTCAGGAAGAGGTTCGACGGCGGCATCAGCGTGCCGGCCTGGCCTCTCCTCCCCACCCCGGCCCTCCCCACCGCAAGCGGGGGGAGGGAGACGGTTCGAGACCGTGCATGATCTCGGCTGCGGCACCGGGCTGATGGGCGAGGCGATCAGGCCGGAGACCGGCTTCCTCGCCGGCTGCGATCTGTCGCCGCGCATGATCGAGCGGGCGCGGGCCAAGCGCGGCCCCGACGACCGGCCGCTCTACGACAAGCTCGCCGTGGCGGGCCTGACGAGCTTCCTCTCCAGCCGGCCCGACGCATCGGCCGACCTCGTGATCGCGGCCGATGTCTTCGTCTATCTCGGCGAGCTCGGGCCGGCCTTCGCCCAGAGCCGGCGCGTGCTGAAGCCGGGCGGTTTGCTGGCCTTCACGGTGCAGAGCCATGAAGGCGAAGGCGTCGTGGTGGGAGCCGACCGCCGCTTCGCCCATGCCGAGGGCTGGCTGCGCGAACGGCTGGCGGCGGCCGGGTTGCGGCCGATGCTGATCGAGAAAGCCAGCACGCGCGAGGACCGCGGGGTGGCCGTGCCTGGGCTGATCGTTGTCGCAAGCCGGTCCTAGCCGGATAGCCCATCGGCCCTGATCGCGGACCAGAACGCATTCGCGACGAAGCGGTCGACGCTTTCGGGCACGGGCCGCGACGGCAGATGGCGCCGGTTTTCCTCTGGCCGGTGGCGGTCGTGTTCGCGATCGGCGGCATGACGGCGCTCGTCGCCTCGCGCGGCGCACACCGCTCCTGGGCGTTCTTCCTGCCGATCGTGGCGATTTCGGCGGTCGAGGCCTGGCGCCGGCCGGGTTGAGGCATCGCGCGGCCGGGCATTTCCCCGGAGCGGCGGCAGTCCTATCTCTTGCGGAGATGAACCCCTCCTCCGCCCGTCCCTCGACCCTCCCCGCCGCCTTCTCCGACTGGTTCGCCAGCCGCGGCTGGAGCGCGCGGCCGCACCAGCTCGCGCTGCTGGAGGAGGCCCGGGCCGGGCGCTCGACGCTGCTGGTCGCGCCGACCGGAGCGGGCAAGACGCTGGCAGGCTTCCTGCCCTCGCTGGTCGAGCTGACCGTGCGGCAGGCGGCGCCCGGAGCCGGGCGCGCGGGCCTGCACACGCTCTACGTCTCGCCGCTGAAGGCGCTCGCCGTCGACATCGCCCGCAATCTGGAGATGCCGATCGCCGAGATGGGACTGCCCATCAAGGTCGAGACCCGCACCGGCGACACCTCGGCCGCCAAGCGCGCCCGCCAGATGGCGCGCCCGCCCGACATCCTGCTGACGACGCCGGAGCAGCTCGCGCTGCTGGTCTCGCATCGCGACGCGAAACCGTTCTTCGCCTCACTGCGGCGGATCGTGCTGGACGAGCTGCACGCTCTCGTCACCTCCAAGCGCGGCGACCTGCTATCGCTCGGTCTCGCGCGGCTGCGCACGCTCGCCCCACAGGTCAGCGCGGTCGGACTGTCGGCGACGGTGCGCGAACCCGCCGACCTGCAGCGCTTCCTCGGCGGGGCGGAGACGCCGGCCGGTCTCGTCACCGTCGCGGGCGGGGCGAAGGCCCGGATCGGCATCCTCGACAGCAAGCGTCACCTGCCTCTGGCCGGCCACACCACCGGCCACGCCATGGCCGACATCTACAAGGCGATCCAGGACCACAAGCTGACGCTCGTCTTCGTCAACACGCGGATGCAGGCCGAGTTCGCCTTCCAGGCGCTGTGGGCGATCAACGAGGACAACCTGGCGATCGCGCTGCATCACGGCTCGCTCGATGCCGGCCAGCGCCGCAAGGTCGAGGCGGCGATGGCGGCGGGCAGACTGAAAGCCGTCGTCTGCACCGCGACGCTCGATCTCGGCATCGACTGGGGCGATGTCGATCTCGTCGTCAATATCGGCGCGCCCAAGGGCGCAAGCCGGCTGATGCAGCGGATCGGACGCTCCAATCACCGCATGGACGAGCCCTCGCAGGCGCTGCTGGTGCCGTCCAACCGCTTCGAGCTGCTGGAGTGCCGCGCCGCGCTGGAGGCCGTGATCGAGGCGGCGCAGGATACGCCGGAGCCCCGGCTCGGCGGGCTCGACGTGCTGGCCCAGCATGTCCTCGGCGTCGCCTGCTCGGACGGCTTCGAGACCGAGGCGCTCTACGAGGAGGTCCGCACCGCCTCGCCCTATTCCGGGCTGGAGCGCGCCGATTTCGACGCGGTCGTGAGCTTCGTCGCGACCGGCGGCTATGCGCTGCGCGGCTATGAGCGCTTCGCCAAGCTGCGGCAGGACAAGGCCGGGCTCTGGCGCGCCAGCAACGCCCGCGTCATCCAGCAGTACCGCATGAATGTCGGCACCATCGTCGAATCGACCATGCTGAAGGTCCGCCTCGGCCGGACGCGCGGCGGCAAGCCCGGCCAGCCCTCGCGGGCGATGACGGGCGGGCGCGTGCTCGGCGAGATCGAGGAGTATTTCGGCGAGACGATGACGCCCGGCGACACCTTCATCTTCGCCGGCGAGGTGCTGCGCTTCGAGGGCATCAGCGGGGTTGAGGCGATCTGCTCGCGCGCCACGCCGGGCACCGACCCGAAGATCCCCTCCTATGCCGGGGGCAAGTTCCCGCTCTCGACATTCCTCGCCGCCCGCGTCCGCGCCATGCTGGCGAACCCTGACGAGTGGAAGACGCTGCCCGACGAGGTCTCGTCCTGGCTCCATGCCCAGCGCCTGAAATCGCGTCTGCCGAAGCCCGGCGAGTTGCTGGTCGAGACCTTTCCGCGCGGCGGGCGCTTCTACCTCGTCGCCTACCCCTTCGAGGGCCGCCTCGCCCACCAGACGCTCGGCATGCTGCTGACGCGGCGGCTGGAGCGGGCCCGGATGCGCCCGCTCGGCTTCGTCTGCAACGATTACGGCATCGCCTGCTGGACGCTCGGCGACATGTCGGCCGCGATCGCGCGGGGCGCCTTGAGCCTCGACGATCTCTTCGCGCAGGACATGCTCGGCGACGACCTCGAGGCGTGGCTGGCGGAATCGGCGCTGATGAAGCGCACCTTCCGCTACTGCGCCATCATCGCCGGGCTGACCGAGCGCAATTTCCCCGGGCAGGAGAAGAACCGGCGGCAGATGACCATGTCGACCGACCTGGTCTACGACGTGCTGCGCCGGCACGAACCGGACCATGTGCTGCTCAAGGCCGCACGCCAGGACGCCGCGACGGGCTTGCTCGACATCCGGCGGCTGGGCCAGATGCTGACACGAATCAGCGGGCGAATCAGCCATCAGCCGCTGGAGCGGGTTTCGCCGCTCGGCGTCTCGGTGATGCTGGAGATCGGCCGCGAGGCGGTCTATGGCGAGGCCGCCGACGAGATCCTGGCCGAGGCCGAGGCGATGCTGGTGGAAGAGGCGATGGCGTGACGGCACTGGCGCGAGGCACGACGGGGACGCAGGCCGCTTTCATGCTCGGCCGGCTCGCGCTCGTGCCCGACCTCTCGGGCGCGCTCTGGCTGCCCGACGAGCGCACGCTGATCGTCGCCGACCTGCATCTTGAGAAGGGCTCGGCCTATGCGGCGCGCGGCGTCTTCCTGCCGCCCTATGATTCGGCGGCGACGCTGGCCGTCCTGGCGGCGGCGATCCTGCGCCACCGGCCGGCCCGCGTGATCGCGCTCGGCGACAGCTTTCACGATCGCGGCGGACAGGCGCGGCTCGATTTCACCTGCCGCGAGACCTTGCGCGCCCTGCAGAGCGGCCGCGACTGGCTCTGGATCACCGGCAACCACGATCCCGAGATCGCCCCGTCGCTCGGCGGGGATGCAGCCGACGCGATGGAGATCGCCGGCGTCGCGCTGCGCCACGAGCCCGATCCAGCGGCGCGTGGCTACGAGATCGCCGGCCATCTCCATCCGGCCGCCAAGGTCAGGATGCGCGGCCGGGCGCTGCGCCGACGCTGCTTCGCGCTCTCGGCCAGGCGCTGCGTGATGCCGGCGATGGGCGCCTATGCCGGCGGGCTGAACCTGCGCGACCGCGCCTTCCGCCCGCTCTTCAGCGAGGGCCTGAGCGCCCACATCCTCGGCGACGGAAGGCTCTTCCGCATCGACGAGCGCCTGCTGCTGCCGGATTGAGAGGCGCGGGCGGAACCAGACCGCTCGATTGGCGATGGAGCGGTCGAGAGTTCGGACAGGGCCGCGCGGCAACACCGCGGGTAACAGGTTGCGTCCGCACGGGGCTTGTGGCATCAGGACGCCGCTTCGGAACGCGGCCGGCGCCCGCATCGCCCCGCGCGACGCCAGCGCCATCTGCCGGACGGTCCTGCTGCGGTAGCTCAGTGGTAGAGCACTCCATTGGTAATGGAGAGGTCGAGAGTTCAATCCTCTCTCGCAGCACCAGCCCATCTCCTCGAAACACCTGGAGGCCCCTTGAGTTCAAGGGTTTGGCGACTTCTGCCCTGCCAGACGGAGGCGCTACACATGGTGCTTTCGATGTCCCGCCGGCAGAAGCGTGGAAATTCCGGCGTCTACGACCTTCGCAAGCGCGTCCCCCGGGTCCTGCTTCCCGTCGTCGGGAAGAAGGAGGTCTGGGCCGGCCTCGTCACCAAGGATCCTCTCCACGCTTCTGTCAGGACGGTCGTCCCGACAGGTCGCGAGAGCCTCCCTTGGCCGTCTTGCAGGCGTCCGCCAGTTGCGCGATCTCCCCGCTCGCCACGACGATCGGCGAGTGGAGCCTGCTCGCGGCTGCGTTTCGTGTCGATCGGGACATGGAAATAGCTCTGTCGCAACGTCGCAAACGGCAGCGCGCCTGGAGAGCGAGCCGGCTCGCCCGCGCCGGATGGCCGCCTTGGCATTCGCGCGGAGAAGCCGCCGCCGCGAAAAGTCGCCAGCGGGCGTCAAGCCTCCGGCTGGGAAGAGTTCCGGTTTTCAGCGACGAAGCGATGCCTGGTCCTCATCGACGATCCCGGGGCCGAGCGGAAGCTCAGCCTTCGTGCCGTTTCAACGCATTGTTCAGTTCGTCGACAACACGGGCATCGAGCGGCGCGCCGTCGCTCCAGCAATGACGGACGATGGCGATGCGGCCCGAATCGATCAGGCTGTTCTCGTCGCCCGGCCGGCTGTCGTGGGGGCGGCCACGCCGGATGCGCCAGACGATCTTCTCGTTGTCCTCCGAGACGACATCAGCCGCACCCGCAATCTTGTCGCGGCCGATGCTGGCGAGGCCGGCTTCCGCCGGCAGTTCCTTCGGCAAGTTGACGCTCAGGAACGTACCTTCGCGGCTCCATCGCGCGCGCGCGCGCCACAGGTTCTCGATGAGCGCGGAAAGCGCCGCGACGTCCCGTTCTTCCGAGGTCCCGCCCTTTGTTCGGGAGAAGCCGATGGCGGGAAGGTTCCAGAAGCTCGCCTCGCGGGCGATCGAGAGCGTGCCGGAATAGGCGGCATCCTCGGCGGCATTGCGCCCGTCATTGACGCCGGAGAGCACGAGGTCCGGCGTGCGGCCATCGCGGAAGATCACGGTCATGGCCGCGACGACGCAATCAGCCGGCGTGCCGTTCAGCGCATAGACCTGTTTCTCGCGCCGGCTGAGCGTCAATTCCCTGTCGAAGGAGAGGTGATGGCTCGCTGCCGTCCATTTCCGCTCGGGCGCGACGACCCAGATATCGGAGGCGACGCGGGCGGCGGCTTTGCGCAGCAGGGCGATGCCGGGCGCGTGGATGCCGTCGTCGTTGGCGATGAGGATGCGCATGATCAGATCTCGATGGCGTCGCCGGGTTTCAGGCCGGCAACCAGTCCGGGGATATCGTTGGCCATTGAGGCAGCGGTCACGGCATCGCAGGAATGCGCGAGGACGCGACCGGCGCCGCTCGCCGCCGCCAGCCCGATATTCTCCAACAAGGTCGGATGGGTCGGAAAGCGCAGCCACTCGGCCTCGCCTGCGGCCAGCATGAGATCAGCCGGGCTGCCCTTTGGAATGCCGCCGGTCAGCAGGACAGGGCGACGTTCGCGGCGGGCCTGCGCGAGCGCGGCCCTGGAGGGGCCGGCGAGGCCCATGCCGTCATCGACGAGCAGGGCCGCTGGCGGCAGCGCCTGTCCTTCCTCCCAAAGCAGCGCTTCCGCGAAGCGAGCCGACAGCGTGTCGGCTGCGCCGGGCTTCAGCCAGGTCGAGGCGGCGATCTGCTGGGCCAGCGCTTCGCGCATCCCGAAATGGATCGCGATCGGCGTGTCGATCAGCCCGATCAACTCGACGGAGCGGCCGGAGAGCGGTGTCGGCAGGACGGCGCCTTGCGGGTGGGCCGCGAGCCAGCGTTTGATGGCGGCGCCACGCTCCGCGGCGGGGATGAGGTCGGGGCCGTAGGAGGCATCGACCAGCAGCAGGTCGCAAGGCGGGAGCGCGTCCATGGCGAAGACAGGGCTATCGGGCACGACATCGCCGCAATAGCCGAGGCTTCGGCCGCCTGCATTCAGATGGCACCAGACGCCGCCGACGACATGGCCGCTGCGGCCGGTGCGGATCGTGATCGGGCCGATGGCGAAATCGGCGCCGGGCGTTATCGTCTCGACGGAAGCATTTCGCGCGAGCGCCCGCTCCTTCGGCTTCGCGTAGGCGGCGAGAGTCGCGTCCGTCTCGGCAGCGGATTCGGCGGTCATCATGATGCGGCCGGAAAAGCCGTTGGCGACGCACCAGCCGAGCGCCGCGACGTGGTCCTCATGGGCGTGGGTCACGATGATCGCTTCGACGCGCTCGAGCTCGGACCGCGTTATCGCCGGATAGTAGGCGGCCCCGTGCGCGCTGGTATCGACGCCGACATCGAGAAGGAGCCGCGTCCCGTCATGCTCGATGCCGACGCAGGTCCGGCCCTTTTCGCCGATTCCGCCATGGACCTTCAGTCTCATGCGGCCTTGCCCACGGAGACGCTCTCCGGGATGATCCAACCGTCGCTAATGCCGATGCTGATCGCTTCGCCAGCCTGGGCGGGGGCAGGCTCGGCCGCGTCGAGGCGCAGGACGAGGTCCCGATTGGCGACGGAGCGAGCCTCGATGCGGAAAAAGCCGCCCTGATAGGACAGGCGTTCAACCATGGCCGCGAGGCCATCCTGCCCATTCGCGATGATTCCGATGTCTCGGGCGCGCAGGCAGAGCTTCGCCTGATTGGTCACCGGCTGATCCGGCCGGCAGCGCACGATCGCCTCCAGGCCGAGTACGCCGACCTTGCAGCGCCCTGCCTGCGGCGCGGACAGGATCGTGGCCGGCAGCACCATGCCTTCGCCGATGAAGCCGGCGACCGTGGTGTCGGCGGGCTCGCGATAGAGCAGCGAGGGCGTGGCGAGCTGGAGCAGCCGGCCGCGATCCATCACGGCGATGCGATCGGCCAGCGCCATGGCCTCGGCCTGGTCGTGGGTGATGTAGATCATGGTGGTGCCGGTGCGCTCGTGGAAGCGCGAGAACTCCTCCTCCATCGAGGCGCGCAGATGGACGTCGAGATTGGCGAGCGGCTCGTCGAGCAGCACCAGCGAAGGCTCGGTGACGAGGCAGCGAGCGAGCGCGACGCGCTGGCGCTGGCCGCCGGAGAGCAGGCCGGGCCGGCGCTCGGAAAAGCCCTTCAGGCCGACGAGATCGAGCGCCGCGCCCACGCGCCGGGCCCGTTCCGGATCGCGCACGCCGGCGACCGTGAGCCCGTAGGCGACGTTCTCCGCCACCGTCATGTGCGGCCAAAGCGCATATGACTGGAAGACGATGCCCACCTTGCGGTGCTCCGGCGGGATATGGGTCTCGGCCGAGGAGACGACGCGGTCGCCGATGCGGATCTGGCCTCCGTCGAGCTTGTCGAAGCCGGCGATCTGGCGCAGCAGCGTGGTCTTGCCGCAGCCGGAAGGGCCGAGCACGGCGAGGAATTCGCCGTCTTCGACGTCGATCGCGACGTCGTCGAGAGCAAGAAAGGAGCCGAAGCGCTTTCGCGCCCGATCGATGGTCAGTCGCGCCACGGCAGGACTCCCTGTGGCAATCTCTTCGCGAAGAGGATGGTCGAGGCCATCAGGCCGACGGTGACGACGACGGTGATGGCCGCGAGGGCCGAGGCATAGGTCGAATCGCCGCCCTGCTCGAACGAGAAGACGACGACGCCGAGCGTCTCCGCGCCTGACGACCAGAGCAGGGCCGAGACCGTCAACTCGTTGAAGGCGGTGAGGAAGACCAGCAGCGCGCCCGCGACGGCGGCCGGGGCGACCAGCGGAAAGATGATCGTGACGAGACGGCGCGGCAGGCCGGCGCCCGCGATCTGGGCGGCCTCCTCCAACGTGCGGTCGATCTGGAGATAGCCGCCGATGACCGGACGCAGGCCGAGCACGAGGAAGCGCGCGAGATAGGCGAAGACGATGATCCAGACGGTGTTGTAGAGCGAGACGCCGAACAATGGCAGCGGCTTGAGGAAGAGCAGGATCGCCGCGATGGCGAGCACGACGCCCGGCATGGCGTAGGGCAGCTCCGCCGCGAGGTTGAGCAGGCGCAGAAGCCGCGATTTCTTCCAGACGATGAAATAGCCGAGCGGGACGCAGATCAGCACGATCAGGACCGCGGCGCCCGCCGACATCATGAAGCTGTTGACGAAGGCGCGCTTGGAGCCGGCGTGCTCGAACAGCACATAGGCATAGTTGCCGAATGTCGCCGTCGCCGCGTTGAGCGGAACGCCGAAGGCCGGGATCAGCGAGGTCGAGATCAGGCCGAGGAAAGGCAGCGCCAGCACGAAGACGGCGAAGGTCCAAAGCAGGATCTCCACCGGCATCCGCCAGCGACCGAGCTCGAACGGGCGGATGGCGCTCGAGGTGGTGGTGATACGGAAATCGCGCCGGCGCATCATGAAATCCTGCAGCAGGATGCCGGCCATCGCGATGACGCCGATCAGCAGCGACAGGATGGCGACCTCGGACAGAACGCCGGGGCCGAGGCCGGCGAGCCGCTGATAGATCAGCGTCGGCAGCACCAGGAAGCCGCCGGGAATGCCGAGGAAGGCGGGAATACCGAAATTGCCGAGGCTGGAGACGAAGCAGAGCGCGATGCCGGCGACGAGCGGCGGCGTCATCAGGGGCAATACGACGGTGCGCAGCACGGTCATCGGACTGGCGCCGGCGGAGAGGCCCGCCTCGATCAGCTCCTTGGGCAGGGCGCGCAGGCCGGCGCGCAGGGTCAGGAAGACCAGCGGCGCGTATTGCAGGCCGAGCAGCAAGATGATGCCCTCGCGCGAATAGAGCGGATTGCGGCTGCCGAGCGGCGGCGCCATGCCGATCAGCTTGAGCAGCGTGCTCGATGGCCCGAAGAGCTGCAGCCAGGCGAGAGCCGTGACCTGCGGCGCGATCATCAGCGGCAGGACGAAGCAGAAGGTGAAGGCGTTGCGGGCGCGGATGTCGGTCAGCGTCGCCAGCAGCGCGACCGTGGCGCCGATCAGCACGGCCAGCACCGTGCCGGCGATCGCCGTGACCAGGCTGTTGGCTGTCGCCGTCCAGGTCGCCTGGCTGGCGAGCGCCTTGCCGACCGCCGTCGCCGAGAGCTGGCCGCCGGGAGCCAGCCCCTCGATGACCAGGCGCCCGATCGGCAACAGCGAGAGCAGCGTGACGAGACCGACGAGCCCCCAGAGGAGGCCCGTCTCCTCGACGCGCGTGCGCAGCGTCGCGGGGTCGGCGAGGGACATGCGCACCCCGCCCTCGCCTCAGTTGCCGAACATCGTGGCGAAGCGAGCCTTGTCGGCCTCGGTCGCCTTGACCACGGCCGCGATGTCGGAGGCCATGACGTTGATCTTCGTGCCTTCCGGCAGCCAGGCGGGCGAGCCGATGCCGGGCTTGGCGGGGATATAGCCCATGGCGAGCGCGAGCTTCTGGCCGTCATCGGAGAGGATGAAGTCGACGAAGGCCTTGGCGGCCGCCTCGTTCTTGGTGGTCTTCACGATGGCGACCGGCTCGGTCACGGCCGGCGCGCCCTCCTTCGGGAAGACGAACTCGATCGGCGAACCCTGTTTCTTGGCGTTGTAGGCCATGAAGTCGACAAGGACGCCATAGGCCTTCTCGCCGGTGGCGACGGATTTCAGGACGGCGCCATTTCCGCGCACGGCGACGGCTTCATTGGCCTTCAGACCCTCGAACAGCTTCCAGCCGAGATCGGGACGCGCCGTCATGGTCGAGAGCATGATCGCCGCCGCGCCGGAATAGAGCGGGCTCGGCATCGAGATCTGGCCCCTGTAAGCAGGCTTGTCGAGATCGCTCCAGGAGGTCGGCCTTTCCTTGGCGCCGGTGTTGTAGGCGATCCCGGTGGTGATCAGCTTCGAGCCGAAATAGGTCTTGTCGGCGTCGAACGAGCCGGGCTGCAGGCCATCGGTCTTGGCTTCGGGATAGGCCAGAAGCTGTTTCTGGCCCTTCAGGATCTCCATGCTCGCGGCATCGGCGATCAGCAGCACGTCTGCGCCGGGCTGGCCGGCCGAGATCTCGGCCGCGAGCTTCCCCATCACCTCGGTCGTGCCGGAGCGGAAGATGTCGACCTGGATGTCCGGATAGGCCTTCCTGAAGGCGGCGATGGTCTGGGCGGCGTCCTTTTCGGGCTGCGAGGTGTAGAGCACGAGCTTGCCCGATGGCGTCTGCGAAAAGGCCGGGCCCGCGATGAGCAATGCGCCAAGGGCGGCAGCCATCATGAATTTGCGCTTGGTCTGGATCATGTCTTCGTCTCCTCCGTTGTTCGCCGTCGACCTTTGCGCCGGTTGCGGCGGTCGATCTCGCATTTTGGTTGTCTATAGCCTGCAACTTGCCGCGCTGCCCGGAGGCGCATGATTTTCGATCACAGAAGCACCTCCGGGTTTTCGAGCGCCTCACGCAGATCCGCCATGAAGCGGGCCGCCGCGACGCCGTCCACGATCCTGTGGTCCGAGGACAGGGTGAAATTCGCCATCGGCCGGAGAACGACCTGGCCGTCGCGGCCGACTGGTTTGTCGATCGTCCGGCCGACCGCGAGAATCGCGCCTTGCGGCGGGTTGATGATCGCGGTGAACGAATCGACGCCGTACATGCCGAGATTGGAGATGGTGAAGGTGCCGCCGCCGAGTTCCGCCGGGGTCAGCGTGCGCCTGGCCATGCCATCGCGCAATCGGGCGAACTCACGGGTCATGGCCGGCATGTCCATGGCGCCGGCGTCGCGCAGCACCGGCACGACGAGGTCGCCGTCGCGCTCCATGGCGATGCCGATATCGATGCGTTCGTGGAAGCGCGTCGCCTCGCCCTCGGCGGAGGCGTTGATGACCGGGTGGTCGCGCAGGATGCGGGCGGCGAAGCGGGCGATCAGCACAGTCAGGCTGGGCCTGGGAGCGCCGATGCGCTCGTGACGCCTGGCGAGGCGGTCGAGCAGGTCGCGCGCGGCGCTCATCTCGATCTCGGATGTCAGATAGAAATGCGGGGCGGTGCGCATGCTCTCGGAGAGCCGGTTCGCGACGATGCGGCGGATGGCGGAGAAGGGCCGCAGGCGTCCTTCGGCAGCATTCATGGGCGCGGGCGGTGACGGATGCGCCTGCTGCGCCGCCGCACAGTGCAGGCGCTGCTCCAGATGGCGCCTGACATCCGCTTCGCCGATGCGCCCGCGCGGTCCGGCGCCGGTCACGGCCTTGAGGTCGAGGGCGTTCTGGCGGGCGATGCGGCGGGCGAGCGGGGTCGCGCGCAGGCCCGACGAGGTGGGCGATGCCGCGATCACCGGGGCGGCCGGCGCATCCGCTTTTGAAAGAGGCGCGGCAGCCGCCACGGAAGCGGCGGCGGCTGCCGGCTCGGACGGTATGGCGGCAGCCTCGCCGTCGAGATAAATCCACGCAACGGGTGTTCCGACCGAGATCGGCACGCCGGTCTCGGCCTTGATGTTGCGGATCGCGCCGCTGGCGGGGGCCTCGACCTCCATGACGGCCTTGTTGGTGCCGATCTCGAAGATGGTGTCGCCCTGGCGGACGAGGTCGCCCTCCCTGACGTGCCAGGCCTCGATCGTGCCCGTCTCCATGTCCATGTCGACCTTGGGAAGGATGACCTCGACCGGCATCAGGCTTCCCCGCGGCGGACGAGATTGGCGGCGGCGGCGACGATGTCGTCCTCCTGCGGGACGGCCGCCTTCTCCAGCACCGGATTGTAGGGGATCGGCGCATCGGCGCCGCCGAGCCGGATGATCGGCGCGTCGAGGAAATCGAAGACCTCGCTCTCGGCGATCATCGCCGAGATCTCGGCGCCGATGCCCATGATCTTGACGCCCTCGTAGACGACCATGAGGCGGTGCGTCTTGCGCACGCTCTCGGCGATGGTGGCGAAGTCGATCGGGCGGATCGAGCGCAGGTCGATGACCTCGGCCGAGATGCCGTCCGCGGCGAGGCGTTCGGCCGCGGCCTCCGCCTTGCGCGCCATGATCGAGGAGCCGACGATGGTGAGGTCCGTTCCCTCGCGGCGGATCGCGGCCTTGCCGATCGGGACGCGATAGGCCTCGGCCGGGACATGGCCCTTGGTCTTGTAGAGCAGCTTGTGCTCGAAGATCAGCACCGGATTGGGGTCGTCGATCGCCGCGAGCAGCATGCCCTTGGCGTCGTGCGGCGTGCTCGGCTGCAGCACCTTGAGGCCCGGGACATGGGCGAACCAGGCTTCGAGGCTCTGGCTGTGCTGGGCGGCGGCGCCGGTGCCCGAGCCGCCGGGCAGGCGCACGACCATCGGCACGCTCGCCTTGCCGCCGAACATGAAGCGGATCTTGGCGGCCTGGTTGACGAGCTGCTCCATCGCGAGCGTGACGAAATCCGAGAACTGGATTTCCAGCACCGGCCGCATGCCGGTGATCGCCGCGCCGACCGCTGCGCCCGCGATGCCGAGCTCGCTGATCGGGGTGTCGATCACCCGGTCCTTGCCGAAGCGGTGGACGAGGTCGCCCGAGACGCCGAAGGCGCCGCCATAGACGCCGACATCCTCGCCGAACAGGAAGACGCGCTCGTCGGCCTCCATCGCCTGGCCGAGCGCCTCGCGCACCGCCTCGGCATAGGACAGCTCGCGCATCTCGGTCGCGGCTTCGAGCGTGTCAGATGGCATAGACGTCACGGGTCAGGTCTCTCGGATCGGGGTCCGGGCAGGCGCGGGCGAATTCGACGGCGGCGTCGATGTCGCGTTGGGCGTCCTCCTCCAGCTTCATCAGCGTGGCCGCATCGAAGCGGTCATGCGCCTTGAGCTCGTCCTCGAGCCGCCGGATCGGGTCCTGATTGCGCCATTCCTCGATCTCCTCCTTGGAGCGGTAGAGATTGCGGTCGCTCTTGGAATGGCCACGCCAGCGATAGGTCTTGCATTCGATCAGCGAGGGGCCTTCGCCGGAGCGGGCACGCGCGATCGCCATCTTCGCGACGGCCGCGACGCCGGCGAGGTCGTTGCCGTCGAGGCAGTGGCCCGGCATGCCGTAGGCGCCCGCCCGGTCGGCGACGTTCGGCACGGCCATGGCGCGGCCGATGTCCATCGACATGCCGTACTTGTTGTTCTCGCAGACGAAGACGACCGGCAGCTTCCAGATCGAGGCCATGTTCAGCGCCTCGTGGAAGGAGCCCTCATTGGAGGCGCCGTCGCCGAAGAAGACCATGCAGACGCGGCCGTTCTTCTGCGCCTTGACGCTCATGCCGACGCCGACCGCGATCGGCAGGCCGCCGCCGACGATGCCGTTGGCGCCGAGATTGCCGCCGTCGACATCGGCGATGTGCATCGAGCCGCCGCGGCCCCTGCAGTAGCCGGCCTCCTTGCCGAAGAACTCGGCGAACATCAGCTTCGGCTCGGCGCCGCGCGCGATGCAATGGCCATGGCCGCGATGGGTCGAGAGGATGTAGTCGTGGGCTTCCAGCGGCAGCGTCGCCCCCACGGCGCTCGCCTCCTGGCCGATCGAGAGATGCATCGTGCCGTGGATCAGCCCGCGCATGTAGCTCGCCTCGGCCGCCTCCTCGAACTTGCGGATCAGATGCATCCGGGTCAACGCCCGTGCGACCGTCTCGTCGTCGAGCGCGGCGAGCTCCGGCCGCTGGTTGGGCTTCAGGCCGGCGCCCGCGGCTTCGTCCGTCTTGCGCGCGCTCATGCGGCGTCTCCGGAGGTCAGCGCGGCGACCATCGCGTCCTGGGCGCGGCGCACCTCGACGATCTTCAGCCGCTCGTCGGGGACGGCGTCGGCCAGGGTGATCAGCTCGCCCTTGCGGACGGGCCGCGTCATGGTCGCACCCTGGGCGAGGCCGATCGGCAGGGCCTTGCGGGCCTGGGCATCGGTGCGGGAAAGGGCGAAGCCGCGATAGCCGTATTCGCCGATGGCATCGAGCGTCTCGCCGGCGGCGAGATCGCGCTTGGCGAGGCAGCCGACCTCGGAGGTCGGCACCGGCAGCGGGCGCATATGGCTCTGGTTGAAGATGACGGCGGCGGCGGCCGAGAGCGGCACTTCCAGGCTCGTCAGGTGATAGGGCCGGAAGAAGGAATAATAGGGGCCGGGGCCGAGGTGCAGGTCGCTCATCCGCTCACGGACGCGGGGATGGCGCATCTCCGCGATCGCGAAGACGCCGGGCGCGACGCCCTTGGCCACCGAGAAATCGACCACGCCCTTTTGCGAGAGCAGGCCGCCTTCCTCCTTCGGGCAGAAATAGTTCTGCAAGTCGTCCTTCGGCGCGGCGGGGCCGTGCATGCCGGGGATGTCGGGAATGAAGCCGCAGGCATTGGCGATGGCGACCATCTCGACCATCGTCTTCGAGCCGTCGACGAACTCGACCAGCATGCGCGGGTTCATGTTCCGGCGGGTGGCTTCCGCGACATAATCCGACGGCGCCGCATCAATGCGGAAGGGGTTGTTCTTGCCCTTGCCGGCGGCGACGACCGGATAGCCCATCGCGCGGACGAAATTGATCAATTCCATCGTGGCGGCGGGCTCGTCGCCGGCGCCGAGCGTGTAGACGACCCCGGCCTTGGCCGCCTCCACCGCGAGATAGGAGCCGATCGTGATGTCGGCCTCGACATTCATCATCACGATATGCTTGCGCGCGGCGATCACGGTCAGCGCGACGCGCGATCCGGCCTCGGGGTTGCCGGTGGCGTCGATGATGACGTCGACATGGGCCGAGCGGCAGATCAGGTCGAGCGAGGTCGTGGCGGCGATGCGACCCTTGCGACGGGCGGCATCCAGCCCGGCATCGTCGGCGACATTGTCGACGTCGCCCTTGCGCCCCGCGAGCGCGGCGGCCTCGGCAACGCGATCCGGCGCGAGATCGGCGACGGCGGCGATCTCCATGCCGGCCATTTGGGAAATCTGGACGACGATGTCGGTGCCCATCTGGCCGGCGCCGATCAGGCCGACACGGACGGGCTTGCCGGCCCTTTGCCGGAAATCGAGGGCCTCGGCCAGTGACAGGCCGGCGGCGGGCGCGCCCAGAGGCGGCTGCGGCTGGATCGCGGCCATCGTCGATATCTCTCCCTAGGACATATGTTCTTTAATGGAAACAAAAGAACAAGTCATTCGTTCTGTCAAGCGCACAGAAGTTCAAATTGGTTGCCTTCCACCGCGCGATGCGGTGATGGTGTAGCGGGCGCCGTGGCGGCGCGGCAGGAAACGCCAGTGGAAGACGCGTTCGGAGCAGGGAGAAGTCAGGGCGAGATGCCGGTGGCGGAGGCCAAGGTCCGCGCCGCCTGGCTCTATTACGTCGAGGGCCTGACCCAGGAGCAGATCGCCGAGGCGCTGGGCTTGAGCCGGATCAAGGTGATCCGGATGCTGGCGGCGGCCCGCTCCGACGGGCTGGTCAAGATCAGGATCGATGCGCGCTCGGCGCGGCAGGCCGGTCTGGAGCGCGGCCTCGTCACCGCTTTCGGCCTCAGGGAGGCTGTGGTGGTGCCGGCCGCTCGGGATGTCGCCAGCGTGTCGGCGCTCGTCGGCTATGCCGCGGGACTCTGGCTCTCCGACAGGCTGACCGACAACATGTCGCTGGCCGTCGGCTGGGGGCAGACGCTGCATCTGGCGCTGAGAGGCATGCAGCCGCGCCAGGTCGAGGCGATGTCGGTGGTCTCGCTGCTCGGCGGGCTCACCCATTCGCGCAGCATCAATCCCTCGGCGGTGGCGCGCCGCGTCGCCGACATGTTCGGCGCCGACTGCTTCCAATTGACCGCGCCGGTGTTCGTCTCGAATGCCGAGATCCGCGATGCGCTCTGGCGCGAGCCGACCTTGCGCGACCTGCTCGACAGGGCGCGGTCGGCGGATGTCGCGCTGGTCAGCGTCGGCGACGTAATCCCGGATTCGACGCTGTTCCGCGAGGGCCTGCTGCCGCAATCGGATCTCGCCGGGTTGAAGAAGGCAGGCGCCGTCGGCGATCTCGTCTGCCATTTCATCGATGCCGACGGCGAGCTGGTGGATCACCCGGTCAACCGGCGTATCATGGCGGTGGGCCCGGCCGATCTCAGAGGTATCGGCCTCGTCGCGATCGCGGCCGGCGGCGCCCATAAGGAACGTGCGATCCGCGCCGCCTTGCGGGCGAGTGCGGCGAAGGTCCTGATCACCGATGAAGGCGCCGCCGAGGCCCTGCTGGCTGGCGGCGTCGAGCAAGGCGGGCTCGTGAAGCCTATGACAGCGGGAGCCGAACGGGGGACACGCCATGGCCAATAATTTCGAGCAGTTCGCGCGCAACTCCCTGCAGTTCCGGCCGTCCGATATCCGCCTCATGCTGGAACGGATCCATTCCCACATCGTGAAGCGGCGTATGTCGGCGGAGGAATTGCTGGAGGTCGTGCAGGGCCTCGACTTCGCCAATGTCGAGGCCTTCGGCGACCACATCGGGCTGTCGCGGCGGACATCGCAGAGCTGGGCGCGCTACGGGTTGTCCCGGGACGCCGCGCAGCTCTTGCTGGCGCTGCTCAACTACCGCCAGCGTCTGCTGGACGCGATGGAGGATTTCGAGAAGACGACCCAGATCCCGCTGGACGGTTTCTTCGAGAACCAGAAACTCCCCTGAGCGCTGACAACGCCAGGCTCGATGGCCGCTTCGATCCGCGGACGAGGAGGACCGCGCGAAAATGGTCACGGGCGAGAGCGCAACCAACATCCTGATCCACTCGCCGGCGGCGTCGCTGCCGATCCGGCGGTCAGGCTGCTGCGCACCGGCGCGATGCGCGCCTTCGGCTCCCAGCTCGGGCAGGCGCCGCAGCGCGCAACCGCTGCGCCGCCTTCGGCGGCGGCGGCGGCGTGGCCATGGTTCTGGGGAGCTCGACCGCGACGACGCTTCTGGTCTCTTCCTTCGCAGGTCGGCGGATCGGCGTTCGGAACGGGGATCACGATCGAGACCTCGGGCGATGAACGTCGTGGCACGTCACCGCGGGCGCGATCTCCCGCTCGCCCTCTTTCAAATGGCAACCAGTTGAACCGGCGATCGAAACACCCCGTCCGACGGGCTCGCGTGTGACCACGACCGACGGCAGGTCTCCTTGGCTCGCGGGTCAGCGCCTTGTCGCCGCCTTTCTCAGGGCCGAGGTCCCAGTGGCGTGTGGCGACAAGGCTCGCCGTTTACAGCTGCTGGGGCAGCCGCGGCATGGGATGGCGAACCATCCGCGCTGCGTTCTCTGTCGGTCCCGTGAAGGAACCGTCGCGTTCAGGAATAAGGCCCAAATGCGACTGCCTCAAACGCACGGACCGCGGTCTGCCCTATCCTGCACGCTCGGTCCCGGCGCCTTTTTGCCCGGAAAGCGGGAGCAATCCGGGCTTGCTCATATGGACGGCGTTCACGCCGCGCACTGACGGCGAGGCGGCGCGGTCGCGCCGCCTCGCCTGCCTGATCGCTACTTGCGCTTGGCGCCGACTTCCTCGTCCCAGCGCCGGAAGGCCAGCACCATCTTGTCGGGCGTCAGCGGCGTCTCGATCGGGTTGTTGGCGATCAGGTCGGCATATTCCGGCCGGCCGAACTCGGCGATCGCCTTCTGGCTCTCGGGCGGGGCCATCGACAGCGGCACGTCCTTCACCGCCGGACCCGGATAGAAATAACCCTCGTCATAGGTGAAGGCCTGCTGCGCCGGGGTCAGGGTATAGCTGATCAGGTCGAGGATGACCGCGAGCTTCTCGGGCGCGACGCCCTTGGGCACGAACATGTACTGCGCGTCCGAGACCCAGTGGAAGCCTTTCAGCGTCTGGATCCTCGCTTCCTTCGGCACGATGCCGAGCACGCGCGGGTTGATGTCCCAGCCCGTGGTCGAGACGATCATGTCGCGCGAGCCGTCGCCGAGCTCCTTCATCGTCGCGCCGGTGCCGGTCGGATAGTATTCGATGTTCTGGCCGAGCTCCTTGAGATAGGCCCAGGTCTTCTCCCAGCCATTGGCCGGATCCTTGGGATCCTTGTCCTTGAGCAGATAGGGCAGACCCATGATGAAGGTGCGGCCCGGCCCTGAATTGGCCGGCCGCGCATAGAGGAAGCGGTTGGGGTTCTGTTTGGTCCAGGCGAGCAGTTCTTCCGTCGAGGTCGGCGGCGTCTTGACCTTGGCCGGCATGTATTCGAGCAGCGGGCCGGAGGGGTAGTAGACCACGCACATGCCCTGGCCGCCGCCGAGATTGTGCATGTCGAGCGCGGGCTTGAGCAGGATCTGCGTGGGGTCGGGCAGCGAGGCGGCATGGGCCGGCAGCAGCGGCTCCCAGAGGTTCTGCTCGATGCCGGCCGAGAGCGCGTCGAGCCCGCCGATGACGAGGTCGATGTCGACGCGCTTGGCCTCCTGCATCGCCTTGATCTTGCCAGGCAGTTCGGGCGCCGGCGCCTTGGTGAAGGTCATGCGCGAGACCAGGTTCTTCTTGGCGTCGCGATAGTTCTCCAGCGGCTTCTGCAGAAGCGCGAGCGCGCCGCCGACATCGATGATGCTCAGCGCGACCGGCGATTTCGGCAATGCGAGGCCCTGCGCGAAGGCGCCGCCGACCTGCATGGCGGCGACGGTCGCGACGCCGCCCTCGACGAACTGGCGGCGCGAGGTTCCGGGTTTTGGTGTGTCAGACATGTTTGCTCTCCCTTTTTCGTTCGCTGCTTCTAGGCCGTCAGGTATGACCTGCCGTCGACGACCGCCGCCCCGGAAGGGGCTGCGGAATGGGGCTGGATGCGAGGAGCGCGCGATGCGCGGATACGAGGCCGACGCCATCGAAGACTGGCTGACCGGAACGCTGCTGCCGGGCTGGCTGGCGCGGGCCCATGCGCCGGGCCGACCGGGCTATGTCGAGATGGTCGCTCCGGACGGCAAGGCTCTGGACGACGGCACGCGCAGCACGCTGGTCACGGCGCGGCTGGCCTATGTCTTCAGCCACGCCCATCTGCTCGGCGTGCCGGGCGCGCTCGATACGGCTCGGCGCGGCATGGATTTTCTCTGGAACGGCTGCCGGCGATCGGACGGACTTTTCAGTCACCGCTGCACGCTGGCCGGCGAGCCGGTCGACGCGAAGTCGGATTTCTACGACCTCGCCTTCGTGCTCTTCGCCTGCGGCTGGTTCGCGCGCGCCAGCGGCGAAACGGTCTGGCTGGAACGGGCCGGAGAAGTCATGGGCTTCATCGAGACCGCGCTGGCGCATCCGGCCGGCGGCTTCGCCGAGGACACGCTCGGCACGCTGCCGCGCCGGCAGAACCCGCATATGCACCTGCTCGAAGCCTGCCATGCTCTGGCCGAGAGCGGTGGCGGAACGCGCTGGCTCGACCGCGCCGGGATGCTGGTCGGGCTGATGCGGGAGCGCATGCTGGACCGGGCGACTGGCTCGATCGGGGAGTTCTTCACCGCCGATTGGCAGCCCGCCGCCGGCCGGGCGGGACAGGTTCGCGAGCCCGGCCATCATTACGAATGGACCTGGCTGCTGCATCACCATGATCGCCTGAACGGCGGATCGAGCGGCCGGGCGGCGGCGCGGACGCTCTACGTCTTCGCCGAGCGGCATCACGGCCCCGGACAGGCGCATCCGATCGTCAACGAGGTTGGTCCGGACGGCGCGGTTCTCGACGGCGCTGCGTTGCTCTGGCCGCAGACCGAACATCTCAAGGCGCTGACGGCGCGGATCGAGTTCGAGGGCGACACCGGGGCGGCGGCGAAGCTCGATCCGCATCTGGCGCTGATGTTCGAGCGCTTCGTCGATCGCGAGACGGGCCTTTGGCGCAACCGCATCGACGAGACCGGCGCGCCGGTCGTCGCGGCCGTGCCGGTGCGCGTGCTCTACCATCTGCTGCTGGCGCTGGCCGAGGTCGTGCGTGTCAAGCGGTCGGTGCGAGCCGGGTGAGGGACAGACCACGCTCATGACGCAGCTCCCTTCGCGCCCAGCCAGCCCGCGGCCGCGAGGATGTCGTCCACCAAGCGCTGCGAGGCCAGCGCCTCCTCGCCCGTCACCGCCGGATCGCGGCCCTGCTCGATCGCGTCGAGGAAGTCCGTGATCACGGCCCGGTGGGCGTCGTGCGGGAAATCCATGATGTTGGCGCCGCTGCCGGTCGAACCCTCGGCCTCGACGACCTCCTCGCGGCCGTCGAGGAAGGACAGCTCCAGCCGGCCGCCGACCAGCGCCGCGAAGCCCTTGGCGCCGGTGATCTCGATGCGCTCGGGATGGCCGGGATAGGCCGCCGTCGTGGTCACCAGCGTCGCCGGCGCGCCGGCGCCCGTCTCCAGCAGGGCCGCGACATAGTCCTCGGTCTCCATGCGGTGAAGTCCCGTCGTGCGCGCCTGCGCCGCGACGACCTTCGAGACGCCGACGAGCGAACGGAACAGGTCGAGCGAGTGGATCGCCTGCGTCAGCAGCACGCCGCCGCCGTCGCGCTGGAGCGTGCCCCGGCCGGGCTCGTCGTAATAGGCCTGCGGACGCCACCACGGCACCTGCAGGAAGGCGGCCTCGATCGTGCCGAGTTCGCCGCCGTCGAGCGCGGCCTTGAGCCTCAGGCTCGCCGGGCGGAAGCGATGCTGCAGCACGACGCCGAACACTTTCCGGGCCTTGCGCGCGGCGGCAACCAGTTCCGTCCCGCGCGCGCTGGTCAGCTCCAGCGGCTTCTCGACAAGCACGTGCTTGCCGCATTCCAGGCAGCGCCGCGAGACCTCGAGATGGCTCGACGGCGGCGTCAGCACGATCGCGGCCTCGACCGACGGGTCGGCCAGCACGGCGTCGAGATCGGTCGTGATCGGGAAGGGGAAATCGCGGGCGAAGGCGGCAGCGCGCTCGGGCGTGCGGCTGACGGCGTGGCGGACCTCGGCGCGTTCCTTCAGGTCGAGCAGGCTCCTGGCGTGCGGCAGCGAGGCCGGCCCGAGCCCGATCACGGCGATGCCGATGCGGCGGGTCATGCGGCGGCGCTCCGGGCGGGTCTGGTCGATAACCGCATCGCGCGGGCCTGCGCCTCCAGCGCCAGCCGGCAGACGGTGAAGACGTGGGACTGGCGCATCGCGCTCTCGCCGCGCGAGGCGACGTCGGCGATCAGGTTGCGAAAGTAAGTCAGCGGCTCGCCCGAGGCGTCGATGTGGCGGGCGCCGGTCTTGTCGACGAGGAAGACATGGTCGGTGCCGGGCCGGCCGGCGATGTCGACATATTTGCGCAGCTCGATCGTGCCCTCCGTGCCGAGCAGCGTCAGCCTGCCGTCGCCCCAGCTCGGCAGGCCGTCGGCGGTGAACCAGTCGCAGCGGACATAGCCGCCGGCCCGGTCGCTGCGCAGCAGGATCTCGCCGAAATCCTCGAAATCCGGCAGGTCGTCGGCGCCGAAATGGCCGACCGAAGACGCCACGATCTCGGCTTCGCCCGAGCCGGTGAAGTGCAGGAACTGGTCGATCTGGTGCGAGGCGATGTCGGTGAGGATGCCGCCATAGGTCGCCGTCTCGAAGAACCAGCCCGGCCGGATCGCCCGGTTGAGCCGGTGCGGGCCCAGGCCCACGGTCTGGATGACGCGGCCGATCGCGCCGTCTTCGATCATCTTGCCCGCGACGATGGTGGCCGGCACGACGAAACGCTCGGAAAAGCAGACCGAGAAAATCCGGCCGGTTTCCGCCACGGCCGCCTCGACGGCCTTGAGCTGGTCGAAGCCGGTCACGCCCGGCTTGTCGACCATGACGTCCTTGCCGGCCTTCATGGCGCGGATGGCGATGGCCGCGCGGTCGCAGGGTATTGCGGCGCAGACGATCAGGTCGATCGACGGATCGTCGAGCAGCGCCTCGCGTCCGCCCGGAACGAGCGCGGGAAAACGCTCGCGAAAGCCTGAGAGCACGCGTTCGTCGCTGGTCGCCGGATCGTAGCCGACGCAGACCGCGCCGGCCTCGATCAAGCCGCCCACCATGTGGAAGATGTGGCGGTGGTCCAGCCCTATCGCCGCGAAGCGCATGCTGCCTCCCCTGGCCTATTTCGGCGCGCCATGTCCGACGCCGATCTCCTGGTCCCAGCGCCGGAAGGCGGCGACGAGGCGCTCGGGCGTCAGCGGCGGACGGGTCGGCGTCCTGGCGATGAGCTCGTCATAGCCCGGCCGGCCGAACTCTTTCAGCACGTCGCGGCTTTCCTGCGGCGCCATGGCGAGCGTCACGCCCTTGATGGCGGGGCCGGGATAGAAATAGCCCTTGTCGTAGGTCGCGGCCTGCGCCTCGGGCTTGAGCATGTGCGACATCAGCGCCAGCAGCGCCGGCATCTTGGCCGCGTCGGCGCCCTTGGGCACGCACATGAACTGCGTATCCGGGATCCAGTGCGTGTTGGCGAGCACGAAGACCTCGGCCTCCTTCGGCACGATGCCGAGCGCGCGCGGATTGATGTCCCAGCCGAAGGTCGAGACGATGACGTCGCGCGTGCCCTCGCCGAGTTCCTTCATCGTCGCGGCGGTGCCGCCCGGATAGTAGTCGACGCCGGCGCCGAGTTCCTTGAGATAGGCCCAGCTCTTGTCCCAGCCGTTCATGGGATCGGTGGGATCGCTGTCGCCGAGGATGTAGGGGAGCCCCTGCAGGAAGGTCCAGCCGGGGCCGGAATTGACCGGGCGGGCATAGGTGAAGCGCTTGGGGTTCTGCCTGACGTAGGCGAGGAACTCCTCGGCCGTCCTGGGCACGGTTTTCAGCCGGTCGGCCGCGTATTCGAACAGCGGGCCGGACGGCGAATAGGCAACCGCGACGCCCTCGTTCTGGCCGAAGTTCTTCTGCATCATCAGCGCCTGCTCGTGATAGACCTCCTCGGCCCTGGGCAGGCTGGCGGCATGGCTCTTCCAGACATCGACCCAGAGGCCCTGCTGGATGCCGTCCGACATCGCGCCGGGGCCGGTCAGCACGAGGTCGATGTCGACCCGGCCCGCCTGCTGCTGCGCCTTGAGCTTGGCCGGCAGCTCCGGCGACGGCGCGCGCGAGAAATTCAGCCGCGAGATCAGCTTCGGATTGTCCCTGGCGAATTTTTCGATCGAGACCTGCGTCAGCTGGAGGTTGCCGGCGACGTCGATGATGTTGAGCGCGACGGGGGCGGCCTGCGCCCGCGCGCCCGTCGCGGAGAGCGCGGCGAGGCTGGCCGCGCCCGCGATCACGCCGCGGCGGCTGGGCTTCGATCCGTGCGTATCGGTCATCGGTCTCTCCCTGGGTTCGACCCTCCTTCCGCCGCCCTCGAACGCGCGACGCCGGGGCCAAGATGTTGTCGCGCCGGCCTCGCGCCGCCGCGGGTCTTCCTGTCAGCGCCGCCCTCCGCCGCCGACGATCTGCGTCGGGTTGACGAAGCGCAGCGCGATCACGAGCCAGATCAGCGTCGTCGCCATGTAGATCACCGCCATCGCGTCGATCGACTGCACGGCGCGCACGCCCGCCGCGAAGACCGCATAGTAGAGCGCCACGACCAGCGTCTGGCTGGTCGGTCCGGCGGTGAGGAAGGTCAGCTCGAACATCGCGATGGTGCGCACCAGCACGAGCAGCAGCGCCGCCAGGATGCCGGGCATCAGCAGCGGCAGCAGCACATGGACGAAGAGCTTGAAGGTGTTGGCGCCGAAGACGCGCGCCGCCGCCTCGATCTTGGTGTCGATCTGCTCGATGAAGGGGATCATCACCAGAATGACGAAGGGCACCGTCGGCACGAGGTTGGCGAGCACGACGCCCGACATCTGCCCGGCGAGGCCGAGCTTGTAGAGCACCGTCGCCAGCGGGATGCCGAAGGTGATCGGCGGCACCAGCAGCGGCAGCAGGAAGAGCAGCATGACCAGCTTCTTGCCGGGGAAGTCGCGCCGCGCCAGCGCATAGGCCGCCGGCACGCCGATCAGCCCCGACAGCGCCACCACCAGCAAGACGATCTGGAAGGTCACGGTCAGCACGTCGGAGAGCTGGAACTCCGACCAGGCGGCGGTGTACCAGCGCGTCGTCCAGCCGGCCGGGAACCAGGTCCCGAGCCAGCGCGTGGCGAAGGAACTGGTGATCACGGTCGCGATCATCGCCAGCAGGTTGAGCAGGAAGAAGCCGATCAGGGCCCAGTTGGCGGCGGCCCAGAGCTTCGTCGAGAGCCTCGTATCCGCGACCATCGGCTCAACCCTTCCCGCCGCCGGCGGGGCCCCGATAGAGCAGGCCGCGCAGGCTCAGCACCGCGACGACGATCGAGAGCTGGACCATGCCCATGATCATCGCCACCGCCGAGGCCATCGAGTAGTCGTATTCCTCGAAGGCCGCCTGATAGGCCGCGATCGAGATCACCCGCGTCGGCCCCGCCGGCGCGCCGAGCAGCACCGCCGAGGGAAAGACCGAGAAGGCCTGCACGAAGGACAGGCAGAAGGTGATCGCGAGGCCCGGCAGCAGCAGCGGGAACAGGATGGTCTTGAAGCGCTCCCACGGTCCCGCGCCCAAGGTCGCAGCCGCCTTCTCCAGCGCGGGGTCGATGCCGGAAAGATAGGACAGGGTCAAAAGGAAGGTGAATGGGAAGCCGGTGATGACCAGCGAGAGCATCACGCCCCAGTAGTTGTGCAGGAGCTTGATCGGCGTCGAGATCAGGCCGAGCGTCATCAGGGTGCGGTTGAACCAGCCCTGCGGGCCGAGATAGGCGAGCAGCCCCTGCGCCACCAGCACGGTGCCGAGCGTGATCGGAATCACCAGAAGCGTCGTCAGCAGGCGCTGGCGGCGCAGGAGCCGCACGCGGAAGGCGATCGGCACGGCGAAGACCAGCGTCAGCAGCGTCACCGGCAGGGCGAGCCAGAGCGTCGTCGCGATCGTGCCGTAGAGGAAGGAGTCGGAGAAGAACTTGCCGTAGTTCGCCAGCGCGCCGCCGGCCCTGGGATTGAACGACAGCACCAGCCCGTACAGGAACGGGTAGATGAACAGCGCCAGCAGGAAGAAGACGGCGGGCAGGACGAGCAGCGTCAGCCCGTCGAGCCCGCGCGCCGCCAGCCGCTGCTTCAGCGGGATCTCGTCACAGGCGAGGCTCATGCCGCGCCTCCGAAGACGAGGACGCGGTCGGGCGCCGCGCCGAGCGTGACGGCCGCGCCGGGATCGAGCTTGTCATGGGCGAGGAAGGAGAGGTCGGTCCCGTCCTCCATGCGCGCGAAGCCGACGAATTCGCGGCCGCGGAACTCGGTCGAGATGATCGTCGCCTTCAGTCCGGGCTGGCCTTCCGCGACGGGGTGCAGGTCCTCGGGCCGGATCGCGACATGGCCGGCGCTTCCGGCCGCAACCGCACCGCGACTGCGGCCCTTGATCGTGGCCGAGCCGACGGCGACCTGCGCCGCGGCGCCGTCCGCCGCCGCGACCCGCCCGGCGACGACGTTGCGGAAACCCATGAACTCGGCGACGTCGAGATGGTCCGGCCGCGAGAACAGCTCCTCCGGCGTGCCGACCTGGCGCATCTCGCCGTCGCGCAGCACGACGATGCGGTCGGCGAGCGAGAGCGCCTCCTCCTGGTCGTGCGTCACATAGATCGTGGTCGCGCCGAGGGTGTTGTGGATGCGCCGGATCTCGGCCCGCATCTCCAGCCTCAGCTTGGCGTCGAGGTTCGAGAGTGGCTCGTCCATCAGGACGAGCGGCGGCTCGACCACGATGGCGCGGGCGATCGCGACGCGCTGCTGCTGGCCGCCGGAAAGCTGACCCGGCAGCTTCTCGACCTGGCTCTGCAGCCTGACCAGAGCCACCGCCTCGTCGACGCGCTTGTCGATCTGCGCCTTGGGCAGGCCGCGCATCTTCAGGCCGAAGCCGATGTTCCGGCGCACGCTCATATGCGGGAACAGCGCGTAGTTCTGGAAGACCATGCCGAAGCCGCGCTCTTCCGGCCGCAGCGGATCGATGCGCTTCTCGTCGAGCCAGATGCCGCCGCCGGTCGCCGGCAGCAGCCCCGCGATCAGGTTGAGCGTCGTCGACTTGCCGCAGCCGGAGGGACCCAGCAGCGCGATGAACTCGCCCTTGCGGATCGTCAGCGAAACGTCCTTCAGCGCGTTGTGCGTTCCGAAATCGCGGCTGAGCCGGTCGAGCTTCAGCTCGCGGAAATTGGCGGCATGAATGCTCATTGGCCGATCGACCTCGGGCGGATCGGCCCCGCGCCGGCTGCGTGCTGCACCATTCGTCGTCTCCCGGTGTTCCCGCTCTTTTGTCCTTCATCGGGATCGGCCGTCAGGCCCGCCTCCGATGCGGCGCCGACGACGAGCGATTGACGCTGCGATCGGCATTGGTATGCTAGTATACCAGACGGCGGGAGCGCAATGACCTTTTTGGCGACGCGGCAAGGCACCGAACAGATCTACCGGGGGTTGCGGGCCGATATTCTGGGCGCGGCGCTGCTCCCGGGCGCGGCCATGTCGGAGGCGCGGATGGCGCTGCAGTTCGGCGTCAGCCGTACGCCGGTGCGCGAGGCGTTCAAGCGCCTGGTCGAGGACGGGCTTCTGGTGGTGGTTCCGCAGGTCGGCACCTTCGTCGCGCCGATCGATCTCGCCGCCGTCTATGACAGCCAGTTCGTGCGCGAGACGCTGGAGTGCCGCACGGTCGTTCTCGCCGCCGAGCGGGTCGACGACGATGGCCGCCGCAGTCTCGATGCGCTCGTCGCCGAGCAGGCCGAGGCGATCCGGAACGGCGACCGCAAGGCCTTTTTCCGCCTCGACGAGACGTTCCACGCCGAGTTGTCGCGGCTCGCCGGCCATCCGTCGGTCTGGAGCCTGATCGAATCGGTCAAGGCGCAGCTCGACCGGGTGCGCTGCCTGTCGCTGGAGACGCCGTCCTGGTCGGAGATGATCCTGGCCGAGCACGAGACGATCGCGACCTGCGTCGGGCGCGGCGACGCCGGCAGGGCCGAGCAGGCGATGCGGGCGCATCTGCGCACGGTGTTCGACGCGATCGAGAAGATCGCGCAGGCCCATGTCGACGCCTTCGACAAGACCAAGCTCGCGGGGCAGGGCTGAAACCGGCGCGGATCGGCGAGATCCGGGCGGAAGCACGGAAGAAAAGGACACGCTCGCATGGAAGAGACCTGGCGCTGGTTCGGGCCCAACGACGCCGTCCGGCTTCCGCAGATCCGGCAGACGGGAGCGCGCGGCATCGTCACCTCCCTGCACGAGATCCCCTATGGCGAGGTCTGGAGCGTCGCGGCCATCGAGGAGCGCAAGGCGCTGATCGCGGCAGATGGCACGCTCGGCCTGCGCTGGAGCGTGGTCGAGAGTCTGCCGATCCATGAGCGGATCAAGCTGAACGAGGGCGACCAGAGCGCGCTGTTCGACAATTACCGGACCTCGATGCGCAACCTCGCCGCCTGCGGCGTCACGACGATCTGCTACAACTTCATGCCGGTGCTGGACTGGACCCGCACCGAGCTGGCCTGGCCGACGCCGGGCGGCGGCCGGGCGCTGCGCTTCGGCATCGTCGAGTTCGCCGCCTTCGACTGCTACATGCTGGAGCGGCCGGGCGCGGAGGCCGAGTTCCCGGAAGACGTGCTCCTCGCGGCCAAGGCCTGGGCGAAGTCGGCGTCGGACTCCGACAAGGCGCGGCTCCTGACCAACATCATGGCCGGCCTGCCCGGCGCCTACGACCGCTACGACATCCCGGGCCTGCGCCGGATGCTCGACCGCTATCGCGGCGTCACGCCGGACATCCTGCGCGAGAACCTCGCCCGCTTCCTGCGCGAGATCATCCCGCTCGCCGACGAGCTCGGCATGCGCTTCGCGATCCATCCCGACGACCCGCCGCGGCCGCTGATGGGCCTGCCGCGCATCGTCTCCAACGAAGCCGACATCGCCTTCGTGCTCGGGGCGGTCGGCAGCACGGCCAACGGGCTGACGCTGTGCTCGGGCTCGCTCGGGGCCGGGCCGACGAACGACGTGCCGGCGATCGCGAGGCGCTTCGCCGACCGCATCCACTTCGCCCATCTGCGCAACGTCGCCAAGGACGCCGACGGCTCCTTCATGGAGGCCGACCATCTCGACGGCGACACCGACATGGTCGCGCTGGTCTCGGCGCTGCTGGAGGAGCAGGAGCGCCGCAGGCTCGGGGGCGTCGCGAACTGGCGCATCCCGATGCGGCCGGACCACGGCCACGAACTGCTCGACGACATCGGCAAGCCGACGCATCCGGGCTACCCGATCATCGGCCGGATGAAGGGGCTGGCGGAGCTGCGCGGCGTTATGCGCGCGGTGTCGGCGGCGAAAGGCTGGCCGCTCGCCTGAGGCGGACCGCCGCAGGGGAGGTTTTCAAGTTTTTTCGGAACAGGTCGCGGCCCGAACCGTTCACCCGGCATGCCCAGCCGGGCTCCAGAAGAACGCGCCGCGACAGCGGCGGCGAGCAAAGGAGAAATGAAATGGGTTGGTTTTCCAAGGACATCGCCACGATGGACGACCTCTTCGTCCACACGCTGCGCGACATCTATTACGCCGAGCACCAGATCCTGAAGGCCTTGCCGAAGATGATCGACAAGGCTTCGAGCCCCGAGCTCAGGGCGGGCTTCGAGACGCATCTGCGCGAGACCGAAGGCCAGATCGGCCGGCTGAAGCAGGTCTTCAGGCAGCATGGCGTCGAGGAGAAGGGCGTCACCTGCCCGGCCATCGACGGCATCATCGCCGAGGCCGAGGAGATCGCCGGCGACATCGCCGACAAGCAGGTGCTGGACGCGGCGCTGATCGCGGCGGCGCAGGCCGTGGAGCATTACGAGATCACGCGCTACGGCACACTCGTCGCCTGGGCGAAGCAGCTCGGGCGTCAAGACTGCGCCGCGCTGCTGCAGCAAAACCTCGACGAGGAGGGCGCGACCGACAAGAAGCTGTCCTCGCTCGCGACCGGCAACATCAACAAGCGCGCGGCCTGAACCCCGCGCATCGTCCGAGACGGACGAGCCCCGCGAGACAGCGCCTCGCGGGGCTTTTCATGTGGACCCCGGTCAGCGCGCGCGCTTGGCGCCGACCAGTTCGTCCCATTTGCGGAAGGCGACGACCATCCTGTCGGGCTTCAGCGGCAGTTCGATCGGGTTGTTGGCGATGAGGTCGGCATATTCCGCGCGGCCGAACTCGGCGATGACCTTCTGGCTCGCCTCGGGCGCCAGCGTCAGCGGCACGTTCCTGACCGCTGGACCGGGATAGAGATAGCCCTCGTCATAGGCATAGGCCTGCATCTTCGGCGTCAGCACATGCGCCATCATGTCGAGCACGACGGCGAGCCTGTCGTTCGGCACGCCCCTTGGCACGCACATGAAGAAGGCGTCCGAGACCCAGTGGAAGCCCTTCAGCGTCTGAATCCTCGCTTCCTTCGGCACGATGCCGAGCGCGCGCGGGTTGATGTCCCAGCCCGTGGTCGAGACGATGATGTCGCGCGAGCCCTCGCCGAACTCCTTCATCGTGGCGCCGGTGCCGGCGGGGTAGTACTCGATCGACTGCCCGAGTTCCTGCAGATAGGCCCAGGTCTTGTCCCAGCCGGCGACCGGATCCTGCGGATCCTTGTCGCCGAGGATGTAGGGCAGGCCCATCATGAAGGTGCGGCCCGGCCCGGAATTGGTCGGGCGCGCATACATGAAGCGGTTGGGGTTGGCCTTGGCCCAGGCGAGCAGTTCCTCGGCGGTGGTCGGCGCCTGCCTGACGCGCTCGGGCGCATATTCGAGCAGCGGGCCGGACGGATAGTAGTTCACCACGACGCCGAAGCCGTCGCCCTGGACCTTGTGAAGCGCGAGCGCGGCCGGCTCGTAATTCGCCTCGATGTCGGGGAACTTGTCGGCGAAGTCGGGCAGGATCCTGAGCCAGAGCCTCTGTTCGAGTCCGGCCGCCAGACCGTCGCTGCCGGTCAGGACGAGATCGAGATCGGCGCGGCCGGCATCCTGCTGCGCCTTGATCTTGCCGGCGAGCTCGGGCGCCGGGGCCTTCACGAAGGCGATGCGCGAGACGAGCTTCGGATTGGCCGTGCGGTAGTCCTCGAAGGCCTTCTGCATCAGGGCGAGCGCGCCGCCGACATCGATGATGCTGATGGTCACCGGCGCGCTCGGCAGCGGCGGCGACGCGGCCAGCGCGGCCGGCCCGCCGGCGGCGAGCGCGCCCAGGCCGCCGATGACGGCGCGGCGGTCCAGTCCCTTGGTCTTGGTGGTCATGATCGTATCTCCCCTTCTGGTTTTGCGTCCGGCCATGCGGTTGCGCCTGCCAGCGCGTAGCGGCGTTCGACGGCTCCGATGCGCACCCGCTCGATCGCGAGGCCGTCGCGCCAGCACACCTCGCCGTCGGGCATCGGCAGGCCGTGGGCGGCCAAGGCCGGCGCGAGCAAGGCGAGCGGATGCGTCGAGGCCATCGCGATCGCCTGTTCCGGCGTCGCGAGCGTCCAGGCCGCGAGATTGCGCACGGCCTGGTCGAGGCACAAGGCCGAGCCCGCCAGCGCCGTCCCGCCCGCCAGCCTGACCGAGCCCTCGGGCCCGCGCTCGATCGCCATGCCGGCGAAACCGTAGCGGCCGGGCCGCGCGGCGGCTCCCGCGACCGCGTCCGTCACCAGGATCGAGCGCTCGATCCCCTTGGCCCGCAGCAGCGATTGCAGCGACTTCGGATGGATATGGATGCCGTCCGCGATGAAGGACGCCTGCAAGCGGTCCTCGGCGAGCTGGGCGAAGATCGGGTTCTCCAGCTTGTGCGCGGTCTGCGTCATGCCGTTGCCGAGATGGGTCGAGAGCCGGGCGCCGGCATCGACCGCGGCCGCGATCTGGCTGAAATCGGCCGCGGTGTGACCGAGCGCGACGATCACGCCCTGGCGCGTCAGCGTCCCGATCAGATCGAGCGCGCCGTCGACCTCCGGCGCGAGCGTGACCATCAGGATCGGCCGGGCGATGCCGTCCCGAAGCCGGGCGACGAGCGCGGGGTCGGCGGCAGTCATCGCGGCGGGCGGGTGGCAGCCGGCATAGCCCGTCGCCGGATTGAGGAACGGTCCTTCGAGATGGTAGCCCGGACACATCGCCGGGCCGAGACGGCTCCCGGCGACGGCCGCGTCGAGCGCGCGGAACCGGCTCTCCAGCTCGCCCGGATGCGCGGTGATGATCGTCGGCAGGCAGGTCGTGACTCCGGTGGCGAGCATAGCCTCCAGCGCATGGTCGAGTTCGTCGGCGGTGAGCCTCCCGGAGTTGAAATCGACGCCGGCGAAGCCGTTGGCCTGGAGATCGACGAGGCCGGCGGAGATCATGGCGCGCCCTCAGCCCTTGCCGAGAAGCGAGGCGGCGGCGGGATCGACGAAGGCCACCGTATCGGCGTGGCGCTGCAGGATCGAGGCCGGGCGAAGCGGGGTCACCGGGCCCTCGAACGCATCTCGCGCGGCTTCGGCCTTGCGCGTATCCGAGACCGACAGCACGATCAGCGCGCTTATCATGATCTGGCGCACGCTCATCGAGATGGCGCGCTCCGGCACCGCCTCGAGGCTCGGGAACCAGCCCTCGCCGAACTGCTGCCGGCGGCAGGCGTCGTCCAGCGTCACGACGATGTAAGGCTCTTGCGTCTCGAAATCGGCCGGCGGATCGTTGAAGGCGAGATGGCAGTTCTCGCCGATGCCGGCGAAGCAGAGATCGATCCGGCGCCCGGCGATCAGCCCGTTCAGGCGCTTCGCCTCGCCTTCGGGCTCGGCCAGCCCATCGACCGGCATGAAGCGGACCGCGCCGCCGAGCGGGCCGACGAAGCGTTCCTCGAGATAGCGCCGGAAGCTCGCCGGATGGTCGGTCCCGAGGCCGACATATTCGTCGAGATGGAAGGCCGTGACCCTGGCCCAGTCGATGTCCTTCGCCGCCGTGAGCGCTTTCAGCATCTCGAACTGGCTGGCCCCGGTCGCGACGACGATGGTCGCCTCGCCGAAGCGCGCGATCGCCTCGCGGATCGCGCTCGCGCCGCGGGCGGCGGCTTTCGCGCCGAGCGTATCCTTGTCGGGAACGATGCGGAGATCGACCATGTCAATTTTGAACCGTTCGTGCGATAAAATGTTTGAAAACACCTGATCCCAGTTTAAAAAGATCGCCCGGAAAGGCAATCTCGATTTTGAACGACATTGTTCCGAATTATGCGTGCGACGCCCTGATCGACGAGTCGGCGCGCATGACCGCGCCCGGGCGCGACCGGGCGCGCGTCTACCGGCTCGTGGCCGGAGGCCTTGCTCAGTCGCGGCCCGATATCGGGCGGCTGTCGGGCCTGCGCTCCTCCACGGTCTCGCGCGCGGTCGCCGATCTGGTTGCGCGCGGGCTGCTGGCCGAGACGACCGGCGCGGGAGCCGGGCGCGGCCGGCCTGCCGGCGTGCTGATCGCCAACGCCCGCGCCATCGGCGGCTCGGTGATCCATGTCGCGAGCCAGTCGCTCGCGGGCGCGCTGGTCGATCTCAACGGCGACGTCATCGCGCGGCGCAGGCGGCCGGTCCCGCGCGACGCCGACAATGCGGCGATGGCCGGGGCGATGCGCGGGCTCGCGGCGGCCCTTCTGGCCGCGATGCCGCACGGGATGAGCCATGCCGGCACCGCCGTCTCGCTGTCGGGCCTGATCGACCTGCGGCGGAAACGCTGGCTTATGGCGTCGCGCTGGCCCGGCATGCGCGATCTCGACATCGCGGCCGTGCTCGAGCCCGTCGCCGGTCCGGTCCGGATCTGCCGCAATCTCGACGCCGAGCTCGGCGCCCGCGTCGCGCGGGAGCCGGAGCGCTTTGCCGGCGGCACGCTGCTGCTGCATTGGGGCTGGGGCATCGGCCTGGCGCATGCGGTCGACGGCGAGCCGCTCTCGCCGGCGGGCGGACCCTTCGGCGAGATCGGCCATTGGCGCTTCTCGGTGCTGGACGGGCGGCGTTGCGGCTGCGGCAACACCGCCTGCCTGGAGACCGGGGCCGCGCTCTGGTCGCTGCTGCCGGTCCTGCGCCGGCGCTGGCCGGAGCTCGACGAGGACGAGGACGGGCTGGCGGAAGCCCTGCCGCGCCGCGACCTGCTCGCCCTGGCCGAGGTCGAGGCGGCGGCGGGCATCCTGGCGCGGGCGCTCGCCAATGCCTGCCGCCTGCTTTTCCCGAGCCGCATCCTGGTCAGCGGGCCGCTGGTCGCCAACGCGGCCCTCTTCGCCCGTTTCGATGCGCTGTTCCGGCAGGAAGGCGCGATGGCGGGCTTTTCCATCCCGCCGCTCGCGACCGTCCGCGCAAGCCATGACAGGGAGATCCAGGGCGCCGCGGCGGCCTTGCTCGGCGATGCGGCGCGACGCGCGCTGGCCGGCCCATGAGCGTCGCGGGCGCGGCGCAAGTGTGGCGAACTAGACCTCGACCGTGACGCTCCAGACGAAACGGCGGCTCTCGCCGGGGGCGAGATGCATCAGTCCCGGCTTGTCGACGAAGTCGCCTTGCCAGCCGAGCGGGCTCGCCGTGCCGAACCACGGCTCGATGCAGAGGAAGGGCGCGCCATCCGGCTTCGACCAGAGGCCGAGATCGCGATAGCCTTCCCAGGCGACCGTCAGCGCGCGGACGGGCCGACCGTCCTCGCCTTCAGCGACGAAGCGGACGGACCCGCTCCTCACCCGCGGCAGCACCAGCGCGTCGGCGGCGAAAAGGCCTGGAGAGAGCGGCAGACGCTTGCCGTCGAGCGGGAGCGTCACGCCGCCGTCGAGCAGGCCGCCGGTCAGGGTCCGCGCCTCGCCGGCCTCCTCATCGGAAAATTCCAGACGGTGGGCGCTCCGCGGCACATCCTCGGCCAGCGGCCAGACGAAGGCCGGATGCGCGCCGACCGCAAAGGGCAGCACCGCCTCGCCCGGATTGGAGACGATCGTCGTCACCGAGAGCGTCGCGTGCTCAACCGCGTAGATTTGGTCGAGCGTGAAGGCGAAGGGATAAAACGCGCGAGTCGCCTCGCTGTCGCCGAGCCGCAGATGCGCGCTGCTCTCGTCGCGCGCCACCCAGCCGAACAGGCTGTCGCGGGCGAAGCCATGCTGTGTCATGCGGTGGTCGCGGCCCTGATGCCGCAATGTGTCGTCGGTCAGCCGCCCGACGATCGGAAACAGCAGCGGCGCATGGCGCGGCCATTGCGGCCCGCCCTGCCAGAGCAGTTCGACCCCATCCGCGCCCTTGAGGCTGATCGGTTCGGCGCCTGCCGGCTTGATGCTGGCGGTGAGCCGCCCGGAGGCGATGCTGTGGGCCTCGGTCGCGACCGGCATGGCGTTTCCCGTCTACGGCTGCTTCGACTGGCTGCGAATGACGAGTTCATGAGGCAGGAAGGCGGCCTTCGCCTCGCCCGTCTCGAGCAGCGTGGCAAGCGTTCGCACCACCACCGGGCCGAAGCCGTCATAGGGGATTTTGACCGCGCTGAGCCAGGGCGCGATCCAGGCGTTGAGCGGATTGTCGTCGAAGCCGAACAGCGCGACGTCGCCCGGCACGCTCAGGCCCGCCTCGGTCAGGCGGCGATAGGCTCCATAGGCGATCAGGTCGCTGAGACAGAGGATGCGGCGCGCGAGCACGGGCGCGGCGAGCAGCGTGCCCATGCCTTCGTGACCGATGGCGAGATGGCTCTTGCCCGCCCCGCTGGCGCGCAGGATGTCGTCTTCCGGCACGCCGCCCGCGACCAGCCCGGCGACGAAGCCCGCCGCACGGCGCTGGCCGGCGCTGAAGGAGAGCGAGGCGTGCAGCAGGCCGAACGGACCAGGCTCCGGCCGGGCCAGCCAGTGCCGCGCGACGGCGAAACCGGCGGCATGGTCGTCGATGCCGACGAAGGGCGAGATTTCGTCGCCGGGATCGCGCCGGTTGACGAAGACGAGCGGGCGGCCGGCGGCGCGCAACAGGTCGAGTTTCGGCGACGGCACCGCGACCAGCAGCACGATGCCGCGCGCGAGCTGCGCCTCCATCTCGGCGAGATATTCGTCCTGGATCGCAGGGTCCTCATGCGTGTCGCAGAGCGCCATGACGAAGCCGGCGTCGCGCAGGGCGAGCTCGATCGAGGCGGCGGCGGCCGCCATGGCAGGGTTGCCGAGATTGGCGGCGAGCACGCCGACGATGCGGCTCTCGCGCTGTCGCAAGGCGCGCCCTACGCTCTGGGGCCGGTAGCCTAGGGCCGCGACGGCGGCGTTGACGCGGGCGGCGGTCTCGGATGTCGCCTTGTTCTCGACGCCGTTCATCACCCGCGAGACGGTCGCGATCGAGACGCCGGCGCGTCGCGCCACCGCCGCGATCGAGACCGGGCGCGCCGCCGCGGCGGCTTTGGATCGATCATGCTCGTTCAACGGCGCGACGCCCCTTCCGCCCGACCCATATCATCACGGCCCGATGCAAGGACATGGTTGCCAGAAGCGCGGCGCTTGTCTAGCATAAGGGAAATCGTTTTCCTCCACAAGAAGACTCGTTGCCGGGATGGACGCCAAGGTCGAGAACGGCCCTGCGAAAGGGCTCGGCGAGCACGCGCTCCAGCCGGGACACGACCCGTTCCATCATCTCCATGACGAAGCCTATGCCGCCCCCTTCTCGGAGCGCCGCGTCGGCTGGCGCGAGATGCTGAGCGTCGCGGGCCGGCCGGTCGAATCGCTCGACGGCGACTGGAACTTCGTCCTCGACCTGCATGACGAGGGGCTGCGCCAGCGCTGGTTCGAGGACGAGCCCGATCCGATCGGCGGCTGGACGACGCCGCGCGACCATGACGATGGGGCCTGGCAGACCGCGGCCGTTCCGTCCTGCTGGAACGTGGCGCGCCCGGAATGGACCTATTTCGAGGGCGGCGCCTGGTATACGCGCCAGCTCGATTTCGCGCCGGGCAAGGCCGGCGAGCGCGTCTTCCTGCGCGTCGGCGCGGCCAATTACGAGGCGCGCGTCTTCCTCAACGGCGTCTTCCTCGGCAGCCATCGCGGCGGTTCGACGCCGTTCTTCGTCGAACTGACCGGGCATCTGACCGCTGGCGCGAACCGGCTGCGGATCAATGTCGACAACCGCCGCCGGCCCGAGCGCGTGCCGATGAACCATACCGACTGGTTCAACTATGGCGGGATCTATCGCGAGGTCGGGCTGGTGCGCGTGCCTGCGATCTTCATCCGCGATTTCGGCGTGGCGCTCGTGCCGGGCTCGCAGGGCCAGCGCATCGCCGTCGATGTCACGCTGTCGGAGAGCGCCAGCGGCACGGCGCGGCTCGTCATCGAGGGGCTGGCGGGCGAGATCGCCGTGCCGATCTCCAGCGGCGTCGGCCGGCTGGAATTCGAGGCCGCGCCGGAACTCTGGAGCCCGGCCGGCCCGAGGCTCTATCCGGTCAGCATCGGCTTCGGCGAGGACCTGCTCAGCGAGAAAATCGGCTTCCGCGAGATCAGGGTCGAGGGCCAGCGCATCCTGCTCAACGG
The DNA here is from genome assembly GCF_058807355.1 of Allobosea sp. GW821-FHT12C12. Lineage (NCBI taxonomy): Bacteria > Pseudomonadati > Pseudomonadota > Alphaproteobacteria > Hyphomicrobiales > Alloboseaceae > Allobosea > Allobosea sp. GW821-FHT12C12. Next base: position 257,021 of record NZ_JBXAQP010000003.1, read on the forward strand.
CGAGGACATTTTTTTGCGCGGCATCTGCGTGCACGAGGACGACCGCGAGCTCGGCAAGGTCTCGACCGAGGCCGACATCCGCCGCCGCTTCGCCGACGCCAAGGCGCTGAACGCCAATTTCCTGCGGCTGTCGCATTATCCGCATCACGAACTGGCGGCGCGGATCGCCGACGAGGTGGGGCTGCTGCTCTGGGAAGAGGTGCCGGTCTACTGGGCGATCGACTTTTCCAACCCCGACACCTTCACCGATGCCGACAACCAACTGCGCGAGATGATCCGGCGCGACCGCAACCACGCCAGCATCGTGATCTGGGGCGTCGGCAACGAGAACGCCGACACCGACGCAAGGCTGGCCTTCATGCGCGGGCTCGCCGCCTCCTGCCGCGAGATGGATCCGACCCGGCTGGTCTCGGCCGCCTGCCTGATCAACCGCGAGCATTTCCGCATCGAGGACCGGCTCTCCGACGCGCTCGACATCATCGGGTTGAACGAGTATTTCGGCTGGTACGAGCCCTCGCTCGACGGGCTGAAGCGCCTTTTCGCCAATTCCGATCTCGACAAGCCGCTGGTGATCACCGAGACCGGGGCCGACGCCGTCGCCGGGCGCGAGGGGCGGCCGGGCGAGCTTTTCGGCGAGAGCCACCAGTCCGACCTCTACGAGCGTCAGCTCGATCTGGTCGAGAGCGCGCCTTATGTGCGCGGCTTCTGCCCCTGGATTCTCTACGACTTTCGCACGGAGCGGCGGCAGACCGCCTATCAGCGCGGCTGGAATCTCAAGGGCCTGATCGCGGCCGACAAGACGACGCGCAAGAAGGCCTTCGCCACCCTGTCGCGTCGCTATGCCGAACTGGCGCAGGAACAGAAGCCCGCCGGAGCCTGAGCGAGCGGCCACAAGGCGAAAACGCCGGCCGGGATGACAAGAAAAGACAAACAGCCAACAACGCGGAGGACACCAAGATGAGCATCACACGACGCACCACCCTGATCGCCGGGATGACCGCCGCCGCCGGGCTGGCGCCTGCTCCCTTCGCGCAGGCCAAGACGACGATGCGGCTCGGCCATGGCCTCGCCAAGGGCCATCCCGTCGACGTCTCGCTCGAACTCTTCGCCAGGCTCGTCTCGGAGCGCTCCAGGGGCGAGATCGAGATCAAGGTCTTCCCATCGGGCCAGCTCGGCCAGCAGCGCGAATTGCTGGAGCAGCTCCAGGCCGGCGCGCTCGACTTCGCCCATGCCAACGCCTCGCCGCTGGCGGCCTTCGAGCCGGCCTTCGGCGTCTTCGACACGCCCTTCCTGTTCCGCGACAAGGAGCATTTCTTCAAGGTCGTCGACGGGCCGATCGGCCGGGAGATCCTCGATGCCGGCAAGGCCAAGTCGCTGCTCGGGCTCTCATATCAGGACAACGGAACCCGCAGCTTCTACGCCAGGAAACCGATCAGGACGCCCGACGACCTCAAGGGCCTGAAGATCCGCGTCCAGCCCGGCCCGATCACCACCCGCATGGTCAATCTGCTCGGCGCGGCCGCGACCCCGCTCGCCTGGGGCGAACTCTATTCGGCGCTGCAGGCCGGCGTCGTCGATGGCGCGGAGAACAACGTCACGGCGCTGACGCTCGCCAAGCACGGCGAGGTGATGAAGTTCTATTCCCGCAACGAGCACACGCGGGTTCCCGACGTGGTGCTGGCCTCGGGCGTGACCTTCGGCCGGCTGAAGGCCCCCGAGCAGGAGCTGGTGCGGCAGGCCGCGATCGATTCCTCCAAGGCGCATAACGAGAACTGGCAGAAGGAGCTCGACAAAGCCGAGGGCGACGCGGTGAAGATGGGCGTGACCTTCGTCGACGCCGACAAGGCCGCGTTCCGCAAGGCCGTGCAGCCGATGTACGACGACCTCAAGGCCGTGCCGGCCGTGGCCGCGCTGGCCGACAGGATCCAGGCCGTGCAGTAGGGCGATGGGCGCGACCTCCCCTTCTCCCCCCGCGGGAGAAGGAAACATTCCGCACCCTTTCTCGTCGGGTCGTCACATGCTCCGCCGCATCCACCGCAGCCTCGACATCCTCGTCCTCACGCTCGCCGTCCCGATGACCGTGGTCATGCTGGCTTGCGTGGTCTGGCAGGTCGTCGGCCGCTATTTCCTGAATTCGTCGACCTCCTTCACCGACGAGCTCTCTCGCTTCCTGTTCATCTGGGTCAGCCTGCTCGGCGCGGCCTATGTGCTGGGCAAGCGCGGTCACATCGCGATCACCGGGCTGATCGAATACAGCTCCGGCCGGACGCGACGCGGCATCGACATCTTCATCGCCGGGCTCGTGATCGTCTTCGCGATCCTGATCCTCGGCGTCGGCGGCTGGCTCCTGGTCGAGCGCAACCTGCGGCTCGGGCAGGTCTCGCCGGCGATGCTGATCCCGGTCGCCTATGTCTACGCCATCATCCCGCTGTCGGGCCTTCTGACCGCGATCTACGCCGTGCTGGTGACGCTCGAAATCGCCACCGGGCAGGAGATCGCGGCCAAGGAAATCACGCTCGAATAAGGCGACAGGACCGATCATGGAACTCTCCCCCACCTGGGTCCTGTCGCTCGCCTTCATCGCGCTGATGGCGATCGGCGTGCCGGTCAGCCACGCCACCGGCCTCGCCGCCATCGCCGCGCTGCTGACGATCATGCCGCCGCTGCCGGCGCTGGCCGTCACGGCGCAGCGCATCGCGACGGGGCTCGACTCGTTCGCGCTGCTGGCGATCCCGTTCTTCTTCATGGCGGGCTCGATCATGAACCGGGGCGGCATCGCGCGCCGGCTGATCGACTGCGCCAAGGTGTTCGTCGGCTGGATGCCGGGCGCGCTCGCGCAGATCACCATCCTCGCCAACATGCTGTTCGGCACCGTCTCCGGCTCGGCCGTCGCGGCGGCGTCCGCCATCGGCGGCACGATGCAGCCCCTGCAGGACAAGGAGGGCTACGACCCGGCCTTCTCGGCGGCGGTCAACATCTCGTCCTGCCCGACCGGCCTGCTGATCCCGCCGTCCGGCGCCTTCATCGTCTATTCGCTGGTCTCGGGCGGCACCTCGATCGCGGCCCTGTTCCTGGCCGGCTACATCCCCGGCATCCTGATGGGCGTGGCGGTGATGATCCCGGTCTGGTTCATGGCCAAGAAGCGCGGCTATGCCCGCATGCCGCCACTGGCGATAGCCGAGAAGATCAGGTTCATCCTCAGCGCCGTGCCGAGCATCATCCTGATCGTGCTGGTGATCGGCGGCATCGTCGCCGGCGCCTTCACCGCGACCGAGGGGTCGGCCATCGCGGTGGTCTATTCGCTGGTGCTGGCCGGCTTCTACCGCGAGCTGAAATTCGGCGACCTTTACAAGATCCTCCTCGACACCATCGAGGCCACCGCCGTCGTCTCGCTGATGATCGGCACCTCGCTCGCCATGGCCTATGTCATGTCGCTGGCCGAGATTCCGCAACTGATCGGCGCATGGATCACGGCGATCTCCGACAACAAATATGTCGCGCTGATGCTGGTGAACATCGTGCTGCTGCTGATGGGCACCTTCCTCGACCTGACGCCCGGCATCCTGATCTTCACGCCGATCTTCCTCCCCGTTCTGGTGCAGCTCGGGGTCGATCCGGTGCATTTCGGCGTGATCCTGGTGTTCAACATGTGCCTCGGCATCATCTCGCCGCCGACGGGCAGCGCGCTCTTCATCGGCTGCGCCATCGCCAGGGTCTCGATCGAGCAGGTGACGCGGCCGCTGATCCCGATGTTCCTGTGGAGCACGGGCGCGCTGCTGCTCGTGACCTACATCCCGGCGCTCTCGCTCTGGCTGCCGACCCTGTTCGGCTTCATCAAGTAAGGCTCGTTGCATGCATCCGCTGACCGGGGCGAGGCTCGCCGGAACCGGGACACGTCATGTCGATCTCGCGCTGGAGGGCGGCTACCGCGCCACCGTCTATCTGCTCGACAGTCATCTCGCCCGGCTGCTGATCACGCGGCCGGGCGGGCTCGCCATGCCCCGGACCTGGTCGCTTTCGCCCGAGATCGCCTGGGCCGGCGAGCCCGACCCGATCGACGGGCGCGACCGGCTCGACGTCTCCGGCTTTCCCGGCGAGGCCTTCACCGTGTCGGAGGATGCGGACACGATCACCGTCGAGACAGCGTGGCTGCGCATCGTCATCCGCCGCGCGCCGCTGATGCTCGACTGGCAAGCGCGGCCAGCTCCCGCCGCGCCCTTCGAGTCCGTGCTGACCGACCGGCCGAGCCACGCCTACGCCTTCGACAAACGCTCGAACCGCTTCCGGCACTATCTCGTCCGCGACGAAAACGAGCGTTTCTACGGCTTCGGCGACAAATCCGGCGACGCCGACAAGCACGGCCGCCGGCTCGCCATGGGCGCGACGGACCCGCTCGGCTACGACGCCGGCCGCTCCGACCCGCTCTACAAGCACATCCCCTGGTCGGTGACGGTGAGGCCCGATCGCGGCGGGCAGGCGGTCGGGCTGTTCTACGACAATCTCGCGCGCGGAGCCTTCGATCTCGGCCAGGAGCTCGACGCCTATCACGACCTGTTCCGGAGCTTCGAGGCCTGCGACGGCGATCTCGACCTCCATGTCGTGCTGGGGCCAAGGCTCGACGACGTCGTGAAGCGCTTCACCGCGCTGACGGGACGGGCCGCCTTCCCGCCGCGCTGGACGATCCCCTATTCGGGCTCGACCATGTCCTACACCGACGCGCCCGACGCCTCGGACAGGCTCGTCGGCTTTCTCGACCTGCTGAAGGAGCACGGCATCCCCTGCGGCTCCTTCCAGATGTCGTCGGGCTATACGCTGGTCGGCGACAAGCGCTGCGTCTTCACCTGGAACCGCGACCGCTTTCCCGACCCGAAGGCCGTCACCGCCCGCTTCGGGCAGGCCGGCGTCGAGCTCGTCGCCAACATCAAGCCGGCGCTGCTGACGGCGCATCCGCGCTTCGCCGAGGTCGAGGCCTTTCGCGGCTTCGTGCGCGACAGCGAAGATCCTTCCAAGCCGCACATCACGCAATTCTGGGGCGGGCCGGCGGCCTATCTCGACTTCACCAACCTAAGGGCGAGCGCATGGTGGTCGACGCAGGTGCGGGAACAGCTGATCGACTTCGGCATCAACTCGACCTGGAACGACAACAACGAGTTCGAGATCTGGGACGAGGCGGCGGGCTGCGACCTCGCCGGCCAGGGAGCGACGATCGCGACGCTCAGGCCGGTGCAGACCAATCTGATGATGCGCGCCTCCGGGATCGCGCAGACGGCGGCGGCGCCGGCCAAGCGGCCCTATCTGATCTCGCGCTCGGGCGGGCCGGGCATGCAGCGCTATGTCCAGACCTGGAGCGGCGACAACCGCACCGACTGGGCGACGCTGCGCTGGAACCTGCGCATGGGTCATGGTTTCTCGCTCTCGGGGCTGGCCAATTTCGGCCACGACATCGGCGGCTTCGCCGGGCCGAAACCCGAACCCGAGCTGTTGCTGCGCTGGATCGAGCAGGGCATCTTCTGGCCGCGCTTCACGATCCATTCCTGGAACGACGACGGCAGCGCCAACGAGCCCTGGATGTATCCCGAGCTGCTGCCGCGGATCAGGGACTGCCTCGCCTTCCGCGAGCGGCTGACGCCGCTGATCTACGACCTGCTCTGGCGCTCGCATCGCGACCATGAGCCGATCCTGCGGCCGCTGTTCCTCGATTTCCCCGAGCAGGCGGAGAGCTATGCCGAGGAAGACTGCTTCCTGCTCGGCGAGCGGCTGCTGATCGCGCCCGTGCTCGACAGGGCTGCGACGACGCGCGGCGTCTGGCTGCCGGCCTGCGCGGAAGGCTGGCGCGATCTCTGGACCGGCGCGCATCATCCGGGCGGCGCGACCATCGCCATCGATGCCCCGCCCGGCCGCTGCCCGGCCTTCCTGCGCGGCGGCTCGATCCTGCCGCTCGGCCCCGCGCCGTCGACCGCGACCGGCCCGCTGACGCTGCGGATCGCGCTGGCCGAGGGCGAGAGCGCCACGCTCGACCTCTATGACGACGACGGCGCGAGCGTGCTGGAGACGCCGTTGACCCCGCCCTGCCTGCTCTCGATATCCGCCGAGAAGCGCGACGGGGTCGTCACCCTCGACGTCACGCTCGCCGGCACGCGGCCGCCGCGCTGGCCCGAGCTGCGCTTCGAGGATGCGGCCGGCCGCCCCATCACCGTCAATCTGCCCGGAGGCGAGGCGGTTGACGCGCTGGCGCTTCCCGGGCTGATTTCCGGGGAGTGAGCGGGGCGGCCCCGCGGGGAGCCTGCCCTTGCTGCATCACGATCTCCAGTCGCTCCGGCTCTTCGTCGCGCTCTGCGAATTGCGCAGCCTCAGCCAGGCGGCGCAGCGCATGAACATCGCGATCTCGGCGGCGAGCCGGCGGCTGCGGCTCCTGGAGGAGGAGGTCGGCCAGCCGCTGATGAAGCGCCTGCCCCATGGCGTCGAGCCGACCCATGCCGGCGTCACGACCCTGCGCTACGCCCAATCCGTGCTGCGGCTTGCAGACCAGCTCGTCTCGCATATGGGCGAGCACCGGCTCGGCGTGCGCGGCCGCGTTCGCGTCTGCGCCTCTTCATCGGCGCTGGTTCAGCGGCTGGCGCAGGACCTCGCCGCCTTCATGCGCGACAATCCGCGGATCAAGGTCGATCTCGAGGAGCGGCCCTCGTCGGAGACGCTGGAGGCGCTGGCGCGCGGCCAGGCCGATCTCGGCGTGATCGTGCGCGGGCTGGCGACGCCCGGCCTCGTCACCATACCCTATGCCGAGGACCGGCTGGCCCTGGCGGTCTTCCCGGAGCACCGGCTCTTCGGCCGCGACGGGGTGCGCTTCCAGGACATCCTCGACGAGGAGTTCGTCGCGCTCGACGCCGGCACCGCCGTCCACCGCGTCGTCGCCGAGAAGGCGCGCGAGCGGGGCTCGGTGCTGCGCGTGCGCGTGCAGGTCCGTTCCTTCGAGGTGATGTGCCAGATGGTGCGGCAGGGGCTCGGCATCGGCATCCTGCCGGAAGCCGCGCTGCGACCCCTGGCCGAGGCGCTCGGCCTGCGCCTGATCGGGCTCGACGAGGACTGGGCCCGGCGCGACATCGACATCTGCGTGCCTCACGTCGAGGCGCTCGACCCGCCGACGGCCCGGCTGCTGGCGGCGCTGCAGGCAAGCGCCGCCGATCCTGGCTGATTTCGCAAACCGGGAAATCAGACTTGCTGCATTTCTCATTCCTAAAAGACGGGAACTGTCACAGTCTCGCTTTCAGGAGGTCCGCACCGCCATGCTCGCAATGCCAGCCCGCGCCGTCCAGGAGTCGAGCCTCGCGCCCGGCGACCGCGCCGCGGCGTTGCGCTGCCTCGTCGAGCGCTGCAATGCGCCGGGCGGCGACGGAGCGCTGGCCGGGCTGAGCTATGTCGCGAAAGATCTGCTCGACGTCGCGGGACGCAAGCCGGGCTATGGCCTGACCGGCGCCCTTGCCGATGCGCCGATGCGAGACGCCGCCGTGCTGGTCGCGCTCGACGAAGCCGGCGCGGCGCGGCGCGGCTATGCCGAGATGACCCCGCTCGCCTTCGAGCCCTCGGGATCGAACGCGGCGCGCGGCCGGCCGCTCAACCCGTGGAAGCCGGAGCGCATCTGCGGCGGCTCGTCCTCGGGCTCGGCCGTCGCGATCTCGGCCGGGCTCGCGGATTTCGCCATCGGCTCGGATACCGCCGGCTCGCTGCGCATCCCGGCGCAATGCTGCGGAGTCACGGCCTGGAAGCCGACGCCGGGCCTCGTCCCGCTCGGCGGCGCGATGGCGCTGGCGCCCTCGCTCGACGTGCTCGGCTTTCTGGCGCGGGATGCGGTCACGCTGGAGCGCGTCGCCATGGTCTTCTGCGCGCAGGCGAAGCCGCGCCGCATCGCGACGATCGCCGTCGCTACCGACCTGATCGCGCAGTCCGACCCGGCCATCTCTCGGGTTCTCGATGGACTTGCCACGCGGCTCGAGGCCAGCGGCCGCCGTCTCGAACCCGAGCCGCTCGCGCCCCTGCTCAAGGCTTGCGACGGTCCGGTGCTCGACCTGCTGCAGGCCGAGAGCGCGGCCGAACATGGCTGGCGGCTCGCGACCGGAACGCTCGAGCCGACGCTCGCCGCGCGCCTGCGCAAGGGCCTCTCCATCCCGGCCGAGCGGGCCGACGAGGCCCGCGCCCGGCTCAAGGCGGTCGCAGGCGCGCTCAGCCTGTTCCGCCAGCATGATGCGATCCTTCTCCCGGTCATGCCGATCGTCACGCCCGAAGTCGCGGCCTGCGAGCCCGGCTCGCCGGATTTCTCGGCGCGCACCCTCTACGCGCTCTCGGCCTATACGCGCTTCGTCAACGGCCTCGGCCTGGCCGCCGTCGCCCTGCCCCGCGGCTTCGACGAGAACGGCATCCCGGTTGCCGCGCAATTGGTCGGCACGCCCGGAAGCGACCTCTCGCTTCTGGCGTTGGCAGCGGACATCCAGCGCGACAGCGATTGGCAAGCGCTCACGCCGACGGCGCTCGGCGGCCTAGTGGAGACGGGCCCATGAACGCCCGAGGCAGCGCGAAAGCCCCCTCCGCCGCGCTCTCGCATCTGCGCGTGCTCGATCTGACGCGCGTGCGCGCCGGGCCGACCTGCTGCCGCGTGCTGGCCGATTTCGGCGCGGACGTGATCAAGATCGAGCCGCCGGACGGCGTCGATCCGAACGAGGGCATGTCGGGCGCGCGCGACGGCTACGACATGCTCAACCTGCACCGCAACAAGCGCTCGCTGACGCTGAACCTGAAGACGCCGCAGGGGCTGTGCGTCTTCATGCGGCTGGTCGAGAGCGCCGATGTCGTCGTCGAGAATTTTCGTCCCGACGTGAAGGATCGGCTTGGCATCGCCTATGACGACCTGCGCGAGGCCAATCCGCGCATCATCCTCGCCTCGGTCTCGGGTTTCGGCCAGGACGGCCCCTATCGCGACCGCGCCGGCTTCGACCAGATCGCGCAAGGGATGGGCGGGCTGATGAGCGTCACCGGCCTGCCCGGCCAGGGGCCGGTGCGCGCCGGCGCGGCGGTCGCCGATTCGACGGCGGGCCTGTATGCCGCGACCGGCATCCTGGTGGCGCTGGCCGAGCGCGAGCGCTCCGGCGAGGGACAGTGGGTCCACACCTCGCTGCTGGAGGCGCAGATCGCGCTCTGCGATTTCCAGGCGGCGCGCTGGCTGGTCGACGGCGTCGCGCCGGAGCAGGCCGGCAACGACCACCCCTATTCGACGCCGATGGGCGTTCTCGCGACCTCGGACGGCTACATCAATATCGGCGTGGGCGGGCAGGGCCAGTGGCTCAAGCTCTGCGAGGCGCTCGGCCGGCCGGATCTCGCGGCCAATCCAGACTACGCGACGCAGGACGAGCGCCTGCGCCACCGGCCGGCGCTGATGGGCCTGCTCGCACAGGTTTTCGCCTCCGCCGCCTCGGCCGAATGGCTCGCCTTGCTGGAGGCGCATGGCGTGCCGGCCGGGCCGATCTACCGCATGGATGAGGTCTTCGCCGATCCCCAGGTGCGGCATCTCGCCATCGCGCAGGACGTGTCCCATCCCGCGCGCGGCAGCGTCAGCCTCGTCGGCCAGCCGGTGACGCTGTCGCGGACGCCTGCCGCGCTGGTCTCGTCCTTGCCCGAGAAGGGCGCCCATTCCGACGCCATCCTGGAGGAAACCGGCTATTCTGCCGCCGACATCGCGCGCCTGCGGGCGCTTAACGTGATCTGAGGCGGACGATGGCGCAGGTTCGATACGAGGCGGAGAACGGCATCGCCCGGCTGGTCGTGGACCAGCCGGAGAAGATGAACGCGATGACCTACGGGATGTGGGCGAGCCTTGCCGGCCATGTCGCGCGCGCCGAGGCCGACCGCGACGTGCGCGCCATCGTCGTGACGGGAGAAGGCGGCCGGGCCTTCTGCGCCGGGGCCGACATCTCGCAGTTCGGCGAGATCCGCGACGGCGAGGCCGCGACGCGCGCCTATGACGAGGCCTATCTCAGCGGCTGCGCCGCGCTCGCCCAGGCCTCCAAGCCGAGCATCGCGGTCATTCGCGGCATCTGCTTCGGCGGCGGCGTCGGCCTCGCCATGGCCTGCGACATCAGGCTGGCGCGCGCCGACGCACGCTTCCGCGTGCCGGCCGCGCGGCTCGGGCTCGGCTACGCCTATGACGGCGTCGCCGCGCTGGTGCAGCGGCTCGGCTTCGGCGCGACGGCCGACCTCCTGTTCAGCGCCCGCATCGTCGATGCGCCGGAAGCGCTGCGCATCGGCGTGGTCAACATGCTCCGCGGCCAGGACGATTTCGAGCGGGAGGCGGCCGATTATCTGCGCAGCATCGCGACCAACGCGCCGCTGACGCTGCGCGCGGTCAAGCAGGCGCTGGTCGCGCTCGCCCAGCCGGAAGCGACGCGGAACACGGCTCGGGCGGATGCGGCGGTCGCCGCCTGCTTCTCGAGCTCGGACTACAAGGAGGGCCAGAGAGCCTTCCGGGACAAGCGGGAGCCCGCCTTCACCGGCGAGTAGCCCGAGACGGGAACAGGCATCGATCTCGCGGGGCTCATCCCGCCATCGTGGAGGACTGGATATGAAGCGTCGGACTTTTTGCGCGGGCCTCGTCTCTTCGGGACTCGCTGCCTTCACCATCGAGACGGCGGCTCCCGCTTTCGCGCAGGCCCCGCTCACCCCGCCCGTGCAGCTCACCGTCGGCTACCAGAAGGTCGGCCATCTCGCTCCGATCACGCTGATCGAGGAGGATCTGAAGAAGCAGGGCGTCGAGATCAAGCTGGTCGAGTTCGCCCGTTATGCCGATGCCCGCACGGCGCTGCTCGCCGGCTCGCTCGACGTCGCCTCGGTCGGTCCGGCCGATCTCGCCATCGCGCTCGCCAACGGCTCGACCGGGATGGTCGGCATCATGGGCGTCGGCTCCTCGCCGAAATACGTCATCGCCGGCAAGGGCAAGACCTTCGAGTCGTGGAACGACATCAAGGGCAAGAAGATCGCGATCGCGCCGGGCTCGGCGGTCTGGTTCCAGTTCGCCGCGACGCTGATCGAGAAGGGCATCCCCTACAACTCGTTCAGCGCCATCAACATCCAGGGCGGCGGCGCCAACTTCAACCAGGCGCTGGAAAAGGGCGAGGTCGACGCGATCGTGACCTGGGAGCCGTTCGAATCGATCCCGGTGATGAAGGGCTATGGCAGCTTCGCCAAGAACCTCGACTACTCGACCTCGAAGTCGGTCGGCGCGGAACTCGGCATGCTCGCCGCCTCCAAGGCCGCTGCCACTGGCAAGCGCGAGGCGGTGCAGCGCGTCGTCACCGCCTATGTCAGGAAGATGAAGGAGCTCGAGGGCTCGCGCGTCGCCTTCGGGACGGCCATCGCCAAGCTGACCGGGCTCGACGAGACCGTCTCGGCCGAGATCGCCAAAGTGATCAATCTCGGCCCGGTCATCACTCCGGCGCAGATCAAGGCGCAGGCCAAGGCCTTCAACGAGTTGGGCGTCATTCCGAAGGACGTGTCGGGCGAGATCGAGCAGTACTGGGATGCGAGCTTCCTCGAGACGGCGGCGAAGAGCTGAGCCCTCCCACCCCACATCGTGGCTAGGATCGGCCCAATAGCCTGGAAGAACCCATGACCGTCACCACGGCCGAAGCCAGACCCTCCGCCGCGGCCGCGCCCGCCGGCGACACCGCGCGCCACCTCGGCGCGCGTCTGCGCTCATACGCCGCCGCGATCCTGCTTCCGCTCACCGCCGTCATCCTCTGGCAGCTCGCCGGCAAGGACGGCTCGCTGGCCGGCGGGGCGCTGCCGACGCCGGACCGGGTCTGGGCGGCGTGGAAGATCTGGGCCTTCGGCACGCCGACGGGGATGAGCCTGTCGCCCTATGTCGGCACCTGGGCGGAAAGCGTGCTGTTCTCAGGCGTGCGCGTCGCCAAGGGCTTCGCGCTCGCCATCGTCATCGGCGTGCCGCTCGGCATCCTGATCGGCTGGTCGAAGCTGGCGCAGGCCATGGTCGACCCGACGATCCAGTGGCTCAGGCCGGTGCCTATCACGGCCTGGCTGCCGATCTCGATCGCGATCTTCGGCATCGCCGATTTCGGCGCGGTCTTCCTGATCACCATCGGCGCGTTCTACCCGATCGTGATCAACACCACGCAGGGCGCCCGCGACGTCGAGAAGAACTGGATCAGGGCCGCGCAGATGATGGGCGCGGGCCGCCTCGACATCCTGCGCCGCATCGTGCTGCCGGCCGCCCTGCCCTCGATCTTCACCGGGCTTCGCATCGGGCTCGGCATCGGCTGGACGGCCGTGATCGTCTCCGAGATGGTCGCGGTGAAGTCCGGCCTCGGCTACGTCCTGTGGGACGCCTATTATGTCGGGCGCATGGACATCGTCATCGCCGACATGGTCTCGATCGGCCTCGTCGGCTTCCTGTCGGACTGGCTGATCGTCCGGCTGGAGCTGTGGGTGCTGAAATGGCGCCGCCTCCAGAGCTTCAACGCATGACGGGCGCAATTCCGTCATTGCGAGGAGGCGAAGCCGACGAAGCAATCCGGAGGCTTCGCGCCAACCTCCGGATTGCTTCGCCGCGCTCGCCATGACGAGGAACACGATGGGCACGATCACCTTCGACGCGGTCTCGAAAACCTATGGCGGTCCGGGCGGCGTACGCGCGCTCGACAATGTCGACTTCCGGATCGGCGAGGGCGAATTCGTCGCGCTGCTCGGCCCCTCCGGCTGCGGCAAGTCGACCCTGCTCAACCTGCTCGCCGGCTTCGAGCCGCTGAGCGAGGGCGTCCTGACCTTCGACGGCGCCCCCATCAGCAGACCCGGCCCCGACCGGGGCGTCGTCTTCCAGGAGGCGGCGCTGCTGCCCTGGCTCAGCGTCTGGGAGAACGTCGTCTTCGGCCCCAAGGTGCAGGGCGCTCCGAAGGCGGAATACGAGGCCAGGGCGCGCGAGATCCTGCAGATCGTCGGGCTGGAGACATTCCACGAGGCGCTGCCGGTGCAGCTCTCGGGCGGCATGCGCCAGCGCGTCGGCATCGCCCGCGTGCTGGTGATGGAGCCGCGCGCGCTGCTGATGGACGAGCCGTTCGGCGCGCTCGACGCGCAGACGCGGCTCTCGATGCAGCAATTGCTGCTGGAGGTCTGGCAGCGGCTGAAGACCACCGTGCTCTTCGTCACCCACGACATCGACGAGGCGATCCTGCTCGCCGACCGGGTCTGCGTGATGACGGCCAGGCCCGGCCGCATCACCCGCGACATCCCGATCACGCTGCCGCGCCCGCGCTCGCTCGACGACCTGACCAGCCCGGACTTCACCCGCTTCAAGGCCATGATCATGGCCGAGATGCGCGCCGGAGCGCATTGAGGATATGGCCAACCCCCGCATTCCCTACCGGCTGTCGTCGCAGCGTCCAGTCCTGCCGCCGCTGAACGGCAGGCGCATCCTCGTCCACCTCGTCGTCAACGTGGAGCACTGGCAGTTCGACCAGCCGATGCCGCGCACGATCATCACGCCGCCGCATGGCCGCGAGACGGTGCCGGACGTGCCGAATTTCTCCTGGGCCGATTACGGCATGCGCGCCGGGCTGCCGCGCATCCTGAAGCTGTTCGCCGACCGCAAGCTGCCGGCCTCGACCAGCTTCAACGCCGGCGTGATCGAGGCCTATCCTGCCGCGGCCCATGCGATGCTGGAGGCCGGCTGGGAGTTCATCGGGCACGGCATCCATCAGAAGGCGATGAACCATGCCGAGGGCGGCGAGGAGGCGCTGATACAGGGCGCGCTCGACCGTATCGAGCGCTTCACCGGCAAGCGGCCGCGCGGCTGGCTTTCGCCCGGACTGCGCGAGACCGTCGAGACGCCGGAGCTGCTGCGCGGGAACGGCATCGACTATCTCTGCGACTGGTGCGTCGACGATCTGCCGAGCTGGATGGCGACGACGCACGGCCCGCTCGTGGCGATGCCCTACAATCTCGAGATCAACGACTCGATCGTCTATGCCGTCGAGAAGCACGCCACCGGCGAGATGGCCAAGCGCCTCGCCCATACGCTGCGGCTGTTCGAGGAAGAGGCGACCGGGAACCCGCGCGTGCTCGCGGTCGGCCTGCACCCGCACCTGATCTCGGCGCCGCACCGCTTCCACGAATTGGTCGAGATGGTCGAACTGCTGCAGGCTTCGGACGAAGTCGCCTTCGTCACCGGCAGCCAGATCTGCGACTGGTATGCCGCCGCCGAACCGTCGAGGACATGAGATGGACCTGAAACTCGCCGGCCGCCGCGTCCTGATCACCGGCGGCTCGAAGGGCATCGGCGAGGCCTGCGCCCGCGTCTTCCTCGCAGAGGGCTGCTCGGTCGTGCTCGTCGCGCGCGATGCCGAGCGGCTTTCGGCCACCGCGGACGGGCTCGGCGAGGCCAATCGCGTCGCGACCTGCGCCGCCGACCTCTCGCAAGCGGCCGAACGGGAGCGGGTGGCGGCCGCCTATCCCGACATCGACATCCTGGTGAACAATGCCGGCGCGATCCCCGGCGGCGGCCTGCTCGACCTCTCGATGGAGACCTGGGAGGCCGCCTGGGCGCTCAAGGTGATGGGCTATGTCCACCTGACCAAGCTCTATCTCGCGCGGATGAAGGAGCGGCGGGCCGGCATCGTCGTCAACATCATCGGCGGGGCCGGGCGCAGCCCGCGCTACGACTATGTCTGCGGCGGCACGGGCAACGCCGCGCTGATGGCGTTCACTCACGCCGTCGGCGGAAAGTCGGTCGACTGGGGCGTGCGCGTGATGGGCATCAACCCGTCGCAGACCCGCACCGACCGCATCGTCGCGCTGAGCAGGAAGCGCGCGGCCGCCGCACTCGGCGACGAAGCGCGCTGGGAGGAGATGCTGACCAACCTGCCGCTCGACCGGCTGATCGAGCCCGACGAGATCGCCAGCGCCGCCGCCTTCCTGGCCTCGCCGGCCTGCGGCTATGTCAGCGGCACGGTGCTGGATGTCGATGGCGGCGGGGCGTTTCGGGGGTAGGCCTCGTCAACCATTCAGCCCTCATCCTGGAGATGGCGCTCGATGGGTCTGTTCAACCGCCCACCCATCATAGCCTGTGGCACGCCCGTCGTCGACGGCAGGCTGAGCGGCAGCCCTTTCACCGAGCGGATCGCGAGATAGGCGAAGGTCTGGGCCTCCAGCGCGTCGCCGTCCCAGCCGACCGCCTCGACCGGTTCGACGGGAACGCCGAGGCGCTGCGCCAGCCCTGCCATGAAGTGCCGGTTCAGCCGGCCGCCGCCGCCGACGAGCCAGCGCGACGGCGCGAGCGGGACATGGCGCAAGGCCGCGACCAGGCTCTCGATGGTGAAGGCCGCGAGCGTCGCCGCGCCGTCCGCGTCCGAGAGCGGCTCGACGACCTGCGCCCGGCGATGGAAATCGTTCCGGTCGAGCGATTTCGGCGCCGGACGGTCGAAATAGGGATTGTCCATGAAGCCGGCGACGAGATCGTCATGGGCGCGGCCGCTGGCGGCGAGCGCGCCGTCCGCGTCAAAGCCAAGGCCGCGCCGGCGCAGCACGAAATCGTCGAGGATCGCGCTGGCGGGACCGGTGTCGAAGGCGATCACGCTCTCGCCGTCGATATACGTCACATTGCCGACGCCGCCGAGGTTCAGCACCATCACCGGCTGGGCCAGGCCTTGCGCCAGCGCGCGATGATAGAGCGGCGCGAAGGGCGCGCCCTCGCCGCCGGCCGCGACATCGGCATGGCGGAAGCGGTCGACGGTCGGAATGCCGAGCGCATTCGCCACCGCCGGCCCGTCGATGAGCTGTCGGGTGAAGCGGAGGTCGGGCCGGTGATAGACCGTCTGGCCATGCAGGCCGACGAGGTCGATCCCGGCCGGATCGAGGTCCTGCTCCGCGAGGAAGCTCTGGATCGCCGCGAGATGGTCGGCGGTGACGACCGCCTCCAGCTCCGTGAGCGGCTCGGTCAGGGCGCGCCCGGCCTCGGCGATCAGCGCCTGCAAAGCCGCTTTCGTTTCAGGTCGATAGGAATAGGACGCGCCGGCCCCGAACGAGACCGCGTCGCGCCCGTCGCTGGTGACGAGCGAGACGTCGACGCCGTCCATCGAGGTGCCGCTGATCACGCCGATGGCGGTCAGCGTGTCGCGATCGAGGTCGCGCAACCTATTCGCCCGGCTGCGGGCCGTCATGGCCGGCGATGATGACGAGATCGACCGGACCGACATTGGCGAGGTGCTTCACCGCCGCCTGGTATTCCGGCGAATCATAGCAGGCGCGCGCCGTCTCGACGTCCTTGAACTCGATGACGACGTTGTGCTTGCGGCTCTCGCCGCGCGCGAGCTTGTACTCGCCGCCGCGCACGACGAAGCGCCCGCCATATTTGGCGAAGGCGACCGCGTTCAGCGCGCGATAGGCGTCGTATTCGGCCTGGTTCTGGACATCGAGCCTGGCGATCCAATAGCCCTTCGCCATGGTCAGACCCCCTCGACAGCGACGATATCGATCTCGCCCGCGCCCTCGCGCAGCTTGCGCGCCTCGGCATATTCCGGCGAGTTGACATAGGCCCTGGCCGAGGCGAAGTCGGCGAACTCGATGACGATGTTGCGGGCCCGGCCCTCGCCTTCGGCGACCGTCATCTGGCCGCCGCGCACGATCGGCGTGCCGCCATAGATCTTCATCGCCTCGCCGGCCTTGGCGGCATAGGCCGCCCATTGCGTGGCGTTGGTGACCTTGGCGCGCGCCACGACATATCCCTTGGGCATGATCGCTAGTCCGTCTCTCGGATTCGGGAACGGGAGCTTAGGAGGCCGCCGCGATCTCGTCCATGATCGCGGCCGTGGCCCCGCGCGGATCGGCCGCGCGGATGATGGGACGCCCGACGACGAGATGGTCGACGCCCGCGGCGATCGCCTCGCCCGGCGTCAGCGTGCGCTTCTGGTCGCCGGCGGCGCCCCCAGTGGGGCGGATGCCCGGCGTCACGATCAGCATGTCGGCGCCGATCGCGTCGCGGACGATCTCGGCCTCGGCGGCCGAGCAGACGATGCCGTCGATGCCGGTGGCGCGGGCCTGCTCGGCGCGCAGGCGCACGAGGTCGCGCACGGCCATGGCATAACCCGCATCGCGCAGGTCGCCGTCGTCATAGGAGGTCAGCGCCGTCACCGCGAGCAGCCTGAGGGGAGCGTCGCCGCGTCCCTCGACCGCGCCGCGCATGGTCTGCGGGTAGGCGTGCACGGTGAGGAAGGTGACGCCGAGGCTGGTCAGCGAGTCGACGCCCTCCGTCACCGTATTGCCGATGTCGTGCAGCTTCAGGTCGAGGAAGACCTTCTTGCCTTCGCCGATGAGTTGGCGGGCGAGATCGAGGCCGCC
Organism: Allobosea sp. GW821-FHT12C12; assembly: GCF_058807355.1. Taxonomy (NCBI): domain Bacteria; kingdom Pseudomonadati; phylum Pseudomonadota; class Alphaproteobacteria; order Hyphomicrobiales; family Alloboseaceae; genus Allobosea; species Allobosea sp. GW821-FHT12C12. The sequence continues at coordinate 274,409 of NZ_JBXAQP010000003.1, forward strand.
GGCGAAGGCGAGGCGATAGCCGATCTTGTAGAAGCTCGCCTCGTCGCCGAGCTGGCCAATGAGCCGGTAGGCATCCCAGATCGTCGGCACGTCGAGCGCCACGATCAGCCGGTCGCGGATGTCGTTGGTCGTCATCTGGCCCTCCGCCGCTCGCGGGATGGGCCATGATTCGAGCGAGGATGCAAGCGCCTAGGCCGCGTCCCGCATCACCTGCGCGAAGACCTGAGCCCAGACATCGGCCGTCTGCGCACCGGAGACCGCGAGCTTGCCGTCGACGACGAAGAAGGGCACGCCGGTGACGCCGACCTGCCGCGCATGCGCCTCCAGCCCGATCACGGTCTCGCGCAACTCGTCGTTGCTCAGCTCGTCGCGCGCCGCCTGCTCGTCGAAACCCTGCTCGACGGCGATCGCGACCAGCGTCTCCAGATCGCCGATGTCGCGGCCCTCCTGGAAATAGGCCTTGAACAGCGCGGCCTTCATATCGCCGCCGCGCTGCACGGTCGACGCCGCCGCGACCAGCATATGCGCCATGCGCGTGTTGACGCTCTTCGTCACCTTGGCCCAGTTGAAGGTGACGCCGCTTTCCAGCGCGGCCTCCGAGAGCCTGATCTCGATCTCCCTGCGCTTGCCGGGACCGAACTTGGCGTCGAGATATTGCGTCCGGTCCATACCCTCGGCCGGCATGTCGGGGTTGAGTTCATAGGGCAGCCAGGTGATGGCGACCTTGTCGGTCAGGCCGTGCTGGGAAAGCGCCGTCTCCAGGCGCGCCTTGCCGATGAAGCACCAGGGGCAGACGATGTCGGAGACGATCGCGATTGGCATCTTGTCCTGCATGATCGCTCCTTCGTGATGATGGCTGCTCAGGCGGGCGGGTAGGCGTGCCGAACGCCGTGCCGGTCCTCGACGGTGGCTCCTGCGCCTTCCGCCGGCCCGCATCCGAGCGACGAGGCCGCGACCGGCGCCTTTCCCGCCCCGCCGGGGATGTCGAGGATATAGGTCGGCTGGCACAGTCCCGAAAGATGGCCGCGCAGGCGCTTGACGAGGGCCTGACCCTCCGCCAGCGAGAGCCGAAAATGCGAGGTGCCCGGCGCGAGGTCGGGATGGTGCAGGTAATAGGGCTTGACGCGGTTCTCGACGAAGGCGCGCATCAGCGCGCCCAGCGTCCCGACATCGGCGTTGACGCCCTTGAGCAGCACGCTCTGGCTGATCAGGACATGGCCGGCGTCGGCCAGCCGGGCCAGCGCGGCGCAGGCCTCAGCCGTGAACTCGCGCGGATGGTTGGCGTGGATCGCGACATAGCTCGCCTTGCCGGGCACGCGCAGGGCGCGGGCATAATCGGCGGTGACGCGTTCGGGCTGGACCATGGGAACGCGCGTGTGCCAGCGCGCCACCCTGATGTGCGGGATCGCCGCCAGCCGGCGCGCGACCTCGCGGATGCGGCGGCCCGACAGGATCAGCGGGTCGCCGCCGGTCATGACGACCTCCCAGATCGCGGGCCGCGCGGCGAGATAGGCCAGCGCGGCGTCCAGCGTCTCGCCCGTCAGGGCATCGCCGCCGGGCCCGACCATCTCGCGTCGGAAGCAGAAGCGGCAATAGACCGGGCAGGCATGGACGAGCTTGAGCAGCGCGCGGTCGGGATAGCGATGGACCACGCCCGCGACCGGGGAATGGACGTCGTCGCCGATCGGGTCGGCGAGCTCCTGCGGCAGCGTCACCAGTTCGGCGGCGTCGGGCACGAACTGCCGCGCGATCGGGTCGGCGGCGTCGCCGGCGTCGATCAGCGCGGCCATGGCCGGCGTCACCGAGACGGCATAGCGCGACGCGACCTCCTGCAAGGCAGCGCGCCGAGCGGGCGCGACGAGGCCCCGCGCGATCAGCGCGTCGATGCCGCGGAGCGGCGAGTCGGAAAGAGGCCGATGGATCGTCATCGCCCTCCCCTGCCCGGTTGCGCGACCGGCGTCCAGAGCACGTCCTCGATCGCGCGCGCATGGGTGCAGAGCATCGCCAGCCGGTCGAAGCCGAGCGCGATGCCCGACGCCTGCGGCATCCGCGCCAGCGCGGCGAGGAAATCCTCGTCGATCGGATAGCGCTCGCCATGGATGCGCTGCTTTTCGTCCATGTCGGCCTCGAAGCGCCGCCTCTGCTCGGCCGGATCGGTCAACTCGCCGAAGGCGTTGGCGAGCTCGACGCCGCAGGCATAGAGCTCGAAGCGCTCGGCGACGCGCGGATCGCCCGGCTCGGGTCGGGCCAGCGCCGCCTCCGAAATCGGATACTCGCACAGGATGGTGGCGCGGCCCCGGCCGAGATGCGGCTCGACCCGCTCCGACAGGATGCGGCTGAAGATGTCCGACCATGTGTCGTCGGCAGCGACGCGGATGCCGGCCTCGGCCGCATCGGCGGCGAGCCCGCCCCGGTCGACGTCGTGATCGGCGGTGACCGTCCGCAACAGGTCGATGCCGGCATGGCGCAGGAAGGCGTCCTGCACGGTCATCCGCTCCGGCGCGGCGAAGGGATCGGCCTCCACCTCGCGCCAGCGCAAAGTCGTCGCGCCCGCGGCCCGGGCGGCCTCCGCCAGCAGCGCCGCGCAGTCGGCCATCAGCACGTCGTAGGTCTCGCCGGCCCGATACCACTCCAGCATCGTGAATTCGGGATGGTGAAGCGCCGTGCGCTCGCGATTGCGGAAGACGCGGGCGAAGTCGAAGATTTTCGTCTCGCCCGCCGCGAGCAGCTTCTTGGCGGCAAATTCCGGCGAGGTGTGCAGATAGTAGGGATGGCCCGCGCCGGCATCGTCGATCAGCGTCGTCGCGAAGCCGTGCAGATGCGTCTCGTTGCCGGGCGAGACCTGCAGGATCGCCGCCTCGACCTCGATGAAATCGCGCGCCTCGAACCAGCGCCGCAGCGCCGCCTTGATCCGCCCGCGCGCCAGCAGCGCCGGGCGTCGGTCGGCATGGATGTCGGGCCGCCAGAAGGGCGGATCGGGATCGGACATGATCGGCCGGTCAGCCCGTCCGCTTCAGCAGCGCGTCGCGCAGGATATCGTTGATCCGCGTCTGCCAGCCCGGCCCACCGGCCTTGGCCCGCTCCAGCACCTCCTGATCGAGCCTGAGCGAGACCAGCTTCTTGGTCGGCGCCTTCTGCGCCCCGCGCTCGCCCTGGCGGCGGCGATGCTCGCGCATGGCGTCCATGAACGCCTTCGGCAAAACCTCGTGCGCCGGTCGCATCAGCGCGAAATCGGCGTCGGTCAGTTCGCGAACCTCGCCGTCCTCATCGGTCAGCGGCGGCAAGGTCAGAGCCGCCTCACGATCCTTCGCGCTCCAAGACATACTTCCTCGCCTCCCTATCGTTCGCCTTGCGAAAGCTGATCACTCTGATTGCATCACCGGCAGGCGTGTAACAGACGACATGCAGGCGATCACCGATGAACCCTGTCGCGATGAACCGTGGCTCCGGATAGTCGAAGCGAAAATCCGGCTGGATCAGCGCCGTGTCGAAATCGAACTGATAGACACGATCGAACGACAAGCCGCGCTCGCGGATGTTCCGCTCGTTCTTGGCAGGATCGAAATCGAGCCTCGCGCTTTAATTGTATCTACACGCCATTAAAGTCAAGCGCCGGCTCTCGACGCCTCGGCGCGGCGGCTTCCGTTTTCGGTCGCGATGGAGTAGTTGCGCGGCAACGAATTCTCGCGCGCATGCCGCGCATAAGCCAGGGACGTCTCAACGTGGTCAAGGTCATCGCCTCATCCGTCCGCAAGGGCAATGTGCTCGAGCTCGACGGGCATCTCTGCTCGGTGCTCTCGGCCGAGAGCTTCTTCCCCGGCAAGGGCACGCCGACGACGCAGATCGACATGCGCCGCATCTCCGACGGCACCAAGATGACGCAGCGCTACAAGACGACCGAACAGGTCGAGCGCGCCTATGTCGAGGATCGCGACTTCACCTATCTCTACCAGGACGGCGAGCAATACGTCTTCATGAACCCCGAGACGTTCGACCAGATCAATGTCGATGGCGACGTGGTCGGCGACATGGCGCCCTACCTGCAGGAGGGCATGAAGGTCACGCTCTCGGTGTTCGAGGACAAGGCGGTCGCGATCGAACTGCCGCAGCGCGTCACGGTCGAGGTCGCCGAGACCGAGCCGGTGACCAAGGGCCAGACGGCCTCGTCCTCCTACAAGCCGGCGATCCTGGTCAACGGCGTGCGCACCGCCGTGCCGCCGCATATCGGCCCCGGCACGCGCATCGTCGTGATGACCGAGACCGGCGCCTATGTCGAGCGCGCCAAGGACTGAGCGGAGTCTGCTGCAAAGCGCTCCGGAGTTGCTATATCGACGACACGACGGGCCCGGCCGGACCCGTTTTCGTTTCCGAGGAACGCTCCCATGCCAATCACCCCCCGCTCCGCCGCGCTTTCAGGCTTCGTCCAGACGCTGAAGGCGCTCGACGCCATTCTCGACAAGGCGCTCGAACAGGCGACCGCCCGCAAGATCGCCCCCAAAGTGCTGCTGAACGCACGCATCGCGCCGGACATGCTGCCCTTCACGCGCCAGATCCAGTTGACCTGCGACTTCGCCAAAAATGCGGTTTTCCGCATCTCCGGGGCCGAGAACCCGAAGATGCCGGACGAGGAGAAGAGCTTCGAGGAACTGAAGGCGCGCATTGCCAGGACGCTGGGCTTCGTCGAAGGCGCGGACGATGCCGCGCTCGACGCGGGCCTCGCCAAGGACGTCACCTTCCCGCGTGGCCCGTCCGCCACCGTGACGATGAAGGGCGAAAAATACCTCACCCTCTTCGCCGTTCCGAACTTCTATTTCCACGCCGCGACCGCCTACGCGATCCTGCGCGAGAACGGCATCCAGATCGGCAAGAGCGATTTCCTGCACGGCGTGCTCGATAGCTGAGGAACGGCCTTGAAACGGACACACGCCATGTCCATATGAGGATCACGGCGATGTCGAGGACGGTTCAAGGTCCTCCGGCGCCGTTGAAGACGGCCATGGGCCGAACGTTTGACGCCGGATGTACGCGCACCCGTTCAGGACATGGCCGTTGGTTCATTCCGAGGCCCGTAGCGGACATCCGCTGCGGGTCTTTTCGTTTCTCGAGCTCAATCCTGCAGGAACGGGTTGCCTACGCGTTCCGCGCCCAACGTGCTCGCAGGGCCATGACCCGGCAGGAACTGGACGTCGTCGCCGAGCGGCAGGAGCTTGGTCTTGATGCCTGAGATCAGCAGGGCGTGGTCGCCGCCGGGCAGGTCGGTTCGGCCGACGGAGCCGGCGAAGACGGTGTCGCCCGCCAGCAGGAAACGCACATCCTTCTGGAAGAAGGTGACATGGCCGGGGCTGTGGCCGGGCACGTGGCGCACGTCGAAAACCACATTGCCGACCGAGACCGTGTCCCCCTCGCTCAGCCAGCGCGTCGGCGCGACCGGGCGCAGGCCGCGCATGTCGAAGCGCAGGCCCTGCTGCGGCAACGAGTCGAGCAGGGGTTTTTCCGCCTCGTGCGGGCCGATGACCGGCAGAGACAGCGCCTCGGCGAGGTCGGTCGCGCCGCCGGCATGGTCGATATGGCCGTGGGTCAGCCAGATCGCGACCGGCGTGACCTTGAGTTCCTTCAGCGCGCCCTGAATGCGATCGAGATCGCCGCCGGGGTCGACGATCGCGGCCTGCATCGTCTTCGTGCACCAGACGATCGAACAGTTCTGCTCGAACAGGGTGACGGGAACGACGGCGATGCCGAGGGGCGACTGCGGCTGGTCGGTCATGGCATTCCTCGGCTTTCACGGTCACCGTTCGCAATGACGGAAAGGCTCATCGCTTGCAACGATCCGCCAGCAGCACGCGATACTCCGCCAGCGATTCGTCCATCTGGCGGACGTTCTGCTCGCGCCTCGCGCCGGTCATGCAGGTCGCGAAGACGCCGCGCGCCTTCTGCAGAAAGCCGACATGCTCGCGCCAGACGCGGCATTGCTCGGGCAGCGGGGCCGTGCCGACCGAACGCAGCCGCGTCAGCTCGCGCTGCATGCCGCCCTCGTTCTGGAACAGGTCGCGCGAGCAGGTCGCCGGCACGGGTTGCTGCGCCTGCGCCGCCGCGACGGTCGCCAGCACCCCGAGAAGAACTGCGGGAAGCGCCCTCATCCGAGGTTGAGCTCCTTGAAGAAGTCGTTTCCCTTGTCGTCGATCACGATGAAGGCCGGAAAATCCTCGACTTCGATGCGCCAGACCGCCTCCATGCCGAGCTCGGGATATTCCAGCACCTCGACCTTGCGGATGCAGTCCTGCGCCAGCCGCGCCGCCGGCCCGCCGATCGAGCCGAGATAGAAGCCGCCATGGCGCCTGCAGGCTTCCCGAACCGCCGCGGATCGGTTGCCCTTGGCGAGCATCACCATCGAACCGCCGAAGGACTGGAACTGGTCGACGAACGAGTCCATCCGGCCCGCCGTGGTCGGGCCGAATGAGCCCGACGCCATGCCGTCCGGCGTCTTGGCCGGGCCGGCGTAATAGACCGGGTGGTTCTTGAGATAGTCCGGCATGCCTTCGCCGGCCTCCAGCCGCTCGCGGATCCTGGCATGGGCTGAATCGCGCGCGACGATGATCGTGCCGGTGAGCGAGAGCCGGGTCTTGACCGGATAGCGCGAGAGCGTCGCCAGAACGTCGGCCATCGGCCGGTTCAGGTCGATCCTGACCACGTCGCCGCCGAGCCTGCTCTCGTCGATATCGGGCAGATATCTCGACGGATCGGCCTCAAGCGCCTCGAGAAAGATGCCGTCCCTAGTGATCTTGCCCTTGGCCTGGCGGTCGGCCGAGCAGGAGACGCCGAGCCCGATCGGCAGCGAGGCGCCGTGGCGCGGCAGGCGCACGACGCGGACGTCATGGCAGAAATACTTGCCGCCGAACTGCGCGCCGACGCCGAGCGACTGCGTCAGTTTGTGGATCTCTTCCTCCATCGCGAGATCGCGGAAGGCGTGGCCGCTCTCGGACCCTTGCGTCGGCAGCGCGTCGAGATATTTCGTCGAGGCGAGTTTGACCGTCTTGAGGTTCTGCTCGGCCGAGGTGCCGCCGATGACGATGGCGAGGTGGTATGGCGGGCAGGCGGCGGTGCCCAGCGTCAGGATCTTCTCCTTCAAGAAGGCGAGCATCCGGTCCTTGGTCAAAAGCGAGGGCGTGGCCTGGAACAGGAAAGTCTTGTTGGCCGAGCCTCCGCCCTTGGCGACGAAGAGGAACCTGTAGGCGTCCTCGCCGTGCCCCTTGCCCTCGGCATAGATGTCGATCTGCGCCGGCAGGTTTGTCGCGGTGTTCTTCTCCTCGAACATCGACAGCGGCGCGACCTGCGAATAGCGCAGGTTGCGCTTGAAATAGGCGTCGGCGACGCCTTCGCCCAGCGCCGCCTCGTCGTCGCCGTCGGTCCAGACCTTGCGGCCCTTCTTGCCCATGATGATCGCCGTGCCGGTGTCCTGGCACATCGGCAGCACGCCGCCGGCCGAGATGTTGGCGTTCTTCAGCAGGTCGTAGGCGACGAAGCGGTCATTGCCCGTCGCCTCGGGGTCGTCGAGAATCCTGGCGAGCTGGGCAAGATGACCCGGCCGCAGCAGGTGGTTGATGTCGATGAAGGCCTGCTCGGACAGCTTCCGGATCGCCTCGCGCGAGACGCTCAGCACCTCGTGGTCGCCGAGCTTCTCCACCGTGACCCCCTCGCCGCCGATCCTGCGATAGGGTGTCGCGTCGTCGCCGAGCGGGAAGAGATCGACATGGGTATAGGCCATTGGCGGCGCTCCGGGATCACAATTCGGGCTTGAAGGCCCCTCACATGCCCGTGGCAATAACGGATGTTTCGATCTGGTCAAATCGGAGGAAACGCGAGCTCCGGCGCCGGTCGGCAAAGCTCAGTCCAGCCAACTCCGCGACACATCCAGCGCGGCGGCAAGCCGATCGATTGTCTCCGACGCGCCCGCGCGGCGGCGGCGTTCCATGTCCGACAGGAAACCTTGCGTGATACCGGCTCGCTGAGCCAACTCCTTCTGGCTTAGGCCCCGCCAGCGGCGAAGCGCCGAAAGCCGCGACGCGCCGCGCAAAATCGACATGGACACCTCCGCCGGCAGCAAAGATGTCACGCCGGATTCGAGGTCCCGCATGGCTGCGTCGAAAATCGCGATATCGAGCGCGTCATCGTCAGCCTCGGCTGCCGCGAGCAAAGCCTCGTAATCCGCCAAGGGCAGCACAGCCAAACTGTCGCCGGATGGAGTCTGGATGATCTGAACTTTCACAGATGCATTCACGGGCTCACCCATCGGTAGGTCGTGGTCTCGCGCTTGCCGATGTAAACCGCCAGGATGGTGACAGCATCCTCGGCGATCAACGCGCGATATCGCCCGATCCGCAAACGATAGCCGCTTCGCCCGGAAAGTGTCTTCACATCGCCTCGCCCGGTCATCGCATATTGAATCAAACCATCCTCGACGGCTGCCTGGGCATCCGGCGGAAGCGCGTCAAGCTGTTTGGCGGCGCTGTCGCTGAAGATGATCGTCTTCACGATCCAAAATATGCCGGCCTGCAGGCTATATTCAAGCGATAATATCGCTCACGCCGCCTTCGCCGCCGAATCGGCCAGGATCGCGTAGATCGCCTCGGGGTCGCGCACGGCCCGGACCTGCTCCAGGACGGCGTGGTTGCGCAGCACGCGGGCGACGCGCGCGAGCGCCTTGAGATGGTCGGCGCCGGCGCCCTCGGGCGCGATCAGCACGAAGATGATGTCGACCGGCTGGCCGTCCAGCGCGTCGAAGTCGATCGCCTTCTCGGCTCTGGCGAAGAGGCCGACGAGCCGATCGATGCCGGCCATCCGGCCATGGGGAATGGCGATGCCGTCGCCGATGCCGGTGGAGCCCAGCCGCTCGCGCTGCAGCAGGGCCTCGTAGAGCTCGCGCTCGCCCAGGCCCGTGAGCCCCGCGGCATGCTGCGCCAGCTCCTGCAGCGCCTGCTTCTTGCCATTGGCCCGCAGCGGCGAGATCACCGCGGCGGGGCTCAGGAGATCGGTCAGCGTCATACGCCAGTCCATGCATGTCCCGTGCCGGGCATTTCAGCCGATCAGGCGCGGTTCCATCGTTGCGGCCGGGCTGTCCTGCCCTTGGCCCTAGGAGAGCGAAGCCGGCGGATCGATCCAGCCGATGTTGCCGTCGCGGCGGCGGTATACGACGTTCATCCGGCCATTGCCAGCGTGTCGGAAGATGACGACCGGGGCCCCGGTGAGGTCGAGTTCCGCGACGGCGTCGCCGACCGTCAGGACGTGCAGGGACCTGGTCGATTCGGCCACGATGACCGGGTTGTCGCCCTCAGTGGTCGCCTCGATCTCCTCGATGTCGTCGTCGGGGGCCGCGATCACATAGCTGGGGATTTCGATGCCGGCCTCGCGGCCGTTCTGCTGGGCGGCGGAGCGGTCCTTGAGCCTGCGCTTGTAGCGGCGCAGGCGCTTCTCGATGCGCTCGGCCATCTTGTCGAGGCTGGCGTAGGCGTCGTGCGCCGTGCCGGAGGCCTCGAGCGTGATCCCGGACGACAGATGCAGCACGCCGTCGGTCTTGAAGGCGGTGCCGTCCTTGCCGACGGTGACGTGGCCCTGATAGCCGCCCTCGTAATATTTGCTGAGGGCTGCCGCCACGCGGGCCTCGGCCTGGCCGCGCAGGGCCTCGCCGACATCGAGGTTCCTGCCGGAGATTCGCAAGCTCATGGAACGCTTTCCCTTCCCGGGACCGCACCCGAGCGGCCGCGATCCTCGACTTAAGGTGTGAGCCTGACTTCGGCGACGAATCGGGTCTCGTTTCCTCGACGCCAGGCTCGTTGCAGGTACGGCCCGTAACCGGACCGACACTCAGGAGGTAAGGACGGGGTCGGGGGGATGTCAATGAGCGCCGCGGAAGATGGCGCGGGCTGGCGCAACGTCAACCCCGCCTTGGGCGATCGCTGGAAGCAGTCCGTCCTCACCAACACCGCCTTGCGCTCAGAGCTCGGCGTCCGCCTGACCGGCCTGACGACGCTGGGCGTCCGCAAGGTGACGTTTAAGGAGATAGACCGCCACTTTGCGTCCGATGGGACGCACGGCGATCTAGCGGCCGCTGCTCATCGCCATCGCGACCTTCTCGCGGCGGCGCTCCATCGAGGAGGGGATGCGCAGGGATTCGCGGTATTTCGCGACCGTGCGCCGGGCGATGTCGATACCGCTGCCCTTGAGCCTCGCCACGATCGCGTCGTCGGACAGCACGTCGGCCGGCGCCTCGTCGTCGATCATCTGCTTGATGCGGAAGCGCACCGCCTCGGCCGAATGCGCCTCGCCATGGCCGGTCGCGGAGATCGCGGCCGAGAAGAAGTACTTCATCTCGAAGACGCCGCGCGAGCAGGTCAGGTATTTGTTCGAGGTCACGCGCGAGACGGTCGATTCATGCATGCCGATCGCGTCGGCGACCGTTTTCAGGTTGAGCGGGCGCAGGTGCTCGACGCCATGGGCGAAGAAGCCGTCCTGCTGGCGCACGATCTCGCTCGCGACCTTGAGGATGGTGCGGGCGCGCTGCTCCAGCGAGCGCGTCAGCCAGTTCGCGGTCTGTAGGCATTCCGCGATGAAGGCGCGGTCCTCGTCCTTCAGCGCCGCCTTCGAGACCTTGGCGTGGTAGGTCTGGTTGACCAGCACGCGCGGCAGCGTGTCGGGGTTGAGGTCGATCAGCCAGGAGCCGTCGGGCGCGGCGCGGATGAAGACGTCGGGCACGACGGTTTCCGCCGCCGAGCCGCCGAAACCCCGGCCGGGCTTGGGATCGAGCCGGCGGATCTCGGCGACCATGTCGGCGATGTCCTCGTCGTCGACGCCGCAGATGCGCTTCAGCGCCGAAAAATCGCGTTTGGCGACGAGATGAAGGTTGGCGACCAGCGCCTGCATGGCGGGGTCGAAACGGTCGCGGTCGCGCAGCTGGATCGAGAGGCATTCCCGGACGTCGCGCGCCGCGACGCCGGAGGGATCGAAGCCCTGCACGATGGCGAGCACGCTCTCGATGCGGGCGACCGTGATGCCGAGCCGCTCGGCCATCTCGGGGATCGGCTCGCCGAGATAGCCGGAATCGTCGACCGCATCGATCAGGTGGCTGCCGATGATGCGCTCGGCCGGGTCGGCGACGGCAAGATCGAGCTGGGCGGAGAGGTGGTCGCGCAGCGAGGCTTCCGCCGTCAGGCCGCGCTCGAAGCCGTCCGGGCCGTCCTCGAAGGAGCCGCCCGCGCCGCCATAGGCGCCGCCGATGATCGGCAGGGAATCGGCGCCGCGCGTATCGAGCCTGGCGACGCTCGGCTGCTCGCTCTGGAAGACGTTGTCGAGCCCGGTGCCGAGCCGGTTCTCCATGCCCTCCTGCGAGTTCAGGCTCTCGGAGCGGGCGAAGCTGTCGGCATCGGCGGCATGGATATCGACGGCGTGCGCGCCGTCGCCGTTGAGCTGGATCGGGAACTCGCCCGCCTCGTCGCGCTCCAGCAGCGGATTGCGCTCGAGCTCGCCCTCGACGAAGTGCTGCAATTCGAGATGCGACAATTGCAGGAGCTTGATCGCCTGCAGCAATTGCGGCGTCATGACCAGGGACTGGCCCTGGCGCAACTCCATGCGCGGCATCATCGCCATGCGCTCGCGATCCCCTCCATGACGGGCGCGCCATTCCGGCACGCTTCTTGCCTGTGGAGGAGAGCCTAGACCTGCCGGAGCGGCTCGGCAATGCCCCTGCCCCGGCTTTGGGCAGGTCAGTTAATGCACTGCAACATGATGTCGCATCGACGGAGCGCCCGGCTCCGCCGCGCCGGTCAAAGCCGGAAATCCTCGCCCAGATAGACCCGGCGCACGTCGGGATTGGCGATGATCTCGGCCGGCGAGCCTTCGGTCAGCACCCGGCCGGAATGGATGATGTAGGCGCGGTCGACGAGGCCGAGCGTCTCGCGGACGTTGTGGTCGGTGATCAGCACGCCGATGCCGCGATCGGTCAATTGCCGGACCAGCGCCTGGATGTCGCCGACCGCGATCGGGTCGATGCCGGCGAAGGGCTCGTCGAGCAGAATGAAGGAGGGCTTGCCGGCGAGCGCGCGGGCGATCTCGCAGCGCCTGCGCTCGCCGCCCGAGAGCGCGATCGAGGGCGCCTTGCGCAGGCGGGCGATGTTGAACTCCTCCAGCAGCGTGTCGAGCTGGCGTTCGCGGCTCCTGCGGTTGGGTTCGACGACCTCGAGCACCGCCCGGATGTTGTCCTCGACCGAGAGGCCGCGGAAGATCGAGGCCTCCTGCGGCAGGTAGCCGATGCCGAGCCTGGCGCGCTGGTACATCGGCAGTTCGGTGATGTCGTTGCCCTCCAGCGAGATCACGCCGAGATCGGCTCCGACCAGCCCGGTGATCATGTAGAAGATCGTGGTCTTGCCGGCACCGTTTGGGCCGAGCAGGCCGACCGCCTCGCCCTGGCGGACGAACAGGCTCGCCTCGCTGACGACGTTGCGCCCGCCATAGCTCTTGCGCAGGCCGCTGACGGCGAGCACGCCGGGTCCGCCGATCGAGGCCGCCGTGATGCGCCCGGCCTTGTCGCCGCCGCGCGCGAAGGCGCCGCGCAGTCTCGCGAGCAGGCCGACGCGCGGCCGGGCGAGCTCAGGCGTCTGCTCGGTCTGGGGCGTGTAGGGGATTGTCACTGATGGCGAGCCGGACATGAATAAGGCTTGGATCCGTGGAACGGGCGCGGAGACGGCCGCAAGGACCGCGCCTCCGCGCCGCTCAGTTGGTCGGCGGAGCGGCCGGGCGCGCGGGCGCGGGCCGGGCCGGGCTGCCGGCGGCGGGCGCGCCGGGCTTGGTCTCGGAATTCGGCACGAAGAAGCCCTGCACGCGGCCGCCCTTGCTGGTCTCGACATTGGCGACGCCGGTGACGGTGTTGTAGGTCAGCTTCTCACCGCGCGTGATGTTGGGGCCGTCGTTCAGCGCGACGTTTCCGGTCATGATCACGACGTTGTTGGCGCGGTCGAAGACGGCGTTGTCGGAGGTCGCGGCCTGCGTCTTCGAGACGACGGTGACGGGCCCGGTGCATTCGATGCGCTTGATCGAGGAATCGTTCGACTGGCCGCCGGCGGCCGGCGTCGGCGCGGGAGCCGTGGCGCGCGCCGCGCCCGCGCCGCCCTGCCCGCCGCCTCGGCCCTCGTAGAACACGGTCATCACGGTGCAGCGGACGGTGGTCTCGCCCTGCACGGCGACGACATTGCCCCTGAAGATCGCCTTGTTCTCCTTGTCGAGCACGTCGAGCTTGTCGGCGTCGATCTTGATCGGCTCCTTGCTGTCGCCGCCAAGCCCGCCGAGCGGCGAGTTCTCGCCGCCGCCACGCCCGCGACGGCCTTGCGCCGGGGCGGCCGGAGCCGCCTGCGCGACGACCGTCTTGGCCTTCTGCGCCACGGCCGGCCCGGGCTGCTGCGCACCGGCCGGCGCCATGGCGGCGAGGCTGAAGCCGGCCGTCGAGAGGCACAGACCCACGGCGAGCGCCGTCAGGGTTCGACGGGCCGGTCGCGCGTGACGCTGCACGGATTGCATGGGGTGCCGCATGTCGTTGCTCAATTCGGTTGTCCGGGCCCGGGAGCAGCGCCGCCACCTGATGGAGGCGCAACCTCGGCCCGTCTCAGAAGTTCCAGATCGGGCTTGCTGCCCTCGCGCTCGGGCCCGGCCAGCGTGCCCTTCGGCGCGTTCTCGATCACCGCCCTGACCCGGCCGTCGAACGCGATCAATGCGCCGTTCTCCTTCACATCCAGTGAATCGGCGTCGACCGTCGTGGCGCCGAGATTGACCTTGACCGGCTGCTTCGAGACGACGGTGCCGCCCTTGAAGTCGATATCGGCGCTCTGCATGCGGATGTCGTAGCCGGTCTCGGTGCGGACCCGGACATCGTCGATCAGCTTGAGCTTCTCGGCCTGCGTGTTGAACAGGCCGGTCTTGGCGTTGACCGTGACCCAGCCCTCGCGCTCCATCTGCAGACGCGCCGTCAGCGTCACCAACTCGACCTCGGTCGGATTGCGGATGTCCTGCAGCGCGGCCTCGGCATTGACCTCGTAGGGCCGGTTGTCCTTGCGATAGCCGGAGAGGCGCGGCGTCTCCATCCTGACCTTGCCGTTCTGGATGCCGACCGCCCCGACCGAGAGCCCCGAGACGTCGCGCAGCGGGCTCATGAACGGCGTCACGACCAGACCCAGCACGGCGACGACCGCACCGAGCGGGATCGCGACGCGAAGGAAGCGCACGACGAGCGTGTGCCGTCGCGCCGACCTGAACACGGCCTGGCGCGGGCTCGGGCGGCCGGAGGGAGCGGGGACCCAATGATCCGATGTCATCGCCACAGTCATGTCCCGCGAAATGGCAGCCGCTGACGGCTTTTTCGTGTCGGCGGCGCGCCGGTCTCGCGGGTGCGAACGACATGCCGCTCGAACAAATTGACGCAACGAGACTTGGAATTTGTCAATGACGAGACTGCGGATTCGCGAAAGCGGACTCGGGATCCCGCGAAAGCAAGAGCCCGAATTCGTCAGGTATGCGCGAAGATGTCGGCCTCGGCCCAGCCGGCGAGATCGAGCTCGGCGCGAAACGGCAGGAAGTCGAAGCTCGCCGCGGCGAGATGCGTGCGGTTCTCGCGCGCCAGCAGCGTCGTCAGCCTGGCGTGCAGCGCATGCAGATGCAGCACGTCGGAAGCCGCATAGGCGAGTTGCGCCTCGCTCAGCGTCTCGGCGCCCCAGTCCGACGATTGCTGCTGCTTCGACAGTTCGATGCCGAGCAACTCGCGGACCAGGTCCTTCAGGCCGTGGCGGTCGGTATAGGTCCGGGTCAGTTTCGAGGCGATCTTGGTGCAGAACACCGGCCCGGTCACGACGCCGAAGGCGTGCAGCAGCACGGCGATGTCGAAACGGGCGAAGTGGAACAGCTTCAGCACCCCCGGATCGGCGAGCAGCCTGATCAGGTTGACCGGCTGGCCGCCGCCCTTGGGGATCTGCACGACGTCGGCCGAGCCGTCGCCGCGCGAGAGCTGGACCACGCAAAGCCGGTCGCGATGCGGATTCAGGCCCAGCGTCTCGGTGTCGATCGCCACGATCGGCCCGAGATCGAGGTCGGCCGGCAGGTCGCCGCGATGCAGGCGGATGGTCATGGCGGACACCTCTCTCAACACCGACGCGGGCGGCGGCCCCGCCATGCGGCGCGCCTTGCGGACCCCGATCGCCAAGCCCCGACCCCGCAGCTAACGGCGCGGTGGCAGTCGTTCAAGCCTTTTCTAGAGCGCTGTCCCGTCACGCCGGCGTTAACCTTTTCTTCACCATAGGCTTCAAGCCGGGACGGCGGCATGCGAGAACGCGGCATCGGAGCCTTGCGCGTGTCGCTCATTCGCCTCTTCACGAGCCTCGACGGCCGGATCGGCCTCGTCCCGTTCTGGACGGGCAGCGTCGCGGTCGCGCTGGTTTTGCTGCTGATCGAGCGGACGGCGCCCCAGGTCGCGTTCTTCCACGCCGCGACGATCGTCGCCTTCGCCGAGGCGTTCGCGCTGTTCCCCTGGGCGGTCCTCGCCGCCAAGCGCGCCGTCGATCGCGGCAGCGCGCCCGTCTTCGGCATCCTGCTGGTCTGCGCCATCGTGCTGCCCACCGAGCTCAAGTCGGCCATGTCGATCGCCTGGGGGCCCTCGCTGGACACGATCTCGCTGATCGCCTGGGTCGTGACGCTGGTGGATCTCGGCCTGATGCCGGGCCGGCGGCATGACGAGGACGCGGTTGCGGCCGCGCCCGCCGATGCTAAACCGGCGGGATGAGCCAGACACTCGCCTTCGACCCCACCGATCCCGTCGCCCTCGCCCAGGCCCTGGTCCGCTGTCCTTCGGTGACACCGCATGACGGCGGCGCGCTCGCGCTCCTGGAAACCGTGCTGGCGGGCGCGGGCTACGAGGTGCATCGCCCTGTCTTCAGCGAGCCCGGCACGCCCGACATCGAGAACCTCTACGCCCGCATCGGAACGGCTGGCCCCGTCTTCGTCATTGCCGGCCATACCGATGTCGTGCCGGTCGGCGACGCCAACGCCTGGACGCGCGATCCGTTCTCCGGCGAGATCGCGGACGGCGTCCTGCACGGGCGCGGCGCCTGCGACATGAAGGGCGGGCTCGCGGCGATGATCGCGGCCGCCCTGCGCTACCGCCGCGACAACCCCGACGCTTCGGGCTCGATCGCCTTTCTGGTGACCGGCGACGAGGAGGGGCCGGCCGTGAACGGCACGGTCAAGCTGCTCGACTGGGCGCATGCGCGCGGCGAACGCTTCGACCACTGCCTGCTCGGCGAGCCGACCAATCCTGCAAGCATGAGCGACATGATCAAGATCGGCCGGCGCGGCTCGCTGACCGGAAAGCTGACCGTCAACGGCAAACAGGGCCATGTCGGCTATCCCCACCTCGCCGAGAACCCGATCCGGGGCATGGTCCGGCTGCTGGCGGCGCTCGACGCCGCACCGCTCGACGCCGGCGCCGACCATTTCGACCCGAGCAATCTCGAAGTGACCACGCTCGATGTCGGCAACCCGGCGACGAATGTCGTGCCGGCGCAGGCCAGAGCCGTGTTCAACATCCGCTTCAACGATATCTGGACGCCGGAGACGCTGGGCGCCGAGATCGAGCGCCGCCTGCGCGAGGCAGCCGGCAACGCGGTCCGCTACGAGCTCGAGATCCAGCCGACCAACGCGGTCGCCTTCCTGACGCAGCCCGGGCCTTTCGTCGCGATGGTGGCCGATGCGGTCGAAGCCGAAACCGGCAAGCGGCCGGCGCTCTCGACCACCGGCGGCACCTCGGACGCGCGCTTCATCAAGAGCTATTGCCCGGTGGTGGAGTACGGCCCGGTCGGCAAGACGATGCATCAGGTCGACGAGGTGGTGGCGGTCGCCGACCTCGTCGCGCTGGAGGCGGTCACGCACCGGCTGCTGACTTCGTATTTCGCAGGGAACCGGAGCGCCTGACCGTTCGTTGATCCTTCTTTCATCCTCCTAGACGAAAGTCTAATACGAGGTCGGAGGGCTTGGCGATGCCGCTGGCGGCCGATGATGTGACACGCTGCCTGCGCGGCTCGTGGCGGCTGATGTCCGCCGGGTCAGCCGCCCTCCCCGAACTCGATCTCTCCCGGCAGGGCCTGACGCGCTCCTGGCTCGCCGCGATCCTGACCGTGCCGGCGATGGTCGCGATCCTCGCCGCCGAGAACCGGATGGCGGGCCTGTCGAACGCCGCCGGCCTGCTCCAGTCGCCGTCGCTGGTCATGGCCGTGCTGGCCTCGCAGATCGCAGCCTTCATCATGGTCCCGACGCTGATCGCGGGCTTGGCCCCGCATCTCCTGCGCGCGCCAGCTTTCGGCGGCTTCGTCATCGCCTGGAACTGGACCGAGATCCTCTGCGCCAGCTTGTTCGCCCTGCCGGCGCTGGTCCATGCGATCGGCTGGTCGACGCCGGCGATCGCGACCGTGCAATGGTTCGCCTTTTCGGCCGTGGCGGCGAGACTACGCTATGCGGCGGCGGCCGCCACGCTCGGGCCTGACCGCGGCGTCGCGCTGCTCGTCGTCGCCGCGAGTTTTATGGCGCAGGCCGGCGTGGCCTCGCTGCTGGGGTTGTGGGGTTTCTGAGTCAGTAGTCGACCCCAGCCAGATACAACCCGCAGGGCGGCGCCAGCGCCGCGCATAGCGAGCGGTCCCGCGCAGCAAGCACCTTGCCGAGCTTCGCCTCAGGCCAGCGTCCGGCCCCGACCATCTTCAGGCAGCCGACCATGGAGCGGACCTGATGGTGCAGGAAGGAGCGGGCATGGGCGTAGGCCACGATCTCGTCGCCCTCGCGCCTGACGTCGAAGCGGTCGAGCGTGCGCAGCGGGCTGCTGGCCTGGCATTCGGCGGCGCGAAAGGTGGTGAAGTCGTGATGGCCGAGCAGGAATTTGGCCGCGCGGTCCATCGCCTCGTGGTCGAGCTTCACGGGTACATGCCAGAGCCGGTTCAGGTCGAGCGTCGGCTGGGCGCGCCGGTCGAGGATGCGATAGATGTAGTGGCGCCGCTTCGCGGAGATGCGCGCGTCGAAATCGTCTGGCGCCGCTTCGGCGCTCACCACCGCGACGGGAACGCGCTTCAGCCGGGCATTCGTCGCGTCGCGCACGACATCGGTGCGCCACTCCTTCTCCAGATCGACATGGGCGACCTGATGGGTGGCGTGGACGCCGGCATCGGTGCGGCCGGCGCAATGCAGCCTGACCGGATGGCCGCAGAAACCCTCGATCGATTCCTCGACGCTCTGCTGGACCGACGGGCCGTTGAGCTGGCGCTGCCAGCCCGAGAACGGCGTACCGTCATATTCGATGACGAGCTTGTAGCGCGGCATCAGATCCTGCCGCCGGGTTCCAGCCGCGCGCCACGCAAGAATTCCGCACCGCTCATCGGCTTGCCGCCGGCGCGCTGGACCTGAAGCAGCTTCACCGCGCCTTCCGCGCAGGCGACCGTGCCCTCGCCGTCGAGCAGCGTGCCGGGCTCGGCCGCGCCGCCCGCCAGCGCCGTGCGCAGCACCTTCAGCCGCTCCGGGCCCTTGCCGAGGTCGATCTCGGCGAAGGCGCCGGGAAACGGCGAGAGCCCGCGCGCGAGGTCGTGGACCTGGCTCGCCGGACGGCTCCAGTTCAGCCTGCCCTCGGCGTTGGTCAACTTGGCGGCGTAGGTGACGCCCTCCTCCGGCTGCGGCGTGAAGCGCAGGGCGCCGCGCCCGAGCGCCGCGAGAGCGCGCGTCATCAGGTCAGCCCCGAGCGGCGCGAGCGCGTCGTGCAGGTCGCCGGCCGTCATGTCGGGTCCGATGGCGATCTTCTCGACCATGCCGACCGGGCCGGTGTCGAGGCCGGCCTCCATCCTCATGACGCAGACGCCGCTCTCGGCATCGCCGGCCATCACGGCGCGCTGGATCGGCGCGGCCCCGCGCCAGCGCGGCAGCAGAGAGGCGTGAAGGTTGA
Source organism: Allobosea sp. GW821-FHT12C12 (assembly GCF_058807355.1). Classification (NCBI taxonomy): domain Bacteria; kingdom Pseudomonadati; phylum Pseudomonadota; class Alphaproteobacteria; order Hyphomicrobiales; family Alloboseaceae; genus Allobosea; species Allobosea sp. GW821-FHT12C12. The sequence continues at coordinate 293,409 of NZ_JBXAQP010000003.1, forward strand.
GGCAGCCGAGTTCCGGCAGGTCGAGGATGCTCTGCGGCAGGATCATGCCATAGGCGACGACGACCGCGACATCGGCCCGATGGGCGGCCAAGGTTTCGACCGCCTCCGGCGTGCGCAGCGTCCTCGGCGTCAGCACCGGAACGCCGAAGCGCTCGGCCGCGCGCTGGACCGGCGACGGCTTCAGCTCGAGCCCGCGACCGGCCTGCGCCGGGGCGCGCGTATAGCAGGCGACGACCTCATGCCCCTGTCCGATGATCTCGGTCAGCGTCGGCACGGCGAAATCGGGCGTGCCCATGAAGACGACGCGCAGGGTCATGTGTCGGAACGCACGCTACAGGTGAGAAGACGATTCAAGCCGCGCTCTCGCGCTTGGCCTGCTTGGCGAAACGCTTGGTCACCCGCTCGCGCTTCAGCCGCGAGAGATGGTCGATGAAGAGCACGCCGTTGAGATGGTCGATCTCGTGCTGCAGGCAGGTCGCGAGCAGGCCGTCGGCCTCGATCTCCCGCGTCTTGCCGTCGAGGTCCATGTAGCGGACCTTGACCCGGGCCGGCCGCTCGACCTCCTCGTAGTATTCCGGGATCGAGAGGCAGCCTTCCTCGTAGACGCCGACCTCTTCGGAAGACCAGGCGATCTCCGGGTTGATGAAGACCCGCGGCGCCTTCGGCACCGGTTCCTCGCCCTCCGCGGCGGGCTTGGCGAGATCGATCGTGACGACGCGCTTTTGCACGCCGATCTGGATCGCGGCCAGCCCGATCCCCGGCGCGTCGTACATGGTGTCGAACATGTCCTCGACGAGCCTCGTGATCTCGGGCGTGATCGCGGCCACGGGCGCGGAGACCTGGCGCAGGACGGAGTCGGGCAGGATGACGAGCGGACGGATGGCCATGGGGCTCTGCGCGAAATCTGGTCGAGGATGCCGCGACATAAGCCGTTGTGGTCAGCCGGTCAAACCGTTCCGCTTTCGTTCGATTTCCACTTCCGAATCGGCTAGGCTGGCGCGATGAACGAGATCGCCTTCATTCTGCTCGGCCGTCCGATCCCGTGGAGTGAGGCCGCGCTCGGCTTCGCCACCTTAAGCCTGCTGCTGCTCCTCCTCGTCGTCGCGGGATCGTGGCGGGCGACGCGCCGGCGCGAGATCGAGGCCGCGACGGCCGCCGAGCGCGCCCGCGAGACGGACGACAAGGTCGCCGAGATGAACCGCGCCCAGGCCGAGCTCGCCGGGCGGATGCAGTCCATGGCCGAGATTCTCTCGACGCGGCAGGGCGACCTCGCCCGCCTCGTCGCCGACCGGATGGACGGGTTGAGCCACAAGGTCGGACAGGGGCTGGAGCAGAACGTGCGCCAGACCACCGAGAGCCTCGGCAAGCTGCAGGAGCGGCTGGCGGTGATCGACTCGGCCCAGAAGAACCTGACCGACCTGACATCGGAGGTCGTGACGCTGAAGGACGTGCTCTCCAACAAGCAGGCGCGCGGCGCCTATGGCCAGGGCCGGATGGAGGCGATCATCCGCGACGGGCTGCCCGCCGCCTTCTTCGCCTTCCAGCCCCAGCTTTCCAACGGCAGGCGGCCCGACTGCCTGGTGACGCTGCCGGGCGACGGGCGCGGCCTCGTCATCGACGCGAAATTCCCGCTGGAGAGCTTCACCCTGCTGCGCGAGGCGCGCGGCGAGGACGCGAGGAAGGCGGCCGGCACGCGCGTGCGCAACGATGTCGGCGTCCATGTGAAGGACATCGCCGAGCGCTATTTCCTCGCCGGCGAGACGCAGGACATGGCGCTGCTCTTCGTGCCGTCGGAATCGATCTATGCCGATCTGCACGAGCATTTCGACGATGTGATCCAGAAGGCGAGCCGGGCCCGGATCATGATCGTCTCGCCCTCGCTGCTGGCGCTGGCGATCCAGCTTATGCAGTCGCTGGTGCGCGACGCCCGCATGCGCGAGGAGGCGCAGGTGATCCAGTCCGAGGTCGGCAAGCTCTTGGCCGATGTGCGCCGGCTCGGCGAGCGGGCCGAGAAGCTGGAGACCCATTTCCGCCAGGCGCAGGAGGACGTCGCCGGCATCCGCACCTCGGCCGGCAAGGTGACGAGCCGCGGCGAACGCATCGGCGCGCTGGAGTTCGACGATGCGCGCGGCGAGCCCAAGCTGCCCTTCGCGGCCGGGCTGCCGCTGAAGGATGCGGCGGAGTAGAGGGGCGACATGGTCGGTTGGACGAAGATCGGCTGTCCTGGCGCTTTGGAGGGTTGCGATGACTGCCACGAGAGACATCACCATCACCCTTCCGGCCGACATCGCCGATCTGGTCGACACCAAGGTGGCGTCGGGATCCTATCAGTCTCGTAGCGATGTCGTGCAGGACGGGCTGCGAATCCTGCTCGAGCGTGACGATGCGCTGGAAACGTGGTTGCGGACCGAAATCGTCGCCGGGTACGCCGAGTATCTGGCCGACCCTTCGCAGGGCGTCCCGGCAGAGCAGGTTATGGACCGGATCAAAGCCTCTCGCGCGGCACGCAGGGCCTGAGCACCGTGCAGCTCATCTTCACGCCGCTCGCCTTGCGGCAGATCGACGACCTCCATCGATACATTTTCCGAGATGGCGGGTGAAGCCATCGCCGATGGCTATGTCGGGCGCATCGTCTCGTATTGACGCGTTTCGACCTCTTCCCGGAGCGTGGCACCCGGCGTGACGATATCCTGCCGGGTCTGCGGATCGTAGGCTTCGAACGCCGTCTGACGATCGCTTTCGTCGTCACGACCGAAGTCGTGCTGATCGAGGGCCTGTTCTATGGCGGCCAGGATGTCGAGACCAAGCTGAAAAAGGAAAGAGTGGCGGACAAGCCGGTCAGCGATTGAGCCTGGCGCTCAACTCCGGCTTCACGTTCAGCGTCTGGAACACGACGCAATAGCGCTCGGTCAGCTTGAGCAGCGTGTCGAGCTCGTCCTGCGGGGCGTCGGTCTCTACGTCGAAGGAGAGCCGGATCGCCCTGAAGCCGACGGGCGCATCCTTCGCCACGCCGAGCGTGCCGCGGAAATCGAGGTCGCCCTCGGCCCTCACCGCGCCCTTCCTGAGCTCGATCCCGAGCGCGGTCGCGACCGCCTTCAGCGTGACGCCGGCGCAGGCGACCAGCGCCTCGAGCAGCATGTCGCCGGAGCAGAGTTCGGCGCCCGAACCGCCCGTCGCCGGGTGCAGTCCGGCCAGCGCGATGGCGCGGCCGGTCTCGACCTTGCAGGCGATGTGCTGGCCGTCGAGTTCGCCACGGGCCTTCAACGTGATCACGGCCGCATCGGGCGTCTCGCGATACTGTTCCTTGAGCGGGGCCTGAAGGGCGCGAAGGGCGGTGACGTCCATGGTCGTGAAGCCTCGGGTTCGGGATGGTCGTGTCGGAGAGTTTGGTAGCGGCTCGCGCGGCCGGCCGCTACCACCACATCCCGGCCGTCTCCGCCGTCTTGTTCTGCAGCGGCTCGGCGTCGCCGAGCGAACGGTCGAGCGTTCGCAGCGCGTCGCGCTTGATCGCCTCGAAGGCGGGCGAGAGCCGGTCGCGCGGGCGGGCGAGCGGGTTGTCGAGTTCGTCGAAGATGCGGCCCGGTTTCGGCTGCATCACCAGGATGCGGTCGGCCAGCGCCACCGCCTCCTCGACGTCATGCGTCACCATCACCACGGTCGGGCGGCTTTCCTCCCAGAGCGCCAGCAGGTGGCCGTGCAGGCTCGCCCGGGTCGTGGCGTCGAGCGCGGAGAAGGGCTCGTCCATCAGCAGCAGCTTCGGCCGCGTGATCAAGGCGCGCGCGACCGCGACGCGCTGCTGCTGGCCGCCTGACAATTCGCGCGGCCAGCGCTTCTCGTGGCCGGCCAGGCCGACACGCACGAGCGCATTGGTGACCAGCCCCTCGCGCTCGAAGGCCGAGAGATGCGACAGCCCGAAGGCGACGTTGTCGGCGACGGAGAGCCAGGGGAAGAGGCGCGGCTCCTGGAAGATCACGCCGACATCGGCGCGGGGTTCCGTGATCGCCTCGCCGTTCAGGACGATGCGGCCGGCGCTGGGCTGGTCGAGCCCGGCGATCAGGCGCAGCAGCGTGGTCTTGCCGCAGCCGGAGCCGCCGACCAGAGCGAGGATCTCGCCGGCGGCGACCTCGACCTCGATGCGCGACAGCGCCTGCGTGCCGTCGGCATAGGTTTTTGACAGGGTCTCGAAGCGCAGCATCGAGGAGGGCTTTCTCAGAGCTTGTCGCGGCCGAGATCCTGCCAGGCGAGGAAGGGCCGCGTGATGGCGAGAAGCAGCCCGTCGGCCAGCTTGCCGAGCACGGCGAAGCTGATGATGGCCGCGATGATGGTGTCGGGGCGGCCGAGCTGCTGGCCGTCCACGAGCAGGTAGCCCAGCCCCTCGCTCGCCCCCATGATCTCGGCGGCGACGACGAACATGAAGCCGAGGCCGAGGCCCGAGCGCAGCGCCGTGAACCAGGCCGGCAGGATCGCCGGCAGCAGCACCCGGCGGACCATCGCGACCCGGCCGAGCCGGAAGACGCGGCCGACCTCGATGATCTTGCGGTCGATGCCGAGGATCGCGGCCGCGACCCCGAGATAGACCGGGAAGAACACCCCGACCGCGATCAGCGCCACCTTGGAGGCCTCGAAGATGCCGAACCAGAGGATGAAGAGCGGAACCCAGGCGATCGACGGGATCGAGCGCAGCGCCTGCAGCGTCGGGTCGAGCAGGCCGCGCGCCACCGGCAGCGCTCCCGTGAGAGCGCCGAGCAGCGTGCCGACGCCCGCGCCGAGGCCGAAGCCGGCCGCGACCCGCCAGAGCGTCGCCGTCGCATGGGTCAGCAGTTCACCCGACGCCGCCAATCCCCAGAGCGTCTTGCCGACCACGCTCGGCGGCGGCATCAGCCGGCCATTGGCGACGCCGGCACGGACCAGCGCCTCCCAGGCGATGGCGAGCAGGATCGGCAGCAGCAGGCCGGCGAGCGCGAGGCGGCGCGGCTTGGCGGATGCCGTCGACCGTGGCTTGTCCTGCGCCAGCTTCGCCTTGACCGGGTCGAGCACGCTCACGGCCCGGCGTGTCCCACGCCGTCATGTTCGCCCTCGTGGCGAGCATCCATGCCTTGGACATGGAACTCGACCAGCACAGACGTGGATGGTCGGGACAAGCCCGACCATGACGGGAAGGAGGATGCGCCGCGCAGCACGCTCAGTTCGTCGCCGCGGCGAAGCGCCGGTCGAGCAGCGCGTCGACCGCGGCCTTGACGTCGGTCGTCGCCGGCAGCACGCCGGCCTCCTTCAGCGCGAGGCCGGCCGCGAGGATGGTCTGCGCCTGCGCGTCGCCGATCGCCGAATGGGTCAATTCGGTGCGGGTGAGCTGGCGCTCGATCACGGCGTCCGACAGCTTGGTGTAGTCGACCAGCGTCTTCCTCAGCTCGGCCGGGTTCGCCAGAGCGTAGGCGCGCGCCTCCTCATAGGCCGCGATCACCTTGCGGACGAGGGCGGGGTTCTCGGTCGCGAAGGCCTCGCGGACGTTGAGCACCCCCCAGGTGTTGTCCTCGGCCTTGCGGTGGAACAGCTTCGCGCCGCTCTCGATCTCGGCGGCCGCCATCAGCGGGTCGAGGCCGGCCCAGGCGTCGACATCGCCGCGCTCCAGCGCGAGCCGGCCGTCGGCATGCTGGAGCAGGACGAGCTTGACGTCCTTCTCGGTCAGCTTCGCCTCGGCCAGCGCCCTCACCAGGAAGATGTGCGGGTCGGTGCCGCGCGTGACCGCGACGCGCTTGCCCTTGAGGTCGGCGACCCTGGTGATGTCGCTCTTGGCGCCGGTGACGAGCGCGGTCCATTCCGGGCGCGAATAGACGTAGATCGACTTGATCGGGTTGCCGTTGATCTTGCCGATCAGGGCCGCGGCGCCCGCGGTCGAGCCGAAATCGAGCGAGCCGGCATTGAGGAATTCGAGCGCCTTGTTGGAGCCGGCCGACTGGACCCAGCGGACCGTGATGCCCTCCGAGGCCAGCGCCTTCTCGAGGATGCCGCGCTCCTTCAGCACGAGGCTGACGGGGTTGTAGGTCGCGAAATCGATGCGGATTTCCCTGGGCGCCTGCGCTTGGGCGTTCGCCGCGCCGAGCGCGACGGAGGCGGCGGCGAGGCCGGCGAGGACGAGGCGGCGGGTGGTGCTGACGGTCATGATGTCGATCCCTTTTCGCGGTGAGGCGCAGGGATCGGAAGCAGGCTTGACGCCTCTCCGTGCCCCGACGCTTTAGCTGCACTTGTTTCGCGCCCGCAAGCTGCTGGCTCAAATCGGCGCGTATCCGCCTTGTAGGTCCAATCGTTCTGTTTGTCAAACAAGACGTCGGGCCATGTCCAAATCCATATTACACATAAATAAATGTGGAATTTAACCTTTTTCGCGAATCCGGGCGGCATGTTACGAGCGTTCCCGGCAGCGGCGCGCGGCGCGCCTCCGCCGGGGATGGATGTGCGATGTCGTTGGTCTCTGAACAGCCGCGCCTTCGGCTGGCGGACGTGCTGGACGATCCCGCCCGCGCGGTCGCCGCGCTGGTCGGCCCTGCCGCGCGCGGCGATGCCGCGGCGCTTCGGCAGACGCTGGTCGCCGGCCTGCGGGGTGTGCTCGACGAAGGCCATGGATCGGCCCGCGAGATCCTGAAGGCGCCGCGCGGCGGGCTCGCCTGCGCAAGGCGGCTGTCGCAGGTGATGGACGGCGTCGTCGCCTGCCTGCATGTCGCCGCGACCCGGCATTTCTACCAGGCGGTCAATCCGTCTCAATCCGAGCGCATCGCGGTCGTCGCCGTCGGCGGCTATGGCCGGGGCACGCTGGCGCCGGGCTCCGACGTCGATCTGCTCTTCCTGTTCCCGCACAAGCAGACGGCCTGGGGCGAGAGCGTCGTCGAGGCGATGCTGTACCCGCTCTGGGACCTCAAGCTGAAGGTCGGCCATTCGGTGCGCTCGATCAGCGATTGCGTGCGCGAGGCCAAGGCCGACATGACGATCCGGACCGCGCTGCTGGAGGCGCGCTTCCTGGTCGGCGACCCGCTGCTGTTCCACGACATGGTGCGGCGCTTCGGGGCCGAGGTCGTCGAGGGCACCGCGCCCGCCTTCACCGAGGCGAAGCTGCAGGAACGCGAGACGCGGGTGCGCCGCGCCGGCTCGTCGCGCTATCTGGTCGAGCCCAACGTCAAGGACGGCAAGGGCGGCCTGCGCGACCTCAACACGCTGTTCTGGATCGCGAAATACGCCTACCGCGTCGACGATGCCCGCGCGCTGGTTGCGGCCGGGCTGTTCGACCGCAAGGAGCTGGTGATGTTCGAGCGCTCGGAGGAGTTCCTCTGGCGCGTGCGCTGCTGGATGCACTTCATCACCGGCCGGGCCGAGGAGCGGCTCTCCTTCGACCTTCAGCGCCAGGTCGCCGCCGCGATCGGCTATGCCGGCCGCAGCGGCCAGGCCCCGGTCGAGCGCTTCATGAAAGCCTATTTCCTCGTCGCCAAGGATGTCGGCGACCTGACCGCGATCGTCTGCGCGGCGCTCGAGGCACGGCAGCAGAAGCCGCGCGCCTCGCTGTCGCGGCTGCTCGGCTCCTTCACCAAGCGCGGCCGCGTCCGCGCGCTGGGCCATTCCGATTTCACGCTGAAGAGCCAGCGGCTGAATGTCGTCGACAACGACGCCTTCCGGCGTGACCCGGTCAACCTGCTCAGGCTCTACGAGATCGCCAGCCGCGACGACATCGCGATCCACCCGGACGCCAGCCGGCTGGTGACGCAGTCGCTCCGGCTGGTGACGCCGCAATTGCGCGCCGACCCGGAAGCCAACCGCATCCTGCTCGAGATCCTGACGGCCCGGCGCTCGCCCGAGGCCGTGCTCAGGCGGATGAACGAATCCGGGCTGCTCGGGAAGTTCGTGCCGGATTTCGGCCGCGTCGTCGCGATGATGCAGTTCAACATGTACCACCACTACACCGTCGACGAGCACCTGATCCGCTCGGTCGGCATCCTCGCCGAGATCGATTCCGGCGTGCTCGAGAGCGAGCACCCGCTCGCCAACGAGATCATGCCGACGATCGCGAACCGGCGCGCGCTCTATGTCGCGCTGTTCCTGCACGACATCGCCAAGGGCCGGATCGAGGACCATTCGCTCGCCGGCGCGCGCATCGCCCGCAAGCTCGGGCCGAGGCTCGGCCTCACCGAGGCGCAGACCGAGACCGCGGCCTGGCTGGTCGAGCACCATCTCGACATGTCGACTGTCGCCCAGAGCCGCGATCTCGGCGACCCCAAGACGATCGAGAGCTTTGCCGCCATCGTGCAGACGCTTGAGCGGCTGAAGCTGCTGCTGATCCTCACCGTCGCCGACATCAAGGCGGTCGGCCCCGGCGTCTGGAACGGCTGGAAGGGCCAGCTCCTGCGCACGCTCTACTACGAGACCGAGATCGTGCTGGCCGGCGGCCATTCCGCGATCGAGCGCAAGGCCCGCGTCGAGAAGAAGCAGGATGCGCTCAAGGAGCTTCTCGGCGACTGGCCGGCGGACGCGCGCGACGCCTATCTCGCGCGCCACTATCCGGCCTACTGGATCAAGACCGACCTCGCCCGGCAGGAGAAGCACGCCCGCTTCCTGCGCGAGGCGGAGGCGCAAGGCCGCACCACCGCGACCCTGGTCGAGACCGACCTGTTCCGCGGCGTCACCGAGCTGACGATCCTCGCGCCCGACCATCCGCGCCTGCTCGCCATCGTCACCGGCGCCTGCGCCGCGGCCGGCGGCAACATCGTCGACGCGCAGATCTTCACAACCACCGACGGGCTGGTGCTCGACACGATCAGCGTGTCGCGCGCCTTCGACCGCGACGACGACGAATTGCGCCGGGCCGAGCGGATCGCGGCCGCGATCGAGCGGGCGCTGAAGGGCGAGATCAGGATCGCCGATCTCGTGGCGCAGCGGCGCGCCCCGCCGCCGCGCGGCGGCACCTTCCAGGTCGCGCCGGAGGTGATCATCGACAACGTGCTCTCGGCCCGGCACACCGTTCTGGAGGTCTCGGGGCTCGACCGGCCGGGACTGCTCTACGACCTCACCACCGCGATCGGCAAGCTCAACCTCAACATCGCCTCGGCCCATATCGCGACCTTCGGCGAGAAGGCGGTCGACGTGTTCTACGTCACCGACCTGACCAACGCGAAGATCGTCTCGACCGCCCGCCAGCTCGCGATCCGCAAGGCGCTGCTCGACGTGTTCTCCTTCTGGCACGACAAGCCGGCGGGCAAGCCGAAGGCGGCGGCGCGCGCTTGATTTCGCCCGGCATAAGCCCGATATCGGCCGCGAAGGCGCTTGCCGCCGCTGCCGCGCGAGCCGCCACCTTGACCCGGACTGGATGAGGCCATGACGCAGAAACCTGCGAACGACGACCCTGCCATCGAGGCCAACGACGCGCCCGCCTCGCCCGAGGAATTCCTCGCCGGCGAGCTGACCCGCGTCGAGGCCGAGCGCGACGACCTCAAGGACAAGCTCCTGCGCACGCTGGCCGACATGGAGAACCTGCGCCGCCGCACCGAGCGCGAGGTCGCCGACGCCAAGGCCTATGCCGTGACGAGCTTCGCCCGCGACATGCTGGGCTCGGCCGACAATCTGCGCCGCGGGCTGGAGAACGTGCCGGAGCAGGCCAAGAGCGGCGACGCGGCGCTGAACGCGCTGATCGAGGGCGTCGAACTGACCGAGCGCGAACTGCTCAAGACGCTGGAGCGGCACGGCGTCCGCAAGATCGACCCCCAAGGCGAGAAATTCGACCCCAACATGCATCAGGCGATGTTCGAGGCGCCCGACGCCGAGGTCGCGAAGGGCATGGTCTCGAAGGTGGTGCAGACCGGCTACAAGATCGGCGAGCGCGTGCTGCGCCCGGCTTTGGTCGGCGTCTCGGCCGGGCAGCCGAAGCCGGCGGAAGCGCCCGCGCCCGAGGCCGGCGACGCGCCCTCTTCCGACGCCTGACCCATGCTGGAAGCCGCCGGCGTCGCCGTCTTCGCATTGACCGGCGCGCTGGTGGCGGCCCGCAAGGGCATGGACCCGTTCGGCTTCATCCTGCTGGCGACCGTCACCGGCGTCGGCGGCGGCACCTTGCGCGACCTCCTGCTCGGCCGGCTGGTGTTCTGGGTCCGCGATCCCTCCGACGTCTTCGTCTGCACGGCCGTCGGGCTGTGCTGCTGGGGCACGGCCTATCTGAAACCCGGCCTGATCGACGGCTGGGCGGGAAAACGCCTGCTGATCTGGGCCGATGCGGCGGGGCTCGCGCTCTTCGCCGTCGTCGGCACGCTCAAGGCGCTCGATGTCGGCATCTCGCCGCTTTCCGCGATCGCGCTCGGCGCCATGACCGCGACGTTTGGGGGCATCCTGCGCGACATCCTGGCCGGAGACCGGCCGATGGTGCTGTGGAGCCGTGATTTCTATGTGACTGCGGCGGCGGCGGGCGCGGGCGTCACGGCGGGACTGTCGCTGCTGGCGATCGAGCCGCTGATCGTCATGGCGGCAGGCATCGGAACGGGGTTTGGCCTGCGTGCAGGGTCAATGCTGTTCGGCTGGTCGTTCCCCAACCTGCCGGGGCCACCAACGGCCAGGGACTGAGCTCACTCGGGCTTCGTTACGCGCCTCAGCGTCAGATTGAGCCGCCCCCCTTCGGAGAGCAATTGCGACGAGCCCGAGAGGATGCGGTCGATGCCGTGATAGGCGAGCCGCGCCTCGCCGCCGAAGAGCAGCGCGTCGCCCGAGGCGAGCTTCAGCGACACCGTCTTGGCCGAACGCGTCGTGCCGCCGATGCGGAACAGCGCGCTGTCCCCGAGCGAGAGCGAGAGCACCGGCGCGTCGAATTCGGCCTCGTCGCGGTCCTGATGCAGGCCCATCTTCGCACCCTTGTCGTAGAAATTGATCAGGCAGGCCTCGGGCGGGTGCGGATAGCCGGCCAGCGCCTCCCAGGCGTCGAGCAGCGGCGCCGGCATCAGCGGCCAGGGCTCGCCGGTCTCGGGGTGGAGCGGCTGGTAGCGGTAGCCGCGCTCGTCTGAGACCCAGCCGAGCGGGCCGCAATTGGTCATCCGGACGGAGAAGGGCTTTCCGGTCCTCGGCATGCGCGGCTGGAACAGCGGGGCCTGCCTTACGACGGCGCGCAGTTCGGCCACCAGCGCCGCCTGCGCATCGGAGTCGAGCCAGTTCGGCCAGTGCAGGACGCCTGGTGCGATGGCGACCTGTGTCATGGCCCGCCTCAGAGCGTATCGAGGCCGAGCACGTCGGCCATGCTGTAGAGGCCGGGCTTGCGGCCCCTGCCCCAGAGCGCGGCCTTGATCGCGCCCTGGGCAAAGAGGCCGCGATCCTCGGCGATATGGCTGAACTCGAGCCGCTCGCCCTGGCCGGCGAAGATCACCTTGTGGTCGCCGACGACCGTGCCGCCGCGCAGCGCCGCGAAGCCGATCGCGCCGGCCGGCCGCGCGCCGGTCTGGCCGTCGCGCACGGCGACGCGGTTCGCCGCCAGATCGACCGCACGCCCTTGCGCCGCCGCCTCGCCGAGCAGCACGGCGGTTCCGGACGGCGCATCGACCTTCATGCGGTGATGCATCTCGGCGATCTCGATGTCCCAGTCTGTCCCCAGCGTGGCGGCGACCTTGCGCACCAGCGCCGCGAGCAGATTGACGCCGAGGCTCATATTGCCGGAGCGCACGATCGCGGCGTGGCGGGCGGCGGCCTCCAGCTTAGCCAGATGGGCCGGCTCCATGCCGGTGGTGCCGACGACATGGACGATGCGGGCCTGCGCCGCCAGCGCGGCAAAGGCGACCGTGGCGTCGGGCATGGTGAAGTCGAGCACGCCTTCGGCCTCGACGAAGGCCGGCAATGCGTCGTCCGTCACCGTGACCCCGATGGCCGGAAGGCCGGCAAGCGTGCCGGCGTCCTGGCCGAGCAGCGGCGAACCTGGCCGCTCGATCGCCGCCGACAGCACGCAGCCAGGCGTCTCGTGGATCGCCCCGATCAGCATGCGCCCCATGCGCCCGGCGGCGCCGACGACGACGAGACGCATGTCGGTCATGGGATTGGTCTCCACAGGCAGCAGGTTCGCGATGGAAACACTACGTCATCCGGGACAAGCGGCGTAAGCCGCGTCGATCCGGAATCCCCCATGGAGCGCTGTCGCGCCTTACGATGGATTCCGGAGCCGCGCCTGGCTGCGTCCGGGATGACGTCGCGTTCAGCGAGAAACGGACTCGCCGTATAAAGCGGTTTGCGCGGCCGCGACACCCGAAAACCCATAAACGAAAACGGCCGGGTCGCCCCGGCCGTGCGCCTCATCGATGTCGTCAGGCTCAGGCCGCGGCCTGGATGCCGGAGAGCTTCCAGGGTCCGCCGCGCTCGCGCACGAAGGTCCAATGCTCGGTGACCTCCTGCGGCGTGTCCGGGTTGCCGTCGACGACCTTGCCGGTGGCCCGCTCGTAGAGCGCGTTGACCAGGCTGAAGCGCATCGCGACGGTGGCGTAGTCGAGCGAGCCCTCGCGCCAGGCTTCCGACAGGTCGCCCTGCAGCAGCTTCACGTTCGAGACGCGGTCGACCAGGCCCTTCCTGGCGTTGCCCGTGAGATCCTCGTCGAAGTAGCCGAACATCTCCGGCGTGGTGACGCGGCGCAGGCCGGCCTCGTCCTCGTTGGAGTAGGTGGCGTTGACCTCGCCGAGCAGCCGCTCGAAGGCGTTGAAGTCCTCGCCGGCGAGTTCGATCGGTTGGGTCTGCGGCGCGGACGAGCCGCCGCCCATCATGCCCATGCGGGCAGCCTGATTGGCCTGCGCCTGCGGCTGATAGGGCTCGCGCGGCAGCGGCGCGCCGCCGGCAGCGGCGAGTTGCGGCTCGGAACGGCGACGGAAGAAGCGCAGCGCCAGCCAGATCGCGCCGCCGATCAGGGCGATCTGCAGCAGGAAGCCGAGCATGCCGGCCATCGAGGCGAGGCCGGAGAAGAAGCCCGAGCCCGAGAGCAGGCCGAACAGGCCCGCGCCGAGCAGGCCGGCGCCGAGGCCCATCATCAGGTTGCGAGCCATCGACGGACGGGCCGCCTGCGCGGCCGCCGCGCCTGCCGCGGCGGGGGCCGCCGGAGACGGCTGCGCGCTGCGCTGGAAGGGCTGCGCGCCGTTGGGCGCCGTGTCGGTGCGGGCCGGAGCCTGATCTGTGCGCGTGCCGCGGCTGCCCACGCCCTTGCCGCCGCCGGGACGGGCCTCGGCGATGATCGGAACGAGCAGCAGGGCGCCTGCGAGAACGGCGATGACCCGGCCGCGACGGGCGAGCGAAATCAGTGACATGGTTCCTCCCGGAGCCCCCCTCGGGCTCTCTTGCGGCGAATATGGTTCGGGCCGCCTGACCATGCAAGAGGCGCGAGCCAAGGCGGACGACAAAGGTCTTACTACGAAAGGATAATCGAATGATGACGACGCGATCCCGCCGGCATCTTTCGCGGCATGGCTTGGGCGCCCGCCGGAAGCCGTGCTAGGCTTGGCCTGGCCGGGTTCTTGCCGGTCGCGGAGGGATCGAGCCATGAGCGTGATCTCGTTGAGTGTGAAATCCGGAAACGGCCGGCAGGGCCTCGGGCTCGCCGCCATCGCCGCCGCGCTCTGTCTGGCGGTCTTCGCCGCTTCCGTCCGGGCGGGCGAGCCGGCGATCGCGCTGGACCGGCCGAGGCTGGCGCAGGCGCCCGAGCCGCTCTGCTTCTGCTGGAGCGACGGGCGCAAGATCGCCGAGGGCGCGACCGCCTGCATCCGCACCACGCAGGGGAGGCGGCTGGCGGCCTGCGGGCGCGTGATCAACATGATGTCGTGGCAGGTTACGGAGACCCCCTGCCCGGAGACCTGACGCTCTCCCGCCGGGTCGAGCGGCCGAACGAAAAACGCCGCCGGACGGTCTCGTCGGGCGGCGTCTCTCTCAAAGGCTCTTGTGGTCCAGGCGACTCGAGACTGACGTCCGTCAGAACGCTCCCAGAACGATTGCCATCATGAAAACGAAGGCCGCGCCCATGATCAATCGGTCGAGACGTAGCGCGATGCTCATCACACCCTCCTTTGTCATTGACCTGGGACGGAAGCTAGCAGAACTGGCGCGGCCCGCAAGGGGGCTGGCCAGGAACTGTGGCCGCCCGGAGGCAAGAGTATCGCTAAAATTTGGTTAAACTATTGAATTGTTTTGTGGATATCAGCGGTTACCCTGTTGGCAAGTCGAGACTTTCGAGCGCCTTGCCGATCGCGATGACCGCCTCGTCGGCGCCGAAGCCGGCGATAATCTGGATACCGACCGGCAGGCCGCGCGCGCCGCGCAGCAGCGGCACCGTCAGGCAAGGCACGCCGAGCAGCGTCCACAGCCGGTTGAAGCGGGAATCGCCGGTCGAGCCCATCGTTTCCGGGGCCTCGCCGGGCGCGGCGAAGGTGACGACGATATCGGCCTCGCGGAAGAAGCCGCGCGCCGCGTCCCGGCCCCGTCGCGAATCCCGCCGCGCCGCGTCGTATCGCGCCGGCGTGACGGCTTTCGCCCCGTCGAGATAGGCGCGCAGCTTCGGCGCGATCGCCTCGCGGTGGTTGGCGTATTCCCAGGCGAGAGCCTGGGTCGCCTCCCAGTCCTGCAAGGGAGCATGGGCGCGAAAAGCGTCCGCCAGCGCCGCGGGCTCGGCGAGTTCGCTCACGACCGCGCCCGCGGCCGTGGCGATCTCGCGGAAGCGCCGCAGCGCGAGGTCCGAAGCGTCCTCCGGCTCGCCGGCGAAACCCTGTCTTGCGATGCCGATGCGCAGGCCGCGCAAGGTCGCGGGCGCGCAGTCGAGGTCCGCCCGACCCGTGATCGCCGCCATTGCGAGGCCGAGATCGTCGGCGCTGGCCGCCATCAGCCCCAGCGTATCGAGCGACCAGGAGAAGGTTTTCACGCCCACCGTCGGCAGCAGGCCGTAAGAGGGCTTGATGCCGGCAGCGCCGCAATAGGAGGCCGGACGGATGACCGATCCGCCGGTTTGGGTGCCGACCGCGAGCGGGAGCATGCCGGCGCCGACCGCCGCCGCCGAGCCGGCCGAGGAGCCGCCTGGACTGGCGACCGGATCATGCGGGTTGTGAGTCGGCGTCGGGTCGAGGAAGGCGAAGGCGGTGGTGTGGGTCTTGCCGGCGATGGTCGCGCCCGCCGCCTTCAGCGCCATCACGATGGCGGCGTCGCCGCGCGGCCGCCAGCCCTCGTAGATCGCCGAGCCCATCTGCGTCGGCAGGTCTTGCGTATCGATGATGTCCTTGACTCCGCAGGCCACGCCGGCGAGCGGACCCGAACCGGGCAGGAGCGCCTCGGGCCGGCTGGCGAAGGCCGCGATCGCGGGTTCGGCCGCGTCGATCGCGGCCTGGCAGCGGACGAGTTCGGCCTGGGCCGTGCTCTGCCCGGAGGCGATGCGTTCGACGATCTCGCGCAGGCGCGGCATGTTTCAGTCTCCGATCCGCTTGACGATAGCCATGGTCGCGGCGCGCGCCAGCGGCAGGGCGAAGAACGCGACGAAGGCCGCGCTCGGCCAGGCGATCGCGAAGGCGCGCAGCCAGCGAAACAGGAAATCCGGCACGAGGCCGAGATTGACGAAGGTGATCATGCCCGAGACGAACAAGGCCATGATGAAGGCCATCACGACGGGAAAGATGAAACGGGCCTTGCCGGTCATGCAGCGTCTTTCGTCACGCGGGATCTTGCGAGTTGGCCGTGTCCGTCATGGCACGTCGCGGGCCGGCCGGCCAAGCCGCCTTGGCGAATGGGCTCCTGCGACGGTGGGGCCGCGCGCCGCCGCCGCCTCGTTAACCCCCGCTTAACCCCGCCGGCAAAGTTAATCCGGCTGTGCCGTCCGCGCCTCACCCGGTCAAGAAACCGTTCACGAAACGGGTCGCATCTGAACGATCATGCGACGTGTCCATCTTGCCCTCATCGCTGTCGGATTGCTCGGCGTCGGCCTTGCCGGCTGCGGGAAGTTCCAGAAGGCGCAGCGCGCGGCCTGGCGCGACCAGGCCGAGGCGCAGTGCCTCGCCTCGCGCCAGGTCCAGCTCTCGGCCTATGTCAGCCTCCGCGACAAGCCGATCGACGGGCCGGGCACCTGCGGCATGGAGAAGCCGCTCAAGGTCGCGGCCTTCGCCAATGGCGGCGTCGGGCTGACCAGTTCGGCGACGCTGTCCTGCCCGGTGGTCTCGACCACCGACAAATGGCTGTCGGAGGCGGTGCAGCCGGCGGCCATGAACACGCTCGGCGCGCAGGTCATCGAGATGCGGGCGGGCTCCTATTCCTGCCGCGCCATGAACAACGGCACCAACACCACCCGCATCTCCGAGCACGCCTATGGCAACGCCGTCGACATCTTTTCCTTCCGTCTGAGCGACGGCCGAAACGTCGTCATCAAAAGCGGCTGGAACGGCGCGCCCGAGGAACAGGCCTTCCTGCGCGAGATCTTCGTCGGGGCGTGCGAACGCTTCTCGACCGTGCTTGGCCCCGGGGCCGATCCGGTCCACTTCGACCATTTTCATATCGATCTCGCGCGCTACGCCAAGGGCCGGCAGGTCTGCAAGCCGGCGATCAAGTACACGCCGAACTACAATTTGCCGCCGCCCGACCCGGCGCGGCCTTACGTCTCCGCGCAGCCGCAACGCCGCGACGACGCGCCGATGGTGGCGAGCGGGCCGATGCTGCGCCAGCCGAGCGGGGACTTACGCCCGCCGGGCGGCGTCGGAGGCGGCTATCCCGTGGCGAGCCGCGCGGGCAATGGCCTTGATGCGCAGGCGCGTTTCCTCGAGGAATACGACCGTACGCCGCTGAACCCGCCGCGCTACAACCGGCCTGCTCCGCTGCCCAGCGAGGCGCGCGGGCCGCTGCAATTGCCGGGCTCGGCGCCGCCGACCGAGGAGACGATCCTGGGCGACGACGAGGGAACCGGCGTGCTCGACATGGAGGGCTTCGATCAGGCCCAGCCCGCCGAGATCACCCCGCAGAACGACCCGTTCGCGTATAGTTCGGGCGGTGCGCGGCGGCGGTAGGCCGGCGGTTTTCGCTCACAACCCCGGACCACGCTCGCCGTCATACCGAACGCAGCGAAGCTGATATCCGTGATCCATCTTACGGGAGCGACGGCGCTCCATGATGGCTCCCGGATCGGCGCGGCTTCGCCGCTTGTCCGGGATGAGCTGAAGGATGTGAAAGGCGTCGTTTTACCGCGACGCCAGCACCTGCCGGCATTCGGCCGGGAGCGCGTCGAGCGACATCGGCGGCCTGGGCCTGGGCGGCGTCTTCGGCGGCGGCCTTGGCGGCGCGAAGATCGCGGCGCGCTGGCGCTCGATCCAGCCCGAGAGCTCCTCGCCGCAGCCATCGCCGACATTGGGCGGCTCCTGGCCCGAGCAGCCTTCCGCGCCGGGCGGGCAGCTCATCCTGACGTGGAAATGGTAGTTGTGGCCCCACATCGGCCTGACCTTGCCGAGCCAGGCGCGATCGGCTCCGGCCTCGCGGCAGAGCGCGACCTTCAGCGCCGGGTTGACGAAGACGCGCTCGACGCGGGGGTCGGCGGCCGCCGCCCTGATCAGCCGGCCATGACCGGGCGTCCAGATCCTGGGATCGACGTCGCGCCAGTCCGCCCGCGCCATGTTGACGGCGGGCATGTTCTCGCGCGCGTCGCGGTCGAGCTTCTCCTTCGGCATCGGCGTCAGCCAGAGATCGGCGTCGAGGCCGATCTGGTGCGAGGCGTGGCCGGTCAGCATCGGCCCGCCGCGCGGCTGCGAGATGTCGCCGACCAGGAGGCCGGGCCAGCCGGTGAGGCGCGGCACGTCGCGGGCGAGATTCTCCAGATAGTCGATCAGGATGGGATGGCCCCAGTTGCGGTTGCGGGCCTGCCGCATCACCTGCCAGCTCGGCCCGTCGACCGGCAGCGCGGTCGCGCCCGCGAGGCAGCCGCGCGCATAGGAGCCGATGGCGCGCGCCTGCAGGTTCGCAGGCGCGGTCTTCTGGCCGAACAATGCGCGCGCCGCGTCGGGGAAGGCGGCGATATTGGCGGCGCGGCGCTTCGCCTCCTCGTCGGCGGTGGACTGGGCGTGTCCCGGAGCCGCAGCCAGCGCCGCCGCGACGAGCAGACAGAATCCGGTGATTCGGCGGGGAAGGAGGCGCATCGGGCAAGGACGCCGGCTCGCGCGGCTTTCGTCAAGCGGCGCGCCAGTGGACAAGCCGGTCCTGGCGCTGCAGCTTGGCGGCCAACGACAAGGCGGCCGCAAGTCCGCAAAGCCATCCCCGGAAGAGGCGATCACCATGGCCGCGTTCACCATCGACCGCCGTTCGCTTCTCGCCGCGCTCGGCGCCGGAGTGGCCGTTCCCGACCTGGCCTTTGCCCAGGCCGCCTGGCCGCAGGGCCGCACGATCAGGCTGATCGTGCCCTTCCCGCCCGGCGGGGCGACCGACATCCTCGGCCGGCTCATGGCCGACAAGCTGGGCCAGGCCTGGGGCAGCACTCTCGTCGTCGAGAACCGGCCCGGCGCCGGCGGCAATATCGGCGTCGATTCGGTGGTGCGCTCTGAGCCGAACGGCGAGACGCTGATGATCGCCTCGGTCGGCCTCGTCGCCAACCCGTACCTCTACGCCAAGGTCAATTACGACCCGCTCAAGGATCTGACGCCGATCACCATGGTGGCGATGGTGCCGAACCTGCTGGTCGTCAACAAGACCCTGCCGGTCGGGGACACCGCCGAGCTCGTCGCCCATGCCAGGGCCAATCCGGGCAAGCTGACCTACGCCTCGTCCGGCGTCGGCACCTCGATCCATCTCGCCGGCGAACTGTTCCAGAAGCTGACCGGGACAAAGATGGTGCACGTGCCCTATCGCGGCTCCGCTCAGGCGATCCAGGACCTGATCGGCGGGCGCGTCGATCTGATGTTCGACAACATCACCTCGGCCCTGCCGCATGCGCGGGCCGGCGCCATCCGCGGCTTCGGGGTGACCACGGCCCGGCGCTCGCCCACCGCGCAGGAGTTTCAGCCGATCGCCGAGGTCGTGCCGGGCTTCGACGTCTCGTCCTGGTTCGCGCTGTTTGCGCCGGCGAAAACGCCGCAAGCCGTGATCGACCGGACGCAGGCCGACACCAGGGCCGCGATCGCAGACCCGGCGGTGCGCGCCAAGATGGACGTTCTGGCGGCCGAACCCGTCGGCAATACGCCGGCCGAACTCGCGGCCTTCGTCCAGGCCGAGCAGAAGAAGTGGGGCGACCTGATCAGGGAGATCGGCGTCAAGGTCGAATGAACCGGGATTCGTCGCGAGGGAACATGGTCTCCATCACGGGCGTTGCGTGAATCCATCCGGTCGATCGCGAGGTCGATCGGCAAGCCGGCTTCAGGAAGGCACGCGCCATGTCCACGCTCGTCATCGTTCTTCTCATCATCCTCCTCGTCGGAGGCGGCGGCTATTACGGCCATCGCAGCTATGGCGGCGCGGGCCTCGGCGGCGTGCTCGGCCTCGCCCTGACGATCGTGCTGGTGCTCTGGCTGCTCGGCGCGCTCGGCGGAGCGCCGGTCCGGGTCTGACGCCCGGCCCGCGTTAACCGGAGGATCTGCTGTTCCAGACGGCGATGGCCGCGGCCAGATCCTCGAGCGACACGCCGACCGACTTGAACAGCGTGATCTCGCCGCCCGGCGCGGAGCCGGCGATCGCGCCGGTGCAGAGATCGGCGAGCGTGCCCGCGATCTGGTCGGCGCCGTAACTGCCCTCGCCGATCGCGACCGCGACGTCGCCGCCCTCGGTCACCGCCTTCCACGAGTCGACCACGACCCTGGCGCGCGTCAACGCATCCGCATCGGTCTCGCGCATCTGCATGGTGAAGGCGCCGACCAGATCGAGATGCGCGTCGCGCTTCAGCCATTTGCCGTGGATCAGCGGCTCGGTCGCGTTGGTGGCGCAGGAGATGATGTCGGCGGTGCGCGCCTCGCCTTCGAGATCGGTGGTGGCGCGGGCCTCGATGCCGTCCGCCGCGAGCCGCGCGACCACGGCCTCAGCGGCCTCCGGACGGCGCGCCCAGATCGCGATGTCGGTCAGCGGCCGCACCGAGCGCTGCGCCTTGACGAGGAAGGGCGCGAGCGCGCCGGCGCCGACCATCAGCATGTGGCTGGCCTTGGGCGCGGCCATGTAGCGCGCCGCCAGCGCCGAGGCGCCCGCCGTGCGCCACAAGGTCAGACGGTTGCCGTCCATCACCGCGAGCGGCGCGCCCGTCGCCCCGTCCATCAGCAGATAGGCGCCCATCACGCCCGGCAGGTCGCGGCTGGCGTTCTGGAAGAAGACCGAGACGATCTTGGTGCCGATATAGGGCACGGCCGCGTCCGCGCCGCTCCAGGCCGGCATGATCAGCAGGATCGCGCTTTCGCCGTTCCGGCCGACATCGTGATGGCCGCGCGGCGGCTGATTGCCGCCTTCGCGAAAGGCCTGTTCGAGGATGTCGATCAGGCCGGGATAGCTCAGCGCCGCGTCGATGGCGGCCTCATCGAAGAGACGCATTCAGAGCCGACCGCTGGTGAGCGCCGGAAGCGCGGAATCCGGAACGGCGGAACGCAGCGACTGCGCCTCCGAGCGCAGGCTCTCGGCCTCGCGACGGTTGCGGCGCGCCGCCTTGCGATGCTTGCCCTGCGCCAGCCAGGAGGCGAAGCCGCCGATCAGCACGCCTGCGGCGATCGCCGCCAGCACCACGGCGAAAAGCGGCATGTCGTAGGCGAAGACCGGCGCGTCGCGGCTGAAGGGATCGAAGGAGATGCGCACCGGGGCGCGGTTCGCGACCGAGAACAGCACGATCGCCAGGGCGACCGGGACCAGCACAAGCAGCTTGAGGATGGATTTCATCGCGGGCTTCCAATCTGTCTTTCGCGAACCCTCATCCTGGGGAGCCATTCCGGCAGAAATGGCGTCTCGAAGGATATTCCAGCCGCTTCCGGATCATCCTTGGAGACGCCGCGCGCCGCGGCTCCTGCCAGGATGAGGGCTGGTGGGTCGGCTATCGTCACGTCTTGCCGTTCAGCCTGAGCCTGAGCTCCTTGCCAGTCTTGAACACCGGCACGAACTTCTCGTCGACGGCGACCGCATCGCCGGTGCGGGGGTTGCGGCCGACGCGGGCGGCGCGCGCCTTGCGCGAAAAAGCGCCGAAGCCGCGCAATTCGACCCGGTCGCCGCGCGCCAGCGCCTTGACGACCTCGTCGAGGATCGCCGTGACGATGTTCTCGATATCGCGCTGGTAGAGATGCGTGTTGCGCTCGGCGATGCGCTGGACAAGTTCTGATTTTATCATTTTCCAGTATAACCGCTTGTATCAACATCACTTTTCGAGCGCAGGCTGCCAGAGCGCCAGCGGCCCGTCAAGACGCAAACCGATCGGCTGGTCGGCCGCGCGCGCGATCACGGCCGCGATCGTTTCGAGACCTGCCGCGCGGGCCAGCGCCTCGCCCGCGCTCCACAGCCCGTAGGAGGAGGATTCGCTGCGGCGGCGCCAGTCGCGGACCTTCAGATCCTTGGCGACGCCTTTCTCGCGCTCCAGCCAGGCGATCGCCTCGGGCTCGCCGCCGATCTCGTCGACCAGCTTGAGCGTCACCGCCTGGCGGCCTGAATGGACCCTCCCGTCCGACACCGCGGCGAGCTCGGAGTCGGCGAGCCTGCGCCGGTCGCGGACCATGCGCTTGAACCAGTCGTAATTGTCGTCGACGACGCGCTGCAGCGCGGCGCGCGCCTCGGGCGAGGTCGGCTCGAAGCCGTTCGGCGCCGCCTTCAGCGGGCTCGACTTGATCTCCTCGAGCTTGACGCCGATCGTGTCCATCAGCCGCCCGACATTGGGGATCTGGAAGAGCACGCCGATCGAGCCGACGAGCGAGGTCTGGCGCGCCACGATGCGGTCCGAGCCCAGCGCCGCGATGTAGCCGCCCGAAGCCGCGAGGCCGTCGACGACGGCGACCGTCGGCTTCTTGGCGGCGAGCCGGCGCAGCGCCTCGTGCAGGGCCTCGGAGCCGGTCGTGGTGCCGCCGGGGCTGTCGATCTTGACCAGCACGGCGGCGGCCTGCCCGTCCTCGACCGACTTGATCAGGTCGAGCGTGCGGCGGTCGCCGGAGATGAAGCCGGAGATGGTGACGCGGGCGATGTGCGACTGCGACAGCGAGCCCGGCGTGCGCCCGCTCCAGGCGAGGCCCGCGACCACGGCCGCGATGATCGCCCCGACCACGGCGAGCAGCCGCCACAGGCTGAGCTTGCGCCTCAGGCTGCGGCGGTCGGCGAGCAGATCGGCGTCGGACGACATCGGCGTGGGGCTCCCGCGAGTGGACCCGTGATGTAGCCCCGCCCGCCGCGAGGGGCAAGGCGCGCGCAGGACGGATCGCTTGAAGGAGGAGCGCGTCCCCTTCCCAGCGCAAGCGGGGAAGGGGGCGGAGAGCGTCTCGTCTCGAAACCTTCCCAACCGATCGCCCGAACGCTGTCCGCGGCGGTTCAGGCCGCCAGACCCGCTTTCCGGCGATCGAGCGCCAGCAGCGCGAGCCCGCTCGCGACCGAGCGGAAGGCGTCGCCGACATGGATCCGGTCCGCGCCGAAGCGGCGGTCGAACAGCGCCCTGACCGCCGGCACGTAGGAGGTTCCGCCGGTCATGAAGACCGCCTCGATCGCGTTTGCACCGAGCCCGGCCTGCGCCAGCGCCCGGTCGAGCGCGGTCTCGATCGCGCCGACATCGTCTTCGATCCAGCGCTCGAACTCGGCGCGTCTGATCGGGGTGCGGATGACGACGTCCATCTGCCGGAAATCGAGCATTGTCTCCTCTTGAGAGGACAGGGCGATCTTGGCGGCGGAGACCGCGCGGTAGAGCTCGTAGCCGAGATCGTATTCGATCACGGTCAGCAGATCCTCGAGCCTGCCGGGCTCGACCGCGTCGCGGATCAGGGCGCGCAGCTCGGCCATGGTCTCGCGGCTCTTCATCAGCGAGAGCCGGTGCCATTGCGCGAAGGCGGCGTGATAATGGGCCGGAATCGGCAGCAGCTTCCCGAAGGAGCGGTAATCCGCGCCCTTGCCGAGCCGGGGCGAGATCGCGTGCTCGATGATGCGGTGGTCGAAGGTGTCGCCGGCGACGCCGACGCCGGCATGCGAGAGCGGCGTCGCGGTGAAGCGGCCGCCGGAGCCGGGCTCGAAGCGCATCACCGAGAAGTCGCTGGTGCCGCCGCCGAAATCGGCGACCAGCATGGTCTGCGGCCGCGTCAGGTCGCGGGCATACCAGTACGCCGCGCCGAGCGGCTCATAGGCGAACGCGACGGCCGGCATGCCGGCTTTGGCGTAGGAGGCCGAGAGCCGCCGCAAGGCCAGCTCCTCGTCCGGCCGCTCGCCGGCGAAGACGACCGGCCTGCCTGACACGAGCGGAAGCTCCGCGACGCCGTCCAGCCCCTGCGCGAGATCGCGCAGGAAGACGCCGATCAGGTCCTCGAGCCGGAAGAGCCTGCCGAACAGCCGCGTCTCCTGGAAGGCGCTGCTGGAAAGATGCGTCTTCAGCGATTGCAGGAAGCGGTGCTCGGCGCTCATGCCGAGCGCCATGTCGAGCGCGTCGGGACCGCTGACATGAACGACATGGGTTTTCGGCGGGCGGCCCTCGCGCCAGAACATCAGCGCCGAGCGATAGGCATCGACCGCGCCCTGGCGGGTCGCGAAAGAGCGGGTCGTCACCGCGCCATTCGCGTCGGCGAGCGCGACGACGCTGTTGGTGGTGCCGAAATCGATGCCGATGGCTGCCGTGGTCATGACGGTTTCCCTATGCATGTGGCCAGGAGACGCGACCGCGCCGCCGACGCCGGAGGCGAAAGCGGGTCAGGCCGGGGACGACCCGGCGGCGCAGGACTCGAAAACATGGCGAAATCGGTCGCGAAACGTCCGATGCGGACGGGCGGGACGCGAAGCGGCCGGCAGCCATAAGCCAAGCCGGCCCGGCAAGCAATGCGGTGACCGCCGATACAATTCCGAATGGCGCCCGCCGCCGCGGCGCTCTTTCGCCATCACGCGCCATGGCTTAAGTGCGCCGCAACATCGCAGGGACGTCCCGGAAAATCATGATCCGCCTCGACAGCATCGGCAAACAGAACGGCCAGCAGATCGTCTTCATCGAGGCCTCGGCCGCGCTGCAGAAGGGCGAGAAGGTCGGGCTCGTCGGCCCCAACGGCGCGGGCAAGACCACGCTGTTCCGGATGATCACCGGCGAGGAAGCGCCCGACGAGGGCCAGGTTCAGGTCGATCGCGGCGTCACCATCGGCTATTTCAGCCAGGATGTCGGCGACATGGCCGGCGTCAGCGCGGTCTCGGCCGTGATGGACGGGGCCGGCCCCGTCAGCAGCGTCGCCGCCGAACTGCGCGAGCTCGAGGCCGCGATGGGCGAGCCCGACCGCGCGGACGAGATGGACGAGATCATCGCCCGCTATGGCGAGGTCCAGGGCCGGTTCGAGGAACTCGACGGCTATGCGCTCGACGGTCGGGCGCGCGAGGTCCTGGCGGGCCTGGGCTTCAGCCAGGAGATGATGGAGGGCGATGTCGGCGCGCTCTCCGGCGGCTGGAAGATGCGCGTCGCGCTCGCCCGCATCCTGCTGATGCGGCCCGACGCCATGCTGCTCGACGAGCCGTCGAACCATCTCGATCTGGAAAGCCTGATCTGGCTGGAGCATTTCCTGAAAGGTTACGAGGGCGCGCTGCTGATGACCTCGCATGACCGCGAGTTCATGAACCGCATCGTCGGCAAGATCATCGAGATCGACGGCGGCGCGCTGACCTCCTATTCCGGCGATTACGAGTTCTACCAGCAGCAGCGCGCGCTCGCCGAGAAGCAGCAGCAGGCCCAGTTCGAGCGCCAGCAGGCGATGCTCGCCAAGGAGATCGCCTTCATCGAGCGCTTCAAGGCGCGCGCCTCGCATGCCGCGCAGGTCCAGAGCCGGGTCAAGAAGCTCGACAAGATCGACCGGGTCGAGCCGCCCAAGCGCCGCCAGACCGTGTCGTTCGAGTTCCAGCCCGCGCCGCGCTCGGGCGAGGACGTCGTCACGCTGAAAGGCGTCCACAAGCGCTATGGCGGCCGCGCGATCTATCAGGGGCTCGACTTCCAGGTCCGCCGCAAGGAGCGCTGGTGCGTGATGGGCGTCAACGGCGCGGGCAAATCGACGCTGCTCAAGCTGGTGACGGGCGCGACCGAAGCCGACGACGGCAGCGTCGTGCTCGGCGGCAGCATCAAGATGGGCTATTTCGCCCAGCATGCGATGGAGCTGCTGGAGGGCGACCGCACCGTCTTCGAGACGCTGGAGGACCGCTTCCCGCAGGCCGGCCAGGGCTCGCTCAGGGCGCTCGCCGGCTGCTTCGGCTTTTCCGGCGACGATGTCGAGAAGCGCTGCCGCGTGCTCTCCGGCGGCGAGAAGGCGCGGCTGGTGATGGCGCTGATGCTCTACGACCCGCCGAACTTCCTCGTGCTCGACGAACCGACCAACCATCTCGACATCGCCACCAAGGAGATGCTGATCGGCGCGCTGGCGCAGTACGAGGGCACGATGCTGTTCGTCAGCCACGACCGCCATTTCCTGGCGGCGCTGTCGAACCGGCTGCTGGAGCTGACGCCGGACGGGGTCCACGCCTATGGCGGCGGCTATACCGAATATGTCGCGCGCACCGGGCAGGAGGCGCCCGGCCTGCGCGGCTAGCTCGACCGTTCGCAGGTGGACGAACGGACGGCTCGGCGCGATAACGTCGGCATGACGGCTTTCCAAGGCGAGCGCGCGAGAGTGTGGCGGGCGATGGCGCTGGGCGGCCTCGCCGCGCTCGGATCAAGCTGCGACGCCCATGCCGCCGGCGACCGCGCGCTCGGCGAATATCTCGCCTCCGAATGCAGCGCCTGCCACCAGAGCAGCGGCCGGCAGGTCGGGGCGATCCCGGCCATCATCGGCTATCCCGCCGAGCAGTTCGTCGCGCTGATGGGCGCCTACAAGGACGGGCGGCGCGAGAACCAGATCATGCGCACCATCGCCGCCCGCCTCGGCCCGGAGGAGATCGCGGCGCTGGCGGCGTATTACGAGAGCCTGAAGCCGGCAAACTAGCTCGAACATGAAGATCGTGAGGCTCGGCGGAGCGCCATCCGGAAGCGCCGAAGCCATCCAGAAAAACATCGGGGAGGAACACCTCATGCATCTCGATCGCCGCTCGTTCATCCTGGCGGGCCTGGCCGGGAGCGCCACGCTCGGCCTCGGCGCGCCGGCCGTGCTTGGCCAGGCCAGGCCGCGCGTCGTCGTGATCGGCGGCGGCGCGGGCGGGGCGACCGCCGCGAAATACATCGCCAGGGACTCAGGCGGGGCGATCGCGGTCACGCTGGTCGAGGAGAACGAGACCTACCAGACCTGCTTCCACTCCAACCTCTATGTCGGCGGGTTCAAGAGCTATGACGAGATCGTCCATCGCTACGAGGCCCTGGCGAAGAACCACGGCGTCACGCTCGCCCGCGCCCGCGCCGCGCAGATCGACCGCGACAAGAAGGAGGTCGCGCTCTCGACCGGCCAGCGCCTGCCTTACGACCGCCTCGTCGTCTCGCCCGGCATCGATCTGAAATACGACTCCGTGCCCGGCTGGTCCAGGGACGTCGAGGAGCGGATGCCGCATGGCTGGAAGCCCGGCCGCCAGACGCAGCTGATCAGGGAGAGGCTCGACGCCGTGCCCGATGGCGGGACGATCGTGATGATCGCGCCGCCCAACCCCTATCGCTGCCCGCCCGGCCCCTATGAGCGCGCCTCGATGTTCGCGCATGCGCTGAAGAAGGCCGGCAAGACCAGCGCCAAGGTCATCATCCTCGATCCGAAGGAGATGTTCTCCAAGCAGGCCGCGTTCCAGGCCGATTGGGAGAAGCGCTACGGGCCGATGATCGAATGGCTCGGTCCCAGGGTGCATGACGGGATCAAGTCGGTCGATCCTGGGACCAGCACCGTCGTCACCGGCTTCGAGACCTACAAGGACTGCGCCTTCGTCAACGTCATTCCGGCGCAGATGGCCGGCGAGGTCGCGCGCTCGGCCGGTTTGGCTCCGGCCGGGGGCTACTGCGCCATCGACGCCGCCAGCATGAAATCGACGGTCGATCCCGACATCTTCGTGCTCGGCGACGCCTGCATCGCCGGCGACATGCCGAAATCCGCCTTCTCCGCCAACAGCCAGGCCAAGGTCGCCGCCATGGTGATCCGGGGCGAGTTGACCGACGCGCGCACTTTTCCTGCGCGCTACCTCAACACCTGTTGGTCGCTGATCGACACCGACGACGCGATCAAGGTCGGCGGGCGCTACGAGCCCAGGGACGGCAGGATCACGGCGACCGAGACCTTCGTCTCCAAGCCCGGCGAGAGCGACGAACTGCGCAAGGAGACTCAAGGAGAGAACATGGGCTGGTATGTCGGCATCACGGCCGACATGTTCACCTGACGACAACGACCCCGCTCGCGCCCTGCCGCGAGCGGCCTGACGGCTCGTGACCGGACCCGCGCTCATTCTCGTGTTGCACCCGGGGCCGCAGGGGCCTGCCGGCGAAAGCTGTTCCCAAGGCCACCGCCCTGCCCTATCGAAAAGCCCGGACAACCCGGGAGCGTCCCATGGCAGCCACCCTGCTCACCAATGCCCGCATCGTCGACGGCACGAGGCCTGAGCGCGGCGCTCCCGTCAGCGTGCTCGTCGACGGCGGGATGATCCGCGAGGTCGGCAAGTCCGTCGCGGCCGGAAAGGCGAGCACGATCGACCTCGGCGGCCGCACCCTGATGCCCGGCCTGATCGACGCCCATGTCCACGTCGTCGCCGGCGTCGCCGATCTGGGCCTGAACTCCCGCCTGCCGGATTCGCTGGTGACGGCGCGCGCCTTCGTCATCATGCGCGCGATGCTGCTGCGTGGCTTCACCACGGTGCGCGATGTCGGCGGCGCCGATTTCGGCCTGAAGCAGGCGACCGAGGAAGGGCATTTCCCGACGCCGCGCCTCGTCATCTCCGGCAAGGCGCTGAGCCAGACCGGCGGCCATGCCGATTTCCGGGGGCGCTATGACGACCGGGCCAGCGTCACCGACCGGCATCGCCTCGGCGCGCTCGGGCGCATCTGCGACGGCGAGGCCGAGGTCCGCCGCGCCGCGCGCGAGGAGATCAAAAGCGGGGCCGACTTCATCAAGATCATGGCCAATGGCGGCTGCGCCTCGCCGACCGACCCGATCCATTTCCTCGGCTTCTCGGTCTCCGAGCTCGAAGCCGTCGTCGAGGAGGCGCGGATGGCCGGCACCTATGTCTCGGCGCATGTCTACACCAGGGAGGCGATCCGGCGCTGCGCCGAGGCCGGCGTGCATTCGCTGGAGCATTGCAACCTGATCGACGCCGACACCGCGAAATTCGCGGCCTCGAAGGGCGCGGTCGCGGTGCCGACGCTCGTCACCTACGACAAGCTCGCCTCCGAGGGCGGCAGGCTCGGCTTCCCGCCCGATTCGATCGCCAAGGTCGAGAACGTCCGGGCGGCCGGGATGGAGTCGCTCGCCATCATGAAGAAGGCCGGCCTCGCCATGGCGTATGGCAGCGACCTGCTCGGCGAGATGCACCGCCACCAGTCGGAGGAGTTCGTCATCCGCGGGCGCACCCTGTCGGCGCATGAGGTGATCGGCTCGGCCACCCATGTCGCGGCGAAGCTGCTCGGGCTCGAGGGCAGGATCGGCGTCGTCGCGCCCGGCGCCCATGCCGACCTGATCGTCGTCGACGGCGACCCGCTCGAGGATCTGTCGCTGCTGACGAGGCAGGGCAGGCACATGCCGATCGTCATGAAGGGCGGCGTCTTCATGAAGCGGGCGCGATTGGGCTGACGCGACATCGCGCCAGCCCCGCGACGTGCGAGGCGGCCGAGGCGTTCCGGCAATACATCGCAGCGCGCAAGGCGCAGCCGCTGTTTCCAACGCCCGCTCGATCCGCAACGCGCTCGACCGCGCCCGCCTGCGCCAGGCCAACCGGCTCGTTGCCGATCTCGACAGGGCGCCCGACGCGGAGAGGATCATGACGCTGGAGCCGGCCGACATCCTCGCCAGCCGCGTCTTCGCGCAGGCCGCCACAGTTTAGAAAGCATGTAAACTGTTGTTTTCCTTGATTTATATGCCGATCGCGGCCTATTGGTCCGCCGACGGGCAACGCAGCCATTGCCCTCAAAGGCGCGCCGCCCGAGCGTTGCCCCAACGTTCGTCGATGCGCGGCTTTCGCGCGCGGCCGCCGTCGCGGAGTGATGACTATGACAGGTTTGCAAGGCCGCTGCCGGGCGATGGTGACGGTGATCGCCGTCGCGCTCGCGGCCCCTGCTTTTGCGCAGGCGCCGGCAGTGCAGGCTCCGGCTCCGGAGAGCCAGGCGCAGGTCGCTCCGGCTCCGGCAGCGCCGGTCCAGACCACCCCGCCCCGGGCTGCTCCGACGCAAGCCGCGCCTGCCGCTGCGGCCTCGCCTGCCGCGGCTCCGGACCTGCCCGCCTTGCCGTATGACCTCTCGCCCTGGGGGATGTTCATGGCGGCCGACATCGTCGTGAAGGCGGTGATGGTCGGCCTCGCCTTCGCCTCGGTCGTGACCTGGACGATCTGGCTCGCCAAGGCGCTGGAGCTGATGGCCGCCAAGGCGCGCGCCGGCCGGGCGGTCCGGCGTCTGGAGGAGGCCGAATCGCTCGAAGCGGCCGCCACGCTGATCGCCGGCACGAGCGGGCGCCTGCGCGGCGCGGTCGGTCTGCTCGTCGCCGGGGCGCTGGCGGAGACGCGACGCTCTGGCGATCTCGCCGAGGACGGCGTCAAGGAGCGCGTCGCGATCGCGCTCTCGCGCCACGAGGCCCGCGCCGGGCGCGCCATGGCCAAGGGCACCGGCCTGCTCGCGACGATCGGCTCGACCGCGCCGTTCGTGGGGCTGTTCGGCACGGTCTGGGGCATCATGAACGCGTTCATCGGCATCAGCCGGTCCAAGACCACCAACCTAGCCGTGGTCGCGCCCGGCATCGCCGAGGCGCTGCTCGCGACCGCGATCGGTCTCGTCGCGGCGATCCCCGCCGTGATCATCTACAACGTCTTCGCCCGCTCGATCGCCGGCTATCGCGCCACTTTGTCGGATGCGTCGGGCGAGATCCTGCGCCATCTTTCGCGCGATCTGGAGCGCAAAACTCGGTCCCTGCAGGCCGCGCCGCGCGCCCCCCAGCTTCAGGCCCCAGCCGCGCCTTCGCCGCCGCGGGCCGCCCAGCCGGAGCCGGCCGCCGCCCTGCCGCGCGTTCCGGCGGAATAGCGCCATGGCCGTCTTGCTCAAGGATCCTCAGGATGGCGACCTCGCCGAGGTCAGCGACATCAACGTCACGCCCTTCATCGACGTGATCCTGGTGCTGCTGATCATCTTCATGGTCGCCGCCCCGCTCTCCACCGTCGATGTCGCGGTCGACCTGCCCGTCTCCAACGCGAAGCCGCAGGCCAGGCCGGACAGGCCGGTCTTCCTGACCGTGAAGGGCGACCTCACGCTCGCGCTCGGCAACGACGCCGTGCCGCGCGAGGCGCTGCAGGCGACGCTCGACCAGCGCACCGGCAACGACCGCGAGCAGCGCGTCTTCCTGCGCGCCGACGGGACGGTCGCCTATCGCGAACTGATGGCGGTGATGAATCTCCTGCGCGACGCCGGCTATCTCAAGATCGCGCTGGTCGGGCTGGAGGACACCGGGCAGGGCGGGGCGGCGGCGGGGCCGGCCCGGCCCTGAGACCGCCGCCCCGCCGGCGACACGGCGCGGATTGCCGATCGAGCGGATCCAGCGCATCCGGCCGTCTTCGCCGATGACGCGGACCTCTTCGTCGAGGGTCTCCAGCATCCGCGCCGAGGCCAACCGGACCTCTCGGCGGGGGCGGATCACTTCAACCAGAGCGACGAGACGGTCGCTCGTTATGAGTTGCCGACGATGAGCGCGCGACTGTCCAAAAATTGATTCCGCATCGATGCCGCCATGAAAAATCACCGCGGAGATTTCCGGTCTTCAGATCGCTTCGGCGAGGAGCCGTTTGGCTGCGTCCAGGGTCAGCGGCACCGGGTTCCCGCCCGCGGTCGGGTCGACGATGGCCATCGCGGCCATGTCGTCGATCCTGTCCGCTCCGACGCCGAGGGCCGCCAGCTTGTCCGGGATGCCGAGCTCCTCGCGCAGGGACACGACGAAATCGTAGAAGCCGTCGAAGCCGCCCGCGATGCCGAGATAGGCCGCGGCCGCGCCGATGCGGTCTTCGATGGCGCGGCGGTTGAAGCGCAGGACGGCGGGCATCACCACCGCATTCGTGGTGCCGTGATGCGTGTTGTATGTGGCGCCGACCGGATGGGAGAGGGCGTGGATCGCACCGAGGCCCTTCTGGAAGGCGACGGCCCCCATGGCGGCGGCCGACATCAATTGCGCCCGCGCCTCGATATCGGCGCCGTCGCGATAGGCCCGCGGCAGATAGTCTTTGACGAGGCGCATGCCCTCGAGCGCGATCCCCTGGCTCATCGGGTGGTAGAACGGCGACGAGTAGGCCTCCAGGCAATGGGCGAAGGCGTCCATCCCGGTTCCGGCCGTGATGCTCTTGGGCATGCCGACGGTCAGTTCCGGATCGCAGATCGTGACCGAGGGCAGGAACCGAGGGTGGAAGATCACCTTTTTCGTATGCGTCTCGGAGTTGGTGATGACGGATGCGCGGCCCACCTCGGAGCCGGTGCCCGCCGTGGTCGGCACGGCGACGATCGGCGCGATGCCGTCGAGCGAAGCGCGGGTCCACCAGTCGTCGACATCCTCGAAGTCCCAGACCGGACGGTTCTGACCGACCATGAAGGCCACGGCCTTGCCGAGATCCAGTCCCGAGCCGCCACCGAAGGCGACGACGCCGTCATGGCCGCCATCGCGGAACGCCTTCACGCCGGCCTCGAGATTGTTCTCGTTCGGGTTCGGATCCACCTCGGCGAAGAGGCCGCGGCCGAGACCCGCGCCCTCGAGGATGTCGAGGGCATTGCGCGTGATCGCCATCGTGGCCAGGCCGCGATCGGTCACCAGAAGCGGCCGGGCGCTTCCGACCGACTTGCAGTGTTCGGCCAGTTCCTTGATGCGCCCGGCGCCGAATTTGATGGCGGTCGGATAGCTCCAGTTCGCGGTCGGGCTCATTCGAATACCTTTTTCAGATGATAGGATTTGGGACGTGTCAGGTTGTGAAAACCGATGACGGACAACGAACCGCCGCGCCCGGTCTCCTTGACGCCCGTCCAGCACAGGGCCGGGTCCAGATAATCGGCGCGATTGAGGAAGACGGTCCCGGTTTCGACAGTCTCGCCCAACCGCGCCGCTCGCTCCGGATCGCCTGTCCAAAGCGACGCCGTCAGGCCGAATTTCGAGTCGTTCATCAGGGCGACGGCTTCGTCGTCGCTCCCGACCTTCATGATCCCGACGGCGGGACCGAAGGTCTCCTCGCGCATGAAATCCATGGCGTGGTCGACGCCGACCAGAATCTGGGGCGCGAGATAGGCGCCGCCGTCATCGGCGGGGAAGAGTTTCGGATCGACCAGCGCCTGGGCGCCCTTGGCCTGGGCACGGGCGATCTGAGCGCGAACCGTCGCGGCGAAGCGGACATGCGCCATGGGGCCGAGCGTCGTATCCGGGTCGAGCGGATTGCCGAGCCTGTGGTTCGACACCCACGCGACGGATTTCTCGACGAAGGCGTCGTAGAGCGGCGCCGTCACATAGATGCGCTCGATGCCGCAGCAACATTGGCCGGAATTGAAGGTCGCTCCGTCCATCAAGGTGTCGACCGCCGCGTCGAGATCGGCGTCCTCCATCACATAGGCGGGATCCTTGCCGCCGAGTTCGAGTCCGAGCGGAACGAAGGTTCCGGCGGCGGCGCGCTCGATGGCCTTGCCGCCTTCGACGGAGCCCGTGAAATTGATGCAGTCGAAGCTCCGCGCCGCGATGAGCGCCGCGACCGTGTCGTGATCGAGGAAGGCGTTCTGAAAGACGTCCTCGGGAACGCCGGCCTCGACGAAGGCCCGGACCATGCGTTCGCCGACCAGGAGGGTCTGGGCCGCATGTTTGAGAATGACGCTGTTGCCGGCGATCAGCGCCGGCGCGACCGAATTGATCGCCGTCATGTAGGGATAGTTCCAGGGCGCGATGACCAGCACGACGCCGTGAGGCTCGCGCAGGATCTTCCGGGTGAAGCGGGCGCTGTCCTCGACGATCAGCGGAGACAGAGCCTCCGCGGCGATCGAGGCGACATGGCCCGCGCGCTCGTTGAAGCCCTTGAACTCGCCGCCGTAGCGGATCGGGCGGCCCATCTGCCAGGCGATCTCGGGCACGACCTCCTCGGCCATCTCGTTCAGGCGGGCCACGCCTTTGCCGACGAGCCGGATGCGCTCTTCGAGCGGCAGGCGCGCCCAGTGCTTCTGGGCCTTGCGGGCGCGGGCGACGGCCTGTCGGGCGTCCTCGCCTCGCATCGTCGGCCGTTCCGCGTAGACAGAACCGTCGATGGGCGAAACGCATGTGACCACGCTCATGAATGCATTCCTGTCATCTTGTGAGGCAAGGGTGAGGACGGTCAGCAGCGCTCGAAACCGCGCCTGACCTCCCAATCGGTGATGCGGCGATCGAACTCCTCCTGCTCCCATTCCGCGGCCCTCACATAGTGATCGACCACGCCGTCGCCGAAAGCGGCCCGCAGCATCGTCGAATTGCGAAGCGCCGCCGTCGCATCACGCAGGGTGCGGGGGATTTCGCCGATGTCCTGGCCGCCATAGGCGTCGCCGACGAACGGCTTGGGGAGGGGCAGTTTTGCTTCGATGCCGGCGATGCCGGCGGCGATCAGCGCGGCCATCGCCAGATAGGGGTTGAGGTCGGCACCGCCGACGCGGCATTCGATGCGAATGGCCTTCGTGCCTTCGCCGCAGAGCCGATAGCCGGCCGTGCGGTTGTCGCGGCTCCAGACCGCCTTGGTCGGCGCGAAGGTACCCGCCACGAACCGCTTGTAGGAGTTGATGTAAGGCGCGAGGAAATACGTGAACTCGGACGCGTGGGCCAGCAGACCGGCAACGTAGTGCCGCATCAGACCGGACATGGTGAATTCCGCGCTCTTGTCGAAGAAGCGCGGCTCCTTGCCGTCGAGGCTCCAGAGCGACTGATGGATATGTGACGAGGAGCCCGCCGCGTCGTAATTCCACTTGGCCAGGAAGGTGATCGACTTGCCCTGCTGCCAGGCAATCTCCTTGCAGGCGTTCTTGATGATCGCGTGACGGTCGGCCATCGTCAACGCGTCGGCGTAGCGGACATTGATCTCCTCCTGCCCGGCCGATGCTTCCCCCTTGGAGTTCTCGACCGGGATGCCCGCGCCGTTGAGGCCGTTGCGGAGCGCCCGCATCACGCCTTCCTCCTTCGTCGTCTGGAAGATGTGATAGTCCTCGTTGTACCCGCTCGCCGGCTCGAGGCCGCGATAGCCCGACCGCTGGGCGTCCTGGTAGCTCTGATCGAACAGGAAGAATTCGAGCTCGCTGGCCATGAAAGCCTTGAGGCCCATCGCTTCGAGCCTTTTCACCTGCTGCTTGAGGATGGCCCGGGGGGAATGCGCGACATCGTCATGCGTATGGTGATCGAGCACGTCGCACAGGACGAGGGCCGTGCCGGCGAGCCAGGGCAGCTTCCGCAAGGTCGAGAGGTCTGGCTTCATGATGTAGTCGCCGTATCCCGCCTCCCAACTCGTGGCGCGATAGCCCGGCACGGTCTGCATCTCCATATCGGTGGCGAGCAGGTAGTTGCAGGAATGGGTTTCCGTATAGCCGCAGTCGGCGAAGAACTCGGCGTGAAAGCGCTTGCCCATCAGCCGGCCCTGCATGTCGACGAGACATGCCAGCACCGTGTCGATCTCGCCCGCGGCGATGTCCTTGCGCAGGTTCTCCAGCGTGTATGGCTTGGTCATGATGTCGTTTCCGATCGGTATGGACGATGAATCGGCGTCGGCGATACGGTTTCGGCCGGTTTCGATCCTGATTCGCGCATGAGGTTCGCCACGGTCCCGACCAGGAGGCCGCATAGGTAGGCGGACACCTCCGCGAACCGGGCGCCGTCGGTCAGCAGGTCGTTGCGGACCTCGATCATGACGTTGGCGATAGCGTTCCTGACGCCATGTTCGATGAGCGTGTGGGTCACGCCATCACTCTGGCCATAGGGCTCGTTGCGACGGATCGCGAACGGCTGGTCCGACCCGCGAGCGGCGAGTAGCATCGCATCCGCGAAGCGACTGTCGCTGTCATGCAGGATGCCGATCTCGACGGTTCGTTTTCGGCCGAAATAGACGGGCGTGTAGCTGTGGACGGTCACGAGGATGGTGGGTCGGCCTTCCGCCAGCCGGCGCTCCAGCAGCGCGGCCAAGCCATCGCGAAACGGCAGATAGATCTCGCGGATCCGCGCCTCGCGCTGTTTCTCAGATATCTTCTGATTACCAGGAATATCGTAAAACTCGCTGCGCTCCGGAATCGCGGATGCGGATTCCGGTGGCCGATTGCAGTCGTAGACCAGGCGGGAAAAGCGCTGATGGTAGAGGACTGCATCCAGTGCCGCGGAGAGAGTCCGGGCGAGTGAAAGCGCGCCCGGATCCCACGCGATGTGGCTCCGCAGAGCCGACTCATCGAGGCCGAGCGTTCCGAGCCGAGCGGGGATTTTGCAAGAGGCATGTTCGCATATGACGACGGCAGCGCCGCCTCCATCGGGCCGTTCGACGGCGACCGGATGGCCGTCGTCGTCGTTGAGCACCCCGGGCATCGCGTTGCTCCCGATCATGACGATGTGGCGCGATGCGCGCCGGCGGCGCCCTGTGCCCACAGGAGAAGGCGCATCAGTCCCATGGCGATCAGGACCACGAGCATGATGACAACAGAAAAGGCGGCGGCCTGCGTCGATGACCCGGCCTGATCGAGCCGCATGACGGAAACCGCGCCTACGCTCAGGCTCGGGGTGATGAGAAATATTACGGCCGAAAGCGTGACCATGCCGCGCATGAACAGGAAGAAGAAGACGGAAATCAGCGTCGGCGTCATGACGGGCAGGATCACGTCGCGCAGGTTGGCAAGGACGCCGCCGCCCAGCGTGACCACCGTCTCCTCCAGAGACCGCGGGACATTGCGGATTCCCGTCACCATCGTGAGGAATCCTTGCGAATGATAGTGATAGAAGTTGCAGAACGCGATCAGGAAGACCGTTCCGTAGAGGACTCCCGGGATCGCCGGACGGACGTTGAACGAGATGACGTAAGAAAGACCGAGTACCAATCCGGGCACGCCGACCGGCACGATCGCGAGCAGATAGGTGAGCTTGGCGCCCGTTCGCGCCATGCGCCGCTGGCTCAGCACCAGCGCGAACAACGTGAGGGCGCCGAAAGCGGCCGTGATCGACGAAGCGATCAGCGACGTCCACAGCGGGCCGTAACCACCGTGCGTGGCGATGTTGTAGTTCTTGAAGGTCGGATTCAGTGAATAGGGCCAGAGTTGCACGAAGCTCGCGAATACGACCATGGCGACGATGGCGATCAGAAAAGCCGAGGTCAGAAAGCTCGTGATCCAAAGCGGGACGTCCCGTCCCAGCCAAAGTGTCGGCTCGACGGGAAGCGCGCCTTCACCGACGGTGTGACGCTGGGCCGCCACTTTTTCGAGATAAAATGCCAAGAGGGTTGGGATCAGCAGCAGAATGCCGATCACCGCGCCCATGTTGAAATTCAACTGGCCGACGACCTGCGCGTAAATCTCGGAGGCCAGCACCCTGTAATTGCCGCCGATCACCGCCGCGTTGCCGAAATCGGTGATCGTGACGGTGAAGCAGACGAAGGCCGCGCTGAAGAGGCCGAAACGCGCGCCGGGAAGCGTGATGTCGACGAAGCGGCGCCAAGGAGACGCTCCGAGCACGAGCGCCGCGTCGTATTGACGACGGTCGGCGTGGCGCAGCGAGACCGAGAGGATCATCACCGCCTGCGGAAGCGCATACATCGCATTCGCGATGACGAGCCCTGGAAGCCCGTAGATGCCCATCTCAACCCCGGTCAGGTGTGTGACTAGGCCGTTCCTTCCGAACATGAAGATCAGCCCCAGCGCCTGAACCAACGACGGAGCGAGCAGCGGCAGGGCCAAAGCCAGCGAGACGAGCCATTTCAACGGCATTTTCGTGCGCTGCATCGCGTAGGCGATGACGAATCCCAGGACGAGGCAAATCAGGGTGGTCAGCCCACTCATCACCAGGGAATTGCCGATGACGGTCCAGAGATGCCCGAGCGTCAGGATCTCGCGATAATTGCCGAAACCGATGGCTCCGTCGCGCTGCGACAGGCTGCGCCACAGCACCATCGTCAGGGGATAGAGAAAGAACAGAGCAAGTCCCGATAGCGGGATCCAGAGCGTCGCGAGATAAAAGATGCGCTCTCCGGCCGAAGCCGGGAAGCTCCGGGAGGGGCGGCGAAGCCCGCTCACGCCCGCACCCATGCACCGGCGCCGGGCGCGATGCGCAGATCGACCGCGCCGCCTTCCTCGAGACCCGAGACGCGGCCGCATTCCGCCAAGACGATTTGGTCGCCCACCTCCACTTCCACCCGATTCACGTTCCCGAGGAACGTGATCGACCGAATTCTCCCTTTTCCATCCATCGACGGGACGATGCCGACATCCTCCGGCCGCAATGCCAGAAGGTGACCGCCCGCATCCGGGGGCAGCATGAATCCGAGCCGCGCGGCATCCGCCTCGGCCAGCAAGGTCGAGCTGCCGACGAAGTCCGCGACGAAGCGCGTGACCGGTTTCGAATAGATGTCCTGCGGAGACCCGACCTGCTCGATCCGGCCGGCATTCATGCAGACGACCTTGTCGGCCATGGTCAGGGCTTCTTCCTGATCATGCGTCACCATGACGGTCGGAATGCCGAGACGGCGCTGTACCTGGCGGACTTCGGTCCTCAATTCGGCTCGCACGCGCGCATCCAGCGCCGAAAGCGGTTCGTCCAGCAATAGAAGCGACGGCTCCACGGCGATCGCGCGCGCGATGGCGACGCGCTGCTGCTGCCCGCCCGACAATTGCCACGGATATCGATCCGCGAACTGCGAAAGCCGGACCAGCGCCATGAGATCCTCCACCTTCGAGCGGATCTCGGCGGCAGGCCTTTTGCGAATCTTGAGCCCGTAGCCG
The DNA here is from genome assembly GCF_058807355.1 of Allobosea sp. GW821-FHT12C12. Taxonomy (NCBI): domain Bacteria; kingdom Pseudomonadati; phylum Pseudomonadota; class Alphaproteobacteria; order Hyphomicrobiales; family Alloboseaceae; genus Allobosea; species Allobosea sp. GW821-FHT12C12. Next base: position 331,585 of record NZ_JBXAQP010000003.1, read on the forward strand.
ATGTTGCCTGCGACCGTCATGTGAGGAAAAAGCGAGTACGACTGAAATACGATGCCGAAGCCGCGCTGCTGCGCGCCGATATCGCTCAGGTCGCGCTCGCCGAGCCGGATGCTGCCCTCCTCGAAACCCTCCAACCCTGCGATCACTCGCAGGAGCGTGGTCTTTCCGCAGCCCGAGGGGCCGAGCAGGCAGACGAACTCATCGACTCCGATATCGAGATCGATTTCGTGCAGAACCTGAAACGTCCCGTACGATTTCGACAGTCCTCGTATCGACAATGTCATGATTCACGTCCAAGCGGGCGGCGCGAATGCCGGCATGCATGCCGGAGCCGCGAGTGCGACAGGATGCGAGGCGTCGCATCCTGTCGATGGCGAGCTCAGCGTCCGACGGCCTGGCGCCATTTTGCCAAGATGGAATCCCGCGCCTGCCCGGATGCGGCGAAGTTCATCGGATAGAGTATCGTCGTCAGATCCTTGGGCAGGCCCGACTTGTCGGCTTTTGCGGAGCGGGGCACGCCGGGGATCGTCACCAGGTCCTTGCGGTCCGCATATGCGCCGGCGGCGCCCGTGCTCAGCGTCCAGTCGAGGAATCGCTTCGCGTCCTCGGCGTTCTTCGAGCCCTTCATCAGGCCGTTGGCCTCGAGTTCGTACCCGGCGTAATCCGAGGGGATCACCATCTCGATCGGATAGCCCTCGCTGATCCCCTGCATCGCCACATAGGACAGCGACGCCCCGATCGCATACTCGCCGGCCTGGGCCATGCGGCACGGCCGCGAGCCGGAGGTCGTGTATTGCGCCATGTTCGGATGGATGTCCTGGATGAGCTTGAAGCCGGGCGCTTCGCCCATTCCCTGCAGGATGGCGGCGATCTGCAAATAGCCGGTTCCGGACGAAGAGGGGTCCGGCATCACGACCTCTCCCTTGTAGATCGGGTTCTTCAGGTCGGCCCAGGATTTGGGGACTGGCGCACCGATCCTCTTGAGGCGCGGTATATTCACACAGAATGCCCCGACATATCCCGTGGGAGCAAACCAGCGATTGCCCGGGTCACGAAATTTCGAGGTCAAGGATTCGCCGTCCTTGACCTCATACGGAGCGAGTTGCTCGTAGATCCCGGGGTTGAGCATATTGGTGACGGCGAAACCCCAGACCACGTCGGCCTGCGGGTTGTTCGCCTCGGCGACGAGCCGCGCTCCGAGATCGCCCGTCGAAAGACGCAGTATGTTCACTTTGATCGCAGGCATGTCTTTCGATGCCTGAGCTAGATAAGCGGCGATCTCGTCCTCCTCCAGAGCGGAATAGACCGTGATCGTGCCGGCGGCGGCAGGCAGGGCAAGAAGCGCCGAGAGCGCGACCGATGCCAGGCAGTCAATGAGCTTCGCCATATTCGGACCCCCTGCAATTTTTTCCAGCTTGATGGGCACGGTGGAATAGATTGGAGATTGTGTCAATCTGTGTCTTTGTGCAAATAAGTGGATATCTGCTTTCGGGCCAGCCATCCGCAACCACCTTCCGAGGTCGCTCACGTGACGCGCATATCCGCAATCGAAGTCGCCGAGCTTGGCCGGATAGCGGAGTTCGCGACGCGCATTTCGGCCGAGGCCGGGCGCCTTGCCCTGGAATGGTTCCGTCGCCCGGTCGAGATCAACGTCAAGGCCGATCGCAGCCCCGTGACCGAAGCCGACCGCGCCGTGGAAGAGCTGTTGCGACGTCGCATTCGCGAGGCCTTTCCCGGCCACGCGATCCTGGGAGAGGAGTTCGGGGCCGAGGGCCGCGCCGACGCGCCCACCTGGGTCATCGATCCCATCGACGGCACCCGCAGCTTCATAACGGGCTGGCCGATCTGGGGCACTCTGCTTGCCTTGACGACGAAGGAGCGCGTCCGGCTCGGCATCATCGAACTCGCGGCGCTGGGCGAACGCTGGGTCGGCTACGAGGGCGCGGGCAGCTGGTTCGAAAGCCGCGACGGAACGCGTCAGCGCTGCCGCGTCAGCGACTGCACCAGCTTGTCGCAGGCGCGGTTCTATACGACCTCGCCCTATTATTTCGACGATTCCGAGCGTCATGCCTTGGATGTCGTCATGGCGAACGTCGCGGTGCCGCGCTTCGGCGGGGACTGCTACGCATACGGCCTGCTTGCTTCGGGCCATGTCGACGTGGTTCTCGAAACTCGCCTCCAGCCCTATGATTATCTCGCGCTGGTGCCGGTCGTCGAAGGCGCGGGCGGCGTCATCACCGATTGGCGGGGCGCGCGCCTGACATTGTCTTCAGGAGAACGCGTGGTCGCGGCGGCGACACCGAAGCTCCATGCCGAAATCTTGGAACGGATAGGGATCTGAGGTCCTTCATGTGGCAGGCGGAGAGACATCAACGCATCCTTGCCCTGCTCGAGACGTTCGGCCATGTGAAGGTCGATCGGATCACCGCGGAACTGGGCATGTCCCGAGAAACCGTTCGTCGCGACCTGAAGGCGATGGAACTCGGCGGCGTCCTGCGTCGGCTCCACGGCGGCGTCGTCCCGGCGGAGCAGCCCGGCGAAGCCCCGTATCGTGAACGGGCGAAGACGCGTCAGCGCGAGAAAAGATCCATCGCCGAGGCCTGCCTGCAACTCGTGAAGCCCGGCCAAACGATCCTGATCGATGCCGGCAGCACGACGACCCTGCTGGCCGAAAGCCTGGCCTTGATGAGCGGCCTCCTGATTTTCACCAATTCCATCGACGCGGCTTCCTGTCTCGGCACGGAGGCGTCACGAAACAGACAGAACCGGGTAATCCTCTTGGGCGGAGACTATACGGAGCAACCGCCGTCCACGATCGGCACATTCACGGTTTCAGCCATCGGCGACATCAATGCCGACATCTGCTTTTCATCGCCATTCGGGCTGGATGTGGTCGAAGGCGCAAGTAGCTTCATACCGGAAGAAGCCGCGATCGCGCGTGCGATGTTCGCACGGGGCAAGATCAGGGTTTTGCTGGCGGACCACTCCAAGCTCGGAACCAAGGGGCGCGTCCGCTATGCTCGGATCGAGGACATCGATCACATCGTCCTCGACGCCGGCGTCACGCGGCACCCGGACCTTCCTCGCCTTCGCAATGCGACGGGCGAGCGGCTGCTGATCGCGGGCGTCGCTGGAAAAATCACCACCGCTCGAGATGAAATATAACTGCCGCTTATTCAGGGCGTTATCGGCGGCGAAGGCGCGCGGGGCCGCCTCCATCTCGCCGGGATAGCCGATCCGCGCGAGTTCCGCGCCGATCGTCCTGCCGTCCTCTCCGGCGCGGCCTCGCGCCCGGTCCAGCGCATAGCCCCCCGCGCGGCCCGGACCGATCTCCGCGACCCGCGCCGTCCCGTCGGCGCTCCCAACGCGCTCGTCGCCCGCTACAACGCCGCCGCCAACGAGATCCTGGCGCAACCCGACGCCCGCCCGGCCCTCGAGAAGCAGGGCCGATGGCGCGAGGCGGCCCGCCCGAGCGTCTCGCCGCCTTGATCGCCAGGGATCGCTCGCGCTGGACCAAGGCGGCCCAGGGCGCCGGCATCGTCGCTGAATAGCGATCCGGACGCGACCGAGCAGGCGGCGGCGCGTTACCCTACGAGGTGAATCGTGTCCATGACGATCAGCGCCGTTCCGGGGCCGTCGTCGCGGCGTCCTGTTCGGCATCGGCCGGCGGAGGCTCCGGCTTGTCCGGTTTGCGTCCGGCCCGGCGCTCGACGGAGTGGTCGATCACGAGCAGCGCCAGCGCCAGCGCCGTCGCCGTCAGCACGATCGGCCAGTCGCCGCGGCCGGCGACGCAGCCCAGCGCCGCCGTGACCCAGATCGCGGCCGCCGTGGTGAGGCCGCGCGGCGTCCGGTCCGACCTCGACAGCGTGATCACCCCGGCGCCGAGGAAGCCGATGCCGGTCAGCACGCCCTGGATGACGCGGCTGGCGGCGTCCGCCTGGCCGGCCTCGGTGAAGATCGAGGCCGCGGTCGCGGTGCCGAGCCCGACGAGGCCGAAGGTGCGGATGCCCGCGCTATTCTGCTTCTGGGTCCGCTCCCAGCCGACGATGACGCCCGCCGCCATCCCGGCGAAGAGGCGCAGGATCAGGTCGAGTTCGTTCCAGACGTCCGGGCCCATGGCAATCATCCTGTCCTTGCGCCTGCCTCTCGCGGCGGCCTCGCCGCCCTGCCGTCGGCGCGCCACGGCTTGCGATAGAAGACCGACAGGGTCGCGACCTCGAGGCCGAGCTTGCTGACGGAAGCGCGGGCGATCAGCCTCTGCTCGTCCTGCGGCCAGAACCAGTCGTCGAACCCGCTCGCGCTTGCCGAACCGTCCTTGGCCGGCACGCGGCGGGTAGAGGTCCAGTGGAAGGCGTTGCCGGCCTGTCCGCCCCGCGCCGTGCCGTCGATACGCGGCTCCGTGCCTTCATACTGTCCGCCATCGCGCTTCCCGATGGTCCATTCGAGCTTGTCGACATGCCCGTCGTCGAATGCGTAGATTTCGATCAGGCGCAGCGTTCGAGCGCCTGCGTTCCAGCGGCCGGTCGCCTCGATCCCGAACTGCTGCTGGAAGGCGCCGAACCGGCTCTGCATCACGCCCCAGCCCTGCGTGCGACCCGCGAGGAAGCGCTCGAGCGCCAGGGTCGGCTGCTTGCCCGCGAAATCGCCGATCTTCATGCGAGCGCATCCTCCGAGCAATGCGGCGGCGACGACGAAGTATCCCGAGCATGATGCCCTCGGCATGCCTTGCCGGAGCAACGCGTCGCCGCGTCAGGCGTTCCCGTCGCGATGGTCGGATCGGGGATGGACGCCGCGGCCGCCCGGCATAGGCCGGTGGCGTCGGATCACCGCGCCGGCGCTCTCCCGCGAACGCCTAATGCCGGTTGTGGCGACACTGGCGATGGTCGGTGAGCGCCTCGATGACCGCGCAGTCGCAAGCCGTGAAACCGCCGGAACAGGCCGTGGCGATGCGCTCCAGTTCCTTCTCCAGCGAGCGCAGCCGCGCGATCTTGTGGCGGACGTCGTCGAGATGGGCGCTCGCGATGGCATGAGCATCGTCGCAGGCCATGCCGGGCTTGTCCGACAGCCTGAGCAGGGCCCGGATGCCGTCGACCGGAAAGCCGAGGTCGCGGGCGTGCTTGATGAAGGCCAGCCGCTCCACATGTTCGCGGCCGTAGCGGCGCTGGTTGCCCTCGGAGCGTTCGGGCTGCGGCAGCAGCCCGACCTGCTCGTAGTAGCGGATCGTCTCGACCTTCACGCCTGTCCGGTCCGAGAGCGAGCCGATCGGCATGTGGCGCGCAATGTTTTTCGCGTCCATCGGCATTTATCCCTTGAAGCTGAAGTGGCTATAGATCCTATCTAGGATGTCTCGGTAGCGCCTGCAAGCGGAGACGACCATGACAGCGACCTCGGACACCAAGCCCCAGACCCTGAGCTGGAAGGTCGGCGGCATGGACTGCGCGAGTTGCGCCGCCACGATCCGCGGCGCCGTCGAGCGTCTGCCAGGGGTGAGCGACGTGAAGCTCTCGGTGATGTCCGAGACCATGACGCTCGTGCTCGACGAAAGCCGGACCCGACGCGAGGCGATCGAGAAGCGCGTCTCCAGCCTCGGATACACGACGGCGGTCATCGCCGCGAAAGCGACGCCGGCCCAGGAGCCGGAGCCGGCGGAATGCGGCTGCGGCCATGATCACGGACATGCCGAAGCGGCGGCCGCGCCGGAGATCGTGCAGAAGCCCGCGTCCCTGAGCTGGAAGATCGGCGGCATGGACTGCGCGAGCTGCGCCACCACGATCCGCGGCGGCCTCGAGCGGCTGCCCGGGGTGAGCGACGTCAAGCTCTCGGTGATGTCCGAGACGCTCACCCTGGCGCTCGACGAAACCCAGACGAAGCGCGACGCCATCGAGCAGCGGGTCGCCAGCCTCGGGTTCACTGCCACGTTGCTGGCGCCGAAGACGCGGGCGTCCAAGTCCGGTCACGGCGATGGCTGCGACCACGCGGATCATGCCGGACACGATCATGCCGGCCACGGCCATTCTCACGCCGGTCATGGCCATTCTCATGACGATCATGACCATTCTCACGACGACCATGGTCACTCCCACGACGACCATGATCACTCCCACGACGATCATAAGCACGCGCGCAAGCCGGCGACGGCTGAAAGGCCCCACGACCACGCCGCGGACGCCGGCCACGGCCTGCCGGGCCATGTCCACGAGGCGACGCCCGACGGCGTATCCTGGTACCAGACGAACAAAGGCCGGCTCGTCATCGTCACGGGCGCATGTCTCGCCGCGGCCTGGGCGGCGAGCCTCGTCTGGCCTGCCGCGGCGTACTGGGCCTTCGTCCTGGCCTGTCTGATCGGCATCATCCCGGTGGCGCGCAAGGCTTACGCGGCGGCCCGCGTCGGCATGCCGTTCACGATCGAGATGCTGATGACGATCGCCGCCACCGGCGCGCTGTTCATCGGCGCAGCCGAGGAAGCCTCGCTTGTCGTCTTTCTCTTCGCCGTCGGCGAGGTGCTGGAGGGCGTCGCGGCCGACCGTGCGCGGGCCTCGATCCGCGCGCTCGCTGACCTCGTGCCCAAGACCGCGATTGTCGAGGAGAACGGCGAGACGCGCACGATCGACGCCGCGGCCCTGATGATCGGGCAGACGGTGCTCGTCCGTCCAGGCGACCGCGTTCCCGCCGATGGCGAGATCGTGGACGGCGTTTCCGGCATCGACGAGAGCCCTGTCACCGGCGAGTCGGTGCCGAAGACCAAGGGCGTCGGCGAGCCGGTTTTCGCCGGCTCCGTCAACAGCGAGGCCGCGCTGCGCGTGCGCGTCACCAAGGCGGCGGAAGACAATACGATCGCCCGCATCATCCGGCTGGTCGAGGAGGCGCAGGAAGCACGCGCGCCGACCGAGCGCTTCATCGACCGATTCTCACGCTTCTACATGCCGGCGATCGTGGTGCTGGCGGTGCTGATCGCCATCGTGCCACCGCTGATGCTCGGCGGCGAATGGTCCGTGTGGATCTACCGGGCGCTGGCGCTGCTGCTGATCGGCTGTCCCTGCGCGCTCGTCATCTCGGTGCCCGCCTCGATCGCCGCCTCGCTCTCGACCGGCGCGCGGCAGGGCCTGCTGATGAAGGGTGGCGTCGTCATCGAGGCCGCGGCGAAGACCGGCATCGTCGCCTTCGACAAGACCGGGACGCTGACGCAAGGCCGCCCGCGCGTAACCGAGGTCGTCGCGCTGGGACGGACGGAGCGCGAGGTCGTGGAGCTCGCGGCCGCCGTCGAGACCGGATCGAGCCACCCGCTGGCGCTGGCGATCATCGAGCGCGCCAAAGCGCATGCGATCCCCGTCCGCAACGCGACTGAGGCGAAGGCGATCGCCGGACAGGGCGTCACCGGCCTGCTCGACGGAACCGCGATCTTCGTCGGCGCGCCGCGCCACGCCGTCTCGCGAGCCCCATTCGACGGCGAGGCGCAAGCCGCCGTCGCGCAACTCGAGACGGCGGGCAAGACCGTCGCCGCCGTGATCGCGGACGGCATCCTCGTCGGGCTGATCGCGATGCGCGACGAGCCGCGCGAGGACGCGGCCGCCGGCATCGCCGAACTGAAGGCCATGGGCATCCGCTCGCTGATGCTGACCGGCGACAATGCCCGCACCGGCGCGGCCATCGCAGGCTCGCTCGGGATGGAGCACAAGGCCGAACTGATGCCGGAGGACAAGGTCGAGGCCATCAAGGCGCTGTCGGCCGAGCACTCGGTGATGATGATCGGAGACGGCATCAACGACGCCCCCGCGCTTGCCGCCGCCGGCATCGGCGTGGCGATGGGCTCGGGCACCGACGTAGCGCTCGAGACCGCCGACGCGGCGATCCTGAAAAGCCGGGTCCGGGACGTCGCCGCGATGATCCGGCTGGCGCAGGCGACGATGGGCAACATCCGCGTCAACATCGCCATCGCTCTCGGGCTGAAGGCGGTGTTCCTGGTGACCACGGTGTTCGGCTACACCGGCCTCTGGGTGGCGATCCTGGCCGACACCGGGGCGACCGTGATCGTGACGGCCAACGCCCTGCGGCTGCTCCGCTTCAACGCCGGCCGCGCCGGCTGAACTGGGCAGCGCGCCATGTCGGGCATGGAAATCGCCAGCTACATGATGACGGTCGTCTACGTCATCAGCTTCCTCGCGATGTCGGCCATCCTCGCGAAGGAAGCGGGGCGGCCGGTCTGGCTCTTCGACAGGGGACGCGAAAAACAGGCGCTGCCCGCCACGCTGTTTCGCCTCGCTTTCGCCGGCGCGGTGACCTGGCCGCTCGTGCTCGCGCTTGCCGGCAACCCGATCAAAGCCGACCCGCTCTCGCTCGCCCTCGACGGGCCCTGGCTCGACGCCCTCGGCCATCTCCTCGTCGTGGTCGGAGCCTGCGTCGCGATCCTGTCCCAACGCCATATGGGCGCGTCCTGGCGCATCGGCGCGGCCGAGGGCGAACTCGGGCCGATGGTCGAGTCCGGGCCCTTCGCGATCTCGCGCAACCCGGTCTTCGTCGGCCAGGCCCTGCTCTTCACCGGGCTCTTCATCGTGCTGCCCAGCCTGGTCCAGGCGGCCCTGACGCTCGCGCTCCTCGTCGCCATCGTTCTCCAGGTCCGCGTCGAGGAGCGCGTCCTCTCACGGAGCCTCGGCCAGCCCTATCGCGCCTACCAGCATCGTGTCAGGCGCTGGCTCGGAACGCGCCGCGGCGCGGAGAGCCCAACGCCATGACGATGCAAAGACGGCTCGGAGACGTGCTGGGCTGGACGGTCGCGGCCGCGGTGCTGGATCAGCTCTCGAAATGGGCGATACTGACCTATGTCATGGTTCCGCCGCGCGTGATCGAGATCACGCCGTTTCTGAACCTGCGCCTCGGCTTCAACTATGGCGTCAGCTTCGGGATCGGCCGCGACACGCTGGAAGCGTGGCCAGGTTTGCTGGCCGCCTTCAAGCTCGCCGTCGCGCTCGGCCTGATGGTCTGGGCCGTCAGAAGCCAAATTCGCCTGGAGCGGATCGGCCTTGGCCTGATCGCCGGTGGCGCGCTTGGCAACGCGCAGGACCGCTGGCGCCAGGGCGCCGTCACCGACTTCATCGACCTGCATTGGGGCGACTGGCATTGGCCGACTTTCAACGGCGCCGACATCGCCATATCGGCCGGCGTCGGGCTCATGCTGCTGGCCGCGCTAGCCGACTATTTCAGTGCGCGATCGGGCGCTGGGGCGGCGGAGACGAAGGCCGCACCGGGCGAGTCGGGAGAGCGGACGTGAAGCGGCTCAGGCAATGGCTTGCGACCGCTGCCTCCGCTGAGATCAAGCCGCTCGCGCTGCTTTCGCGAGCCGCCGCCTGGCGCGTCGCGGGGCTCGTCTCGCTGGTCGGCGTAAGCCTGCTCGCGATGGGCCAGATCCATCCCGAGCCGGTGGCGCAAAGCAGCGGCGTCGCGGTGGTCCATCCCTGGGCGAAGGGATCGGCCCTCAAGGGCGACCAGTTCCCGTTCTATGCGACCTTCACCAACAGCAGCGCCCGCCCGGATCGGCTGCTCAAGATCGAGACGGCCGCCGCCCATCACGCGATCCTGAAGGCGTTGGACACCAAGACCGGCATCGTTCGCCCCGTCGAACTCGACGAGCTTGCCGTTCCGGCGAACGGCAGGGTTTCGCTCAGGCCGGGAACGCATCAGATCACGCTGATCGGCGTCTACGAGAAGATTGAACCCGGCAGTTCCATCCCGGTGACGTTCGTGTTCGAACGCGCCGGCCGCCTGTCGGCCGATATACGAGTCGAGAATCTCGGCGAACCGGAGCACGGGGACCACAGTTGAGCGCTCGCCGCTACGCCGGCGGCGGTCGGTCGGCTGCCCGACGCGCGATTGGGCTGCAGGCGCCTGCGTCCGCTTCAGCTCGCCTCGGACCTGATCGCCGGCGGTAGGCGATCGAGAACACGCCTGCCGCAAAGGCGGCTGAAGGAGACAGGAAATGGGTACAGGCCACTCCCATGGCGGGGCAGCACCGGCGGGTACGGCGGCCGGCAAGCACAAGAGCCGGCTCGCGATGGCGCTCGGCCTGACGAGCACGTTCATGGTCGCGGAGGTGGTCGGCGGGCTGTGGACCGGCAGTCTCGCGCTGCTGGCGGACGCGGCCCACATGCTGACCGACGCCGGCGGCCTCGCTCTGGCGCTGATCGCGATCCGCTTCGCCGAACGGCCCGCGACGCCGCAGAAGACCTACGGCTACGTTCGCGCGGAGGTTCTCTCGGCGCTGACCAACGCCGTCGTCCTTCTGCTCCTGACGGTCTATATCCTCTACGAGGCCTATCAACGCCTCCAGAACCCGCCCGAGATCATCGGCGGCCCGATGCTGGCGGTCGCGGTCGTCGGCCTCTGCGTCAACCTCGTCAGCATGAAGCTGCTTTCGGGCGGATCGTCCGAAAGCCTCAACGTCAAGGGCGCCTATTTCGAGGTTTTGAGCGACATGCTGGGCTCGCTCGGCGTGATCGTGGCGGCCATCATCGTGCTGGCCACCGGCTGGACGCTCGTCGATCCGATCATCGGCGCGGGCATCGGCCTGTTCATCGTGCCGCGCACCTGGATCCTGCTCAAGCAGGCGGTCCATATCCTGCTGGAGGGCACGCCGCCGGAGGTCAACGTCGCGCTGATCGAGCAGAGGCTCAAGGAGATCGCAGGCGTGACCGCCGTGCATGAGCTCCATGTCTGGACGATCACGTCAGGCCTCGACGCCATGAGCTGCCACCTCGTCGTCGACGACATGGCCAAAGCCCAAACCGTTCTGGCCGCGGCCAATGCCGCCATGCGGGGCGAGTTCAAGCTCGATCACACGACCATCCAGGTCGAGGACGCTTCGCTGCGGGCCGGCGAGGCCGAGATGCGCATCTAGCGCCGCCTGGCGGCGCTTCATCCCTCACAACCTCGGGGAAGGAAACACGATGGACGCCATCATATCGGCACTGCTCACCTTCTTCCTGATCGGCCCGCTGGAAGCGGGTGTCACCCGCGCGTTGACGGCGGCCGGCGTGCCGGAAGCCGTCGCAGGGAAGGTCACCGCCTGCGCGAAAGCGGCTGCGCCGGTCATAGTCAAGCGCGCCACGGGCGATCCGGCCTGGCTCGTCTCGAGCGTCTATTCGCTCTGGACCGGATCAAAGCGGCCGGACGCGATCCTTGTCGAGGCTGCTCCCGCCTGCGCCGAGCCGGTCGCCGCCGCGCGTGCTTATTTCGACAGGAAAGCCTGAGCCGGCGCAACGCCGGCTCAGGCCGCGTCCGAACCTCAGTCGAAAATTCGGCCGAGAAAGCCGCGCCTTCCGCCATGTGAGCCGCCATGAGAACCGCCGCCATGGCCTCCTCCATGGGAGCCTCCGCCATGGAAGCCGCCGCCATGCGAGCCACGGCCGCCATGGCCTCCTCCATGGGAGTCGTAACCCCCATAGCCGCCTTGTGGCGGATAGCTCGGATATGATGGGTTTCCCGCCGGAGGCTGGGCAGGCATCGGCGCCGCACCCCAGGGAGCGGAGTTGCCCGGTTGCGGCAGGAAACCCGGCGCGCCTGCATCCGGCGCCGTAGCCGAGCTCTGTTCGCGCAGGCTGCGCTCGATGATCTTGTCGAGTTCACCGCGATCGAGCCAGACGCCACGGCATTTCGGGCAGTAGTCGATCTCGATCCCCTGCCTGTCGCTCATGACGAGGTCGACGCGGCAGGCCGGGCATAGCAGGCCGTCATGTCTGGTCTGTGGATTGTCCGTCATCGTTCTCTTCCGCTGCATCACCGCCGCGGGAGCGGCGAAGGGAATCTGCGTCCTCTAGCAGCCAGAGGTTCAAGCCGACCGGGTGGGACAGATTGACGCAGGCGGCGCGACTCCGCCGCGCTCGACGACGTCACGGTCTGGCCGGCGCGGTCTCCTGCGCGTGCGCATTGGGATCCTCGACGTGCCGCCGATCCTCGACTTCCCGCATCCGAACGACGCTGACGGCGTAGAACAGGACCGCCAGAGCGACCAGAGCCAGCGCCAACGCGCCATTTCGCGACCTCATGACCGCCGCCCCACGTTGATCGGCCCTGGAGCGGCCGCGAAACTCACGCGCCCCTCCCCTTCTACAGCAGTTGGACAGGTCATGGCGAAAGCGTTCCTTAAGGTTGACGACGCGGCAAGAAATGCCAATGAAATCTGAATCTTAAGCCGATAATTTAGGGGGCTGATTTCGCGTGAATTCAACGCGTCTTCGCTAGAAACGCTCTCACCAACAAGGAGAGCGTCATGAAAAAAAGACATAGCGTCATCGCTGCGATGGTCCTCGGCATCGCAAGCTCCACCCTCGTCACGCAGGCCCTCGCGACCGGCGCCACCGACCTGGCCCATCTTCATGCCGGCGAGCCCTCGCGCGCGCCGATCGGCTGGCAGCAGTTCTGCGCCGACAACCCCAACGACTGCCGGACGCCGCGCTCGGCCGCCACCGTGATCCGCCTCGACGAAAAGTCCTGGAGCGAACTCCTGACCGTCAACCTGAAGTTCAACAAGGCGATCGAACCCGTCACCGACCAGGACCAGTATGGCGTCATCGAGAACTGGACCTACGCGACGACCGGCAAGGGCGACTGCGAGGATTACGTCCTGGAGAAGCGGCGCGAACTGATCCGCCGCGGCTGGCCCCTCTCGGCGCTGCTGATCACCGTCGTCATCGACAAGGAGGGCGGCGGCCACGCCGTGCTGACGGTCGTGACCGACCGCGGCGAGTTCGTCCTCGACAACCAGACCGACAAGATCCTGCCCTGGTCGAAATCCGGCCTGACCTTCATCCGCCGGCAGTCGCCGGAGAACCAGAACGTCTGGCAGGATCTCGGGCGCCTGCTCGGCAAGCCCGAGGTCGTGACCGCGACGATCACGACGCGATAATCCTGGCGACGCGAAACGGAGCCTCCCGGTCGCTTGGGCGCGAACGGGGCTGGACCGGCGCCGCCGAGAGCCGAAAATCATCGCATATCCATGGCAGGAGGCGCGAAATCCGGAATTTCGATCCGGATCTCGCGCCCCGCGCCGGGGAGCGGCGCATTCTTGAGGACGACCGGCGGGAACATGAGCACGATCGCCACCATCAGGAGCTGGATCAGCACGAACGGGACGGCGCCCCAGTAGATCTGCTGCGTCCTGATCGATGTCGGGGTGACGCTCCGGAGATTGTACAGCGCAATGCCGAATGGCGGGTGCATGAACGAGGTCTGGAGGTTGATCGCGAGCAGGACGGCAAGCCAGATCACGTCGACGCCGATCTTATGCGCGATCGGAGCGATCAAGGGAAGGACGATGAAGGCGATCTCGAAAAAATCGAGGAAGAATGCAAGCCCGAACACCGCTGCGTTCACCGCGACCGCGAAACCCGTCGGGCCAGCCGGAATGTACTGGAACAGGGCCTCGATCATCAGCTGACCGTCGAGCCCGCGGAACACGAGGGTGAAGAACGAGGCGCCAATCAGCAGGAATATGACGCCCGAGCACAGCACGCCCGCCGCCATCAACGCCTGTTTCAACCGGTCGAGCGCAAGCCTCTTCTTGGCCAGGGCGAGGAGGAGCGCGGCGCTGACGCCGATGGCGCCCCCCTCGCTCGGCGTCGCCACGCCAAAAGCGATCGATGCCAGCACGCAGAGCACCAGACCGACCGGCAGCGCGCCATCGACAACCATTTTCGCGCGGAGACGCCAGTCGGCCGCATCGGCCCGTCCGGAATCGAGAATCGGAGGCGCCAATTGCGGCTTCCACGACGTCACGGCGAATATGAACGCCAGATAGAGCCCGACGAGGATTCCGCTGGGCAGCAGCGCGCCCCGATAGATGTCGACCAACGACACCTCGAGCTGTTCCGCCAGCACGATCAGCACCAGGCTCGGTGGAACGATCTGCGCCAGTGTTCCCGAGGCGGCGACCACGCCGGTCGAAAGCCGGCTGTCATAGCCCGCGCGAATCATCACGGGCAGCGAAATAAGGCCTAGCGCGATCACCGACGCGGACACGAAGCCGACGATCGGGGACAGCACCGCGCCGACGATGATGACCGCGTAGGCGAGGCCGCCGGGCAACCTGCGGAAGAGCCGGTTGAGCGCCAGCAGCATATCTTCCGCGATCCCGGTTCTTTCGAGGATCAGGCCCATCAGGACGAGCAAGGGCACCGCCAGCAGGTTGTCGTTGTTGAACATGCCCAGGATCCGGAAGGACATGGCCGTAAGGAAGATTGGCGGGAAGGCGCCGACGACGACGGCCAGGCCGCCGAATACGCCAGCCACGGCGGCCAGCGAGAACGCCACTGGAAATCCGGCCAGGAGCACCACCACGAGCGAAGCCAGCATCGCCGGAGCGAGGATTCCGACGGTCACTCCGACCTCTCCATCAACTGGAAACGCTGCAACGGCCGCCGTTCCATCCCCGTCAACGCCGCCACGCACCGAATGGCTTCGGCGACGCCCTGCAGCGCGAGAAGGAAAAAGCCGAGCGGGATGAAGCCCTTGATGATCCAGGCTGGCAGAGAGCTGAGACTCTCGCGGCTGGCCCTGCTCTCGTTGGCGAGCAGCGAGGCGACGAATTGGGGCCAGCTCACCCAGATGATCGCGACGCAAACCGGCAGCAGCACGAGCATGATGCCGAACAGGTCCAGCCAGGCGAGACCGCGCTCACCGAGCCGCTGCGCCAGAAGGTCGATCCGCACATGCTGGTCGCGCTGAAAGGTGTAGGCCGCCATCAGCAGCACGACAGCCGCGAAGAAATGCCACTGCATGTCGAAGGCCAGCGGCCAGGCGATTGAAAACACCTTGCGAACGATCGCATTGGTCGCGATCAGGATGGCGTTCGCGAGCAGCCCCCAGCAGACGATTCGCGCGACGACGGAACTCAGGCGATCGATCGCCGCGGCGAGCGACAGCAGTCGGCGCATCGCCACCTCCTCGCCGGGCATCTCCTGTCGCACCCCGACCGTGCCGCTATTTGGAAGACGACGCCAGCAGCGGCGCGAGAATCCTGTCGAACTCGTCGATCGTCAGCGCGCCCACCTTCTTCTCGCCGTTGACGAAGAAGGTCGGTGTCGAATTGACGCCGAATTCCTTCGAGCCGCGCTCCTGGACCTGCCTGACGCCCGTGAAGATATCCTCGCGCTTCAGGCATGCCTCGACCGTCTCCTGCGTGAAGCCGGCCTGCTTCATCGTCTGCGTCAGGGCGTCGAGCGGGTTTTGCGAATGCGCCCAGCCTTCCTGCGTCCTGTAGAGCATGTCGACGATCGGGTACCATTTCGCATCGTCGCCGCAGCGCGCCAGCATGAAGCCGGCCGTCGCGAGCGGATCGAGCGGGAACTCGCGCACGATGAAGCGGACCTTGCCGGCATCGACATATTTGGCCCTGAACGCCGGCCAGGTGTTGTTGTGGAAGTTCATGCAGTAGTGGCAGGTGAGCGAGGCGTACTCGATTACCGTGACCGGCGCGTCGGCGGCGCCGAAGATCTTCTCCGGCAACGGACCGGGCTCCAGGAGCTTCGACGCGAAAGCGGTTTGCGAAAGGGCCGGACTGGCGGAAAAGCCGCTCGCAAGCAGAACAGCCGACAGACCCATGAGCGAACGGCGATTCAGCATGAAGTCCTCCATCTTGCGGCATAAGCCTCACACCTGAAGCCGCTCGAGGTTCAAGATCTATCTGTAACCGCCTCGCATTTATCCCGCGGCTTCGCCCGCGGCATTTGACGGCAGGCGCTTCGGAACCCGGGCCGGCCCGTCATGGCAGGTTCACGCAAGCCGCCTACCGAACGCGGGCAAACCGGAGGCTCCCCATGAACCCCAGCACCCTGATCCGCCCTTTCGCCATCGCCTGGATGACCGCGGCTTCCTCCGCGGCCATGGCGCAAGCGCTGCCGCAGGCCAACGACCCCTATTTCGCGGTCGGCCGCGCCACGCTGGCCGAGAAACTCAAGCTCGCGCCGAACACCAAGCGCGCCAGGAACGTCATTCTTTTCGTCGGCGACGGCATGGGCATCTCGACCGTCACCGCGACCCGCATTCTCGATGGCCAGATGAAGGGCGTCGATGGCGAGTCGAACCGGCTCACGCTCGAGCAACTTCCCTATGCCGCGCTGTCGAGGACCTTCACGCATGATTCGCAGGTCGCCGATTCCGCGCCGACCGCGACAGCGCTCGTCGCCGGCGTGAAGACCCGCAACGGCGTCATCGGAGTCAACAGCGAGACCACGCCGCTGGACTGCGCCAGCGCCGCCGGCAAGGACGTGATGTCGCTCGCCGGCATCGCCGAGCGCGCCGGGCTCTCGACGGGGATCGTCTCGACCACCCGCATCACGCACGCGACGCCGGCGGCGATGTATGCCCATACGCCGAACCGCGATTGGGAAGGCGATGCGAACATGCGCCCCGCCGACATCGCCGCAGGCTGCAAGGACATCGCCTCGCAGCTCGTGGCCTGGCCGCAGGGCGACGGGCTGGAGGTCGCGCTCGGCGGCGGCCGCGACCGTTTCCTGCCAACGACCATGGCCGATCCCGAGGACGCGGGCCGCACCGGCAGCCGCAAGGACGGCCGCGACCTGACCAAGGAGTGGCTGGCGCGCTACTCCAACAGCGGCTCCTATGTATGGAACAAGGCCCAGTTCGACGCGATCGACGCCAGGACCACGCCGCGCCTGCTCGGCCTGTTCGAGCGCTCGCACATGAAATACGAGGCCGATCGCGCCGACGACAAGGGCGGCGAGCCGTCGATCGCCGAGATGACGACCAAGGCGATCGACATCCTGTCGCAAAACCGGAACGGCTTCTTCCTGATGGTCGAGGGCGGCCGCATCGACCATGGCCACCATGACGGAGAGGCGCAGCGCGCGCTGCGCGACGCGATCGCGATGGATGCCGCGCTCAAGGCCGCGCTCGCCAAGGTCGACCTGGAGGAGACGCTGGTCATCGTCACCGCCGACCACAGCCACGCCTTCAACATCGTCGGCTATCCCGAGCGCAACAACCCGATCCTCGGGACCGTGCGGATCGACGGCAAGCCGACCAAGGGCTCGGACGGCAAGGGCTACACCACGCTGAGCTACGCCAACGGCCCGGGCGCGGTGAAGATGAGCGCCGAGCGTCCCGACCCGCTGAACGAGGACACCAAGGCGTTGGGCTACAAGCAGCAGGCGCTGATTCCGATGGAGAGCGAGACCCACACCGGCGAGGATGTCGGCATCTTCGCCGGCGGCCCCTGGGCGCATCTGTTCCAGGGCGTGGTCGATCAGCAGTTCGTCTTCCAGGTCATGGCGCACGCCACCGGCTGGGTCGAGAAGGCGGGCCTGCGCGCCGAGGCCAGGTAGGCTGGGCCCGGCGCCGGCCACGCGACGGGCGCGGATCGATCCCGGCCCGTCATCGTCTGGCGCGCGATGGTCGGCGTCCATAGACTGGCGCCATGGACGCCCTGACCCTCTTCGGCCTCTTCGCCGTCGCCGCGATGCTCGTCACCTATGCTTGCGAGGAGCGGAGCCACTGGTTCGTCCTGGGCTTCGCCGTCGCCTGCGCGCTCGCCTCGGTCTACGGCTTCCTGCAGGGCGCCTGGCCCTTCGGCGTCGTCGAGGCGATCTGGTCGGTCGTCGCGCTCCGGCGCTGGTGGACCAGGCGTGCGAGCGCGGGGCGGAAGCCGACGATTTCCTCTTGAAGCTCAAGCGGCATGAGGTTGTAGAGAGCCGTTAACCGTCTTTATTGACGCTTTGTCAGCTTCGTCGGCGCAAAATTCTCGCATGCTCTCACACATCCGCTTCTCGACCCTGCGCCTTGCCCTCGCGCTCCTGCTCGGGACCTTCGTCCTGTCCGGCTGCGTCACCGGCGAGGGTGACGACCGCCATCTCCAGCCCCTTCCGGCGCGACTGATCTCGGACATGTCCGCCAAAGGCATGAGCCAGAGCGATCCCATTCTCGTGCGCATCTTCAAGAAGGAGAGCGAGCTCGAGGTCTGGAAGCGCGACCGCAGCGGCCAGTACGCCCTGCTCAAGACCTATCCGATGTGCCGCTGGTCGGGCCAGCTCGGCCCCAAGAAGCGCGAGGGCGACAGGCAGGCGCCGGAGGGGTTCTACACGGTCACCGCCGACATGATGAACCCGCGCTCGCAATACTACCTGTCCTTCAACCTCGGCTATCCCAATCCGCTTGAGAAGTCGCAGGGCTATTCCGGCTCGGCGCTGATGGTCCATGGCGCCTGCACCTCGTCAGGGTGCTTCGCGATGACCGACGAGGGCGTCACCGAGATCTACGGCCTGGCGCGCGAGGCCTTCGCCGGCGGGCAGCGCAGCTTCCAGGTCCAGGCGCTGCCTTTCCGGATGACGCCGGAGAACATGGCGCGCCACCGCAACAACGCCAACTTCGCCTTCTGGCAGAACCTGAAGGAGGGCTCCGACCATTTCGAGGCGACGAAGCAGCCGCCCAAGCTCGCCGCCTGCGGCCGTCGCTACGTCTTCAACGCCAGGGACGGCTCGGCCCCGATGGTCGCCGGCGCGCCATGTCCGGCGATCGAGATCGACCCCGGCGTCCAGCCGCTCGTCTCGCAGCGACAGCAACGCGACCAGGCCCGGTTCGCGGAACTGGTCGGCGGCGGTTCGCCAGCCGTGAGCTACGCCTATGACGATGGCGGCATGCACAAGAGCTTCCGGGCGATGCTCAAGAGCCTCGGCCCCGAGCGCATGCAGCCCATGGTCGCCGGCAAGGTCGAGATCAGCCGGCCCGAGGCGGCGCTGGCCGATCCCTTCAACGGCGACGACGACAACGCCTCGGCGTTCAGCACGGGCTCGCTCGGCAAGTAAAGATCGCCGGCGCGATCAGCGCAGCATGCGCCGGATCATGCCGTTGGCGAGCTCGATCAGGATCACGAAAGCGACGACGACGAGCGTCAGCGTCGCGACCTTCCGGTACTGGAAGGTCCGGACATAGACCTGGATGTAGAAGCCGATGCCTCCGGCCCCGACGATGCCGAGGATCAGCGACTCGCGCAGGTTCATCTCGAACCGGAACAGCGTGTCGCGGACGATGTCGGGCCTCATCTGCGGCCAGACGCCGAAACGCAGCTTCTGCAGCAAGCCCGCGCCGGCGCTGTCGAGCGCCTCGATCGGGGCCCGGTCGATCCCGTCGATCGCCTCGGCATAGAATTTCGCCAGCATGCCGGTGGCGTGGAAGGCGATGGCGAGAATGCCCGGCAACGGGCCCAGGCCCACCGCGCCGACCATCAGCATCGCGACCAGGATGAGCGGAATGCCGCGGATCGCCGCCAGCAGCCCCTGCACCGGCCTGTGCAGCCAGGACGGCGTCAGCGTCTCGGCCGCGAGCGGGCCGAGCACGAGGGACAGCATGATGCAGCCGAGCGTGCCGAGCACCGCGATGCGCAGGGTCTCGGCCGAGGATTCGAGCACGACGGGCAGCACCGACGGATCCGGCGGCAGCATGCGTCCGAGGAAATCGGCGATCCGGCCGCCGCTGCTGGCGAGCTTGTCGAGTTCGATCTCGCTGCCGCTCCACGACCAGACGGCCACCGCCGCCAGGACGAGCGTCAGCAGGAACGGCGCATGGGAACGCGAGCGCTCCACGCGGTCGCGGCGCGGCGAAGCGGCCTTGGGCGCGGCGGTGGCGAGACCGTCCCGCGCGCTCATCGGGCCGGCTCCGGGACCGGGCCGGCGTCCTCGTAGATGCCGGCCAGCGTCTCGTCGCGCAGCGCCTCCGGCGGCCCGTCGAAGACGATCTTGCCTTGGTCCATCGCGATGAAGCGCCCGACATAGCGGCCGATCAGCCGGGGCTGGTGCGAGGACAACAGCAGCGCAGCGCCGCGCCGCGCCGCGCAGTCCCGCAGCAGATCCAGGACCGCCGCGGCGGTGACGGGGTCCAGGTTGCTGACGGGCTCGTCGGCCAGCAGCAGCGCGGGCTCCTGCGCCAGGCAGCGCGCGATCGCGACACGCTGGCGCTGGCCCCCGCTGAGCCGGTCGACGCGCTTGCCGGCCATCCCGGCGATGCCGACATCGGCCATCGCCCGCTCGACGGCCTCCCCGTCCGCGTCGCCGAAGCGCCCGAGCAGGGAGGCCCAGGGACCGGCCCGGCCGAGCCTGCCGTTCAGCACGTTCCGGCGCACATCGTCCTGCTCGACCAGCGCGAACTCCTGGAAGACGAAGCCGGTCTGTCGGCGCTGCTCGCGCGGCGGCGGTCGGGACGGGTCGATCGGCTGGCCCAGCACGCTCGCCTTGCCCGAAAAACCGCGCAGCCGCCCGTCGAGCAGGCGCAGCAGGGTCGACTTGCCGGCGCCCGACGAGCCGATCAGCGCCACGGCCTCGCCGGCCGCGACGCGCAGTTCCGCGATGGCGAGGCTGTCGCGCGCCTCGCGCGGATAGCGGAAGGTCAGGTCGTCGAGCGCGATGGCGCTGGCCGTCATGGCGGATGCCCTACTTCATCAGCCCATAGGCCCTGGCCAGATCCCTGACACCGTCGAAGCTCGCCAGATCGGCCGCGACATAGCCGTCCGGACTGTAGACATGCTTGAGCAGGGCCAGGTTCTCCGCCTCGTTGAGCTTGAGCATGGCGGCGACGAACCTCTCCTTGAGCGCCGGATCGAGATCCTTGCGGGCGATGACGACATGCGAGGGGATCGGCTTCGATTCGGCGATCCATTTCACCCGCGGCTGCTGGTCGGGCGGCAGCAGGAGGTCGGCGTATTGGCTGACGCCGGCGGCGTCGACCAGGCCAGCCGCCATGGCGGCCATGGCCTGCTGGTAACCGCCGGCGAAGAACACCTTGCCGAAGAAGCGCCTGGGGTCGTCGCCGGGCTTGAGCAGACCTTTCTCGACGAAGATGTCGAGCGGATAGAGATAGCCCGATTCCGAGATCGGATCGGCGAAGGCGATCGTCTTGCCCTTCAGATCGGCGGGCGTCTGGAACGGGCCGTCGCGGCGCACGAAGATGCGCCCGGTATAGGTCGGGCTGCCGCGATAGACCTCGGCCAGCACGGCCGTCGCGCCGGTCTGGGCGTTGGCGAGGACATAGGGCAGCGCGCCCATGAAGGAGATGTCGGCATCGCCGTTGCGCAGCGCCTCGACGGCGGCGGCATGGTCGCTGCCGACGAAGCCGCGCACCGGCATGCCGAGCTGCTTGCCGAGCCAGGCCGAGATCACCTTGATGTCGCCCTGGAGCTTTTCGGGGTTTTCCTGCGGGATGAAGGCAAGGACCAGATCCTTGCGCTTCTGCGCCAGGGCCGGAAACGGCAGGGCCGCCGCGAGCCCGGCGAGAAGCAGGCGGCGGCGGTCGAGCATGGCGCGCTTCATCTCAATACATCTCCTTGTCGTATTCCACCTGCAGCGCCTTGAAGCGCTTCCAGCTCGTCTCGCTGGCGGACCAGTCGCCGGCGGCGATCGCCTTGCGCATGTCGTGCAGCAGGTCGGACATTTCGGCAGCCCTCGGCTTGGCGAGCGGATGGCTCGCGCCGCTGGCGTCGGCGGCGAGATCGTTTGCGACCGTCTCCAGCATCAGTTCGGCATGCCTGGCGTCGCGCCTGGGCAGCAGCGTGTCGAAGGTCGTGGCGAAGGTGGTCAGTTCCTCCCAGGCCAGACGGAACACGGTCTCCTTGCCCTCGAACTTCTGATAGGGCTCGTTGGCGTCGCCGATGGCGTCGAGATAGGCGGTCAGATCGTCTCGCTCCCGCTTGGCCAGCCTGAGCTTGTAGCGGTCGTCGAACCAGTCGACGACGCTGGCCAGGGTCGGCAGCGAGCCGTCATGGAAATAGGGCGCGGTGAATTTCGCCCCGAGCAGCGTCGGCGTGTCGAACGCGCCGTCGCGGGCGCCGGCATAGCCCGGCTTGGCCGAGCCGATGTCGTGCGTCTTCTTGTCGAGGAAATTGGCCGAGGGCGTGTGGCAGGTGGCGCAGGCCTTGCCGTCCATCTGCGGGAACGGCCTGTTGAACAGCCTCTCGCCGCGCAACTCCGAGGCGGAGGCCTTCCCGGTCAGCCGGCCGCGATTGTCGATCTTGTCGTTGGGCAGGAAGTCGAACTCCTGCATGTAGGCAACCAGCGCATCGAGCACGAAGGACGTCGGCTCGTCGCCGCCGAACTCGTTGACGATGACGTTGCGGGTGAAGTCGCGCAGGCTGGCGAAGCGGCCGTCGCGACCGTAGGGGCCCGTGAAGCGCAAGCCCCGCAGCGAGGGGATGTCGAGGCTCGCCCGGCGATGATCGTTGAAGTCCGGGTTGAAGAACGAGCCGCGCACATCGATCGCGCCCTTCTGGTGGCTCAGACCTGGAATGAAGAACGAGTTGTTGACCTCGCTGCGGTTGTGGCAGGTCGAGCACGCTAAATTGAGCGACTTCGCCGGCTCGCCGAAGATGTTCGGGCTGTCGAACAGCATATCGCCATAGGCGACGAGGGGCAGGTCCGCTTCCTTGATGCCGCGCTGCTCGAAATTGAGGACGAGTTTTGGCAGCGGATCCTGGTTGAGCTTTCGGCTGCCGGGCGGCAGCCAGGGCGTGACCTTGACCTCGCCGCGCGCGATGACGACGCTCTCGGGCACCGGCGTCAGGCTCTGGCGCGGCGTGAAGCGCTCGGGCTCGAAATTCGCGACGAGATAGTCCTCGACGACCTTGCGCGCCGCCGCGAACGCTTCCGGCTCCGGCGCGACCGCGCCGATGCCGAGCACGCCCTGCGAGCCGGCGCTGCTGGTCAGCTCCAGCCAGGC
This sequence comes from Allobosea sp. GW821-FHT12C12, assembly GCF_058807355.1. NCBI lineage: Bacteria > Pseudomonadati > Pseudomonadota > Alphaproteobacteria > Hyphomicrobiales > Alloboseaceae > Allobosea > Allobosea sp. GW821-FHT12C12. Next base: position 354,289 of record NZ_JBXAQP010000003.1, read on the forward strand.
GAGGCCGAGCCGTTTGCCGGCTTCCGGATCGGTCTGGTCGACGAACTCGCCGAAGGCGCGGTAGAGCGCCCGCGCCTCCAGCACCTTCTGGTTCGCCTTGCCGGGAGCGGACAGGCTCTCGCCCGCCTCGGCCAGCGTCCTGCGAGTGAGCCGGGAGACCGCGCGCGTCGCACTCTCGTAAAACGCCTGCCGGTCCCGGGCCGAGATCGCCTTCTCGATCGCGCCGGCGGCGTCGCCTGGCAAGCTCTCGAAGAAGCTCTTGGGAGAGCGCGAGATCGCGGCGGCGGCGTGCTTCTGGTCGTAGGCCTCGCTGATCAGATCCCAGACGACCGGCTTGAGGTTGCCGACGAAGATCATGCTGCGATAGCCGGCCGCCGCGGGATGCCAGGGCGTCTCGACGCCGACATCGGCGCGGGCGGGGACGCTCCACCCCGGCGCCCCTGTCAGCACGATCCCCAGGACCGCGAAAAATCCGAGTCGCATAACCTGCATCCTAACTGCCACTGCGATCCATTCGCATAAAGCCGCGCCGACATTATCGCGACGCGAGGCGGAGTCAATGCAGTTGCGACCTAGTCGCAATTAGGTCTGAAGGCGGGACTGCCGTCGAGCCAACCATCATGGATCCGCAACCGGCCGAACGTCCCCATCCAGACCTCCCACCTCAAGCAGATCGAGAAACCGCACGGCGTCGCGCCGCAAACCTCTGGAGCGATCGCCCCCCCGATTCCGTCCGAGATTGACAAGGCCGGGACAATGCCGATAAATGCTCTTGCGAATTAATTGCAATTATAGGACCGAGATGCTCAACAAGGTCGATGCCGCCGAAACCGGCTGGCGCAAGGCGCGCGGCGAACCGTCCCTGCTCGACGTCTTCCGCACCATCCCGGTCGCGCCCGGCGCGACGCCGTGGCGCAAGTTCCTCGCCTTCTTCGGCCCGGGCTATCTCGTCGCCGTCGGCTACATGGACCCAGGCAACTGGGCGACCTCGCTCGCCGGCGGGGCGCAGTTCGGCTATACGCTGCTCTTCGTCGCGCTTCTCTCCAACATCATGGCGATCACCCTGCAGGCGCTCTGCGCCCGGCTCGCCATCGGCTCGGGCCGCGATCTCGCCCAGGCCTGCCGCGACGCCTATCCCCGCGCCGTGTCATGGCCGCTCTGGCTGATGGCGGAAATCGCGATCTGCGCCACCGACCTCGCCGAGGTGATCGGCACCGCGATCGCGCTCAACCTGCTCTTCGGCATGCCTCTCGAGATCGGCGTCGTCGTCACGGCCCTCGACGTCTTCGTCATCCTGTGGCTGCAGAACAAGGGCTTCCGCTGGATCGAGGCGTTCATCATCACGCTTCTCGGCGTGATCGTGCTCAGCTTCGGCATCCAGATCGCGCTGGCGGACCCCGATTGGGGCCAGGTGATCCGGGGCTTCGCGCCGACGACGCAGATCGTCACGAATCCGCAGATGCTCTATCTCGCGCTCGGCATCATCGGCGCGACCGTGATGCCCCATAATCTCTATCTCCACTCGGGCATCGTGCAGACGCGGGCCTTCGGCGAGAGCGTGCCCGAGAAGCGCGACGCGCTGAAATGGGCGACGCTCGACTCCACCGTCGCACTGATGTTCGCGCTCGTGGTCAACGCCTCGATCCTGATCCTGGCGGCGGCGACTTTCAACAAGACCGGCCAGACGACGGTCTCCGAACTGGCGCGAGCCCATGAACTGCTGGCGCCGCTGCTCGGCCTGTCGATCGCGCCGACGCTCTTCGCCGTCGCGCTGCTCTGCTGCGGACTGAACTCCACGGTAACCGCGACCATGGCCGGCCAGGTCGTCATGGAGGGCTTCCTCGACATCAAGCTGCCGGCCTGGGTCAGGCGGCTCGTCACGCGCCTGGTCGCCATCATCCCCGCGATCCTGGTGACCTGGCTCTATGGGGCCAGCGAGACCGGCAAGCTGCTGATTCTCAGCCAGGTCATTCTCGGCCTGCAACTGCCTTTCGCGATCGTGCCGCTCGTCATGTTCACCGCATCGAGGAGCAAGATGGGCGAGCTGGTCGCGCCGAAATGGCTGACCGTCACCGCCACACTGATCGCCGCGACCATCATCGCGCTGAACATGAAGCTGCTGTTCGACCTCGCCACGGGTTGATCCTGATCCGCCATGTCGCATTGCGGAGCCCGCCGCGCCCCGCTATGCCAAGGCCCGTGACAGCGAAACCGACCAGAACCGTCTTCCTGCGGGCGCTGCTTGCCCTGACGGTGGCCCATGTCCTGCTGCTGCAAGGCCTGTTCGCGAGCGCCGCCGCCGGCTCCCGCCTCGCCATGTCGGTCGGCGAGTCCGGCCTGACGCAGGCCCTTTGCTCGGGAGCGCAGGCTCCCGGCGGAGCCGTGCCGGACCAGAGCCCGAACCACGCGGCCGCGCGGTCCCCCTGTTGCGCCTGGGGCGTTTCGGCCGTCCTCGACCCGGTCGCTCCCCCGGCATCGCCGGCGACCGCCATCCCCTATCTCGCCGGCGCCAGCGACCCCATCCCGTTCGGGCAGGTGGTTCCGACGGCGATCCTGTTTCGCGTTGCGACCGCGCAGGGGTCGCGCGCGCCGCCCCGCCTCGAAGCGTGACCCGAGCGCCGGCCTCGCCGGCTCCATCACCTTTTCGAGGATCCATCCATGAAGCGTTTCGCAACTGGCGCCGCCGGCGTCGTCCTGTCTCTGGCGGTCCATGCCGCCAACCCTGTCCGCGCCCAGGACTATGCCGTAGGGCCGCTCAAGATCGGCCATCCCTGGGCCAGGGCGACGCCGCCCTCGGCGAAAATGGGCGGCGGATTTCTCAGCATCGAGAATACCGGCACGGAGCCCGACCGTCTGGTCGGCGGCTCGACCGAGGCGGCGGCTCGGGTCGAAATCCACGAAAGCACCCTCACGGACGGCATCATGCGGATGCGCCAGAGAACGGGCGGCGTCGACGTTCCGCCCGGCCAGACGGTGGAGTTCAAGCCGAGCGCCCTGCATCTGATGCTCGTCGATCTCAAGGCGCCGCTCAAGCAGGGCGATAAGGTCAAGGCCAAGCTGGTCTTCGAGCGCGCCGGCGAGGTCGAGGTCGAACTGCAGGTGCAGGGCGTCGGCGCGTCGCAGCCGGCCGCGAGCGGCCATGCCGGGCACTGAGGCGCCTCATGCCCGTCCTCAAACTGATCCGTTACGGCGCCTGGGCCGGCGTCGTTCTCGTCGCAATCGTCGGGGCCGCCATCCTGCTGGGGTGGTGGCAGGTCGGGGGTCCTGATCGTTCGACGGCCGACGGCGCCTCCGCGCAGGGCGCGCCGGCCATCGGCGGCGCCTTCACGCTGGTCGACCACACCGGCAAGACGGTCACCGACGCCGACTTTCGCGGCAGGCCGATGGCGGTCTTCTTCGGCTTCACGAACTGCCCCGATGTCTGCCCGACAACGTTGGTGCGGATGGCCGACCTGATCGGAAAGATCGGCGCCGCCGCGGATCGCCTGCAGGTTCTGCTCATCACGGTCGACCCAGAGCGCGACACGCCGGAACAGCTCGCGCTCTACCTCAAGTCCTTCGATCCGCGGGTGGTCGGCCTGACCGGCTCGCGCGAGCAGATCGATGCGGCGCTCGCCGCCTACATGGCCTATGCGAAGAAGGTCCCGACCGAGAACGGCTACACCATGGACCACACGGCCTCGGTCTATCTGATGAAGGCCGACGGCCGCTTCCGCACGATGATCGACTACCACGAGGAGGAGGCTTCCGCGCTGGAGAAGGTGCGCATGGTGCTCCGATGAGCCCTCTTGGGCGCAGGGCGTTCGTCGCCGCGACGCTGGCGGCGATCGCGATCGCGGCGGCGTCCGGCCTTCTCATCGCGACGCGACGAGGACAGCCGGCAGATCCGGTCCTGGCCGGGCTGACGATCGAGACCGCCGACGGACGCCAGCTGCCGGCCGAGGCGTTTCGCGGCCGCTTTATCCTGCTCAACGTCTGGGCGACCTGGTGCCCGCCCTGCGTCAAGGAGATGCCGTCGCTCGACCGGCTGCAGGCGATGAAGGGCGACAGCGGCTTCGAGGTGGTTGCGCTGTCGATCGACCGGCAGGGGCTGGATGTCGTGCAGCCGTTCTTCCGGCGCACGGGCCTGACCCGCCTGGCCATCTATCTCGACCGCGAGGCCAGGAGCATGCCGGCCCTGAAGATCACCGGACTGCCCACGACCCTGCTCATCGATCCGGCCGGCCGCGAAATCGCCCGCTGGCCGGGGGCGCGGGAGTGGGACCAGCCGGCGACGGTGGCGGAAATCGACGAGCGTATCGCCAAGTCCGGGGAAACGACGCGATGATCCCCGCGGCCGCCAGCAGGACAGGTCAACAGAACGAGAGGCGGCGGCGGCGCGATTGCTCGCGCCTGACCGCCCGGGCTATTCTCCGGTCATGACGACGATCGTAACCTCGCGGGATCCGGGGCGCGGCCTTCTGGCTGCCGCCTGCGGTCTCGTGCTGACGTTCCAGTTGATGGCGAGCGCGCTTGCCGGCAGCACCCATCTCGCCGCCAGGTTCGACGCCGGAGAAACCTCTCGCGTCGAGATATGCGGCGCCACGCCGGATTCGAAGCGTGATCGGACGCCCCATGTCGAGGGCGTCAATGCCTGCTGCGTCTGGGCGAAATCTGTCGCGCTCGCGCCGCTGACTCCTCCTGCGCCGGCCTCGCCGATCCCGGGACGCGCCGAACCGGCCACGACGATCTTCGCGCAGCGCGTCGACGCGTCGGCTTCGTCCAGTCCGCACGGGCCGCCACAGGCCACGGGTCCACCAAGCCGGAGCTGAAGGGCGAGCCTTCAGGCGGCCTGCGGCGGCATAGCGCGCAGGCCTTCCATTCCATACCCGCCGACCCCGGGCGTGAGCGCGGACGCTCGCAATGCCGGGGCCTGGGCGACACGACATCCTGTTTTCGAGGCCCGAAATTGATCGGACCAGCGCTCAGATCCAGACGGCCCGTGCTGTCGGCGGTCGCCATGGCGACGCTGGCGGTCGCCGTCGGCTATGTCGTGGTCGCGCTCTCCGTCGACCGCGACGGCGCCGAGGTGGTAGAGCCGCTCCTGAAGCAGTTGAACGTCAAGGACCTGCCGGCCTTTCCCGATCCGGCGGGCGCGTCGGTTGGCCGGCCGGCGATCTCGGGCCTGCCCGCCACGATCCTGCCCGGCCCCGGCGGCTCCGAAGAGGAGCGCTGGCATGGCGTCGAGGCATGGGACCAGAAGTCCATGACGGACGAGATCGCCGCGCTCCTCGCCGATCGTCCTGGAAGGCAGGCCCGCTGATGGAGATCGCCAACATCGGCATCTGGGCGGCGCTCGCGGCCGGCGCGGTCTCGTTCCTGTCGCCCTGCGTCCTGCCGCTCGTCCCGGGCTACGTCTCGTATATCGCCGGCGGCTCGGCCGCGGCCGTCGATCCGCCCTCCCGATCCTCGTCGCGGCTGAAAGCCGTCGTGATGAGCGCCTGGTTCGTGCTCGGCTTCTCGACGGTCTTCGTGCTGCTCGGCGCGGGCGCGGGCGCGCTGAGCCACCTCCTCCTCGTCTATCGCTACGAAGCCGGCATCGTCGGCGGCGCGATCGTCCTCATCTTCGGCGTTTTTGCGACGGGGCTCGTGCGTCTGTCCTGGATGGAGCGCGAGCTCCGGGTCCAGACGCCGATCGCCGGTGGCCGGCCGGTGGGCGCCTATCTGATGGGCCTCGCCTTCGCCTTCGGCTGGACGCCCTGCATAGGCCCCGTTCTCGGCGCCATCCTGACGGTCAGCGCGACCTCGACCTCGGCTTCGGGCGGCGTCGCGCTGCTGAGCGTCTATTCGCTCGGCCTCGCGATCCCCTTCCTGCTGACGGCGCTGTTCGCCGACGGCATGACGGCGAGACTTCGCCGCCTGCGCGGCGCGGGGCGCGCCCTGCAGATCGTGGCCGGGGTCGTCATGATCGCGATGGGTCTCGCCATGATGTCCGGCCAGATCACGACGATGGCCTTCTGGCTTCTCCAAACCTTCCCCTTCCTCGCAACAATCGGATGAAAGGCATGCTTCCCACATGACCGGCAGCGACAGCGCCGCCAGCGGAAACGACCGCTGGCTCTATCTCTTCATCGCCTGGATCGTCGCGCTCGCGGCGAGCCTCGGCGCGCTCTTCATCGGCGAAGTGGTCGGCCAGGCTCCCTGCAGCCTGTGCTGGCATCAGCGCGCCTTCATGTTCCCGCTCGCGGTCCTGCTCGCGGTGGCGAGCTTCCGGGGCGACGCGGGCGCCTGGCTCTATGGGCTGCCCCTGGCCGCCATCGGCATGGCGATCGCCGGGTTCCACAGCCTGCTCTATGCCGGCTTCATCCCCGAAGGCATCCAGCCCTGCTCGCAGGGGCCATCCTGCGCCAGCGCCGACATGACGATCCTGGGCATGCTGCCATTGCCCTACCTGTCCGTCGCTGCCTTCGCCGCGATCGCGATCGCCCTTCTCGCTTCCAGACCAAAGGCCGCGTCATGAACCGCAGAACCCTTGTCGTCCTGACCGGCGTCTTCGCGCTGGCGGTCTTTTCCGGCGCGACCGTCTTCCATCAGAACGAGCAGGCCAAACGGGCCCGCGCCATCGCGGCCTCGCGCGCCGAGGCCTTGATCCGCGACCATTCGCCGATCATCGGCCCCGCGAACGCGCCCGTCACGATCGTCGAGTTCTTCGATCCGTCCTGCGAGGCCTGCCGCGCCTTCTATCCGCCGCTCAAGCAGATCCTCGGGCTCTTCCCCAACGACGCACGGCTCGTCATCCGGTATGCGGCATTTCACGAGAGTTCCGATCAGGCCGTCAGAATCCTCGAGGCATCGCGCCTTCAGGGCAAGTTCGAGGCCGTCCTCGTGGCGCTGCTGGAGTTCCAGCCGGAATGGGCGGATGACGCCAAGCCCGATCTCGAAAAGGCTTGGGCGCGGGCGCGGGAGGCGGGCCTCGACATCGAACTCGCCAAGCGCGACGTGGCTCGGCCGGAAATCCAGGAAATTCTGGACAAGGATGCCGCGGACGTGAAGGCGCTGGAGGTGACGCGGACGCCGACCTTCTTCGTGAACGGCCAGCCCCTCACCGAATTCGGCCCGCGACCGCTCTACGAGATGGTCAAGCGCGAGGTCGAGAAAGCGCGGAAATAAGACATCGGCGCGTGTCAGGACGCCTGCCCATCCCTTCGCCGGGCAGCAAGCGAAGCGGCGCTGCTCGTGGCGGCGGCGCCGGGTGAGAGAACGGCCGGCGTGTCGGCCGGGATGCCGCCGGCCGGACTCCGGCCGGTCGAGCTACTTGACCCAAAGCCGCAATGGCACGCTTGTCACGCCCGGGCAGTTGATGAACGACATCTGGTCCTCGGCGAGAACGCCGGAAAAGCGGCATTCTTTGCCGTCCAGGGTCATTCTCGCCGAGAACCTGGCGCCGGAGATCGCCTGGCTGATCACGATGCTTCCCGTTTTTTCGTTGACCTCGGTCGGCATGCAGGTCGCCATGTGCTTCATGCGAAGCGGGCCCGCGAACTCTTGGGACCGAAACAAACCAGCCCGGTTCGGCGAGATCGTCGCGGCGATGGCCCATTCGCCCGTATACCCGAACCTGCCGAGCAGTTCCGTCGAGCGTGCTTCCGACACGCCGAAAAGCGTCGCGCCGAGCAGGAACGGCAAGATCGAGAGCCGATTGCTCATTGCCGCGATCTCCATGACGCGACAGGCTATCACGAGCCGCGCCCGCGGCAAGCCGTGCGTCAAGCGGACTCGCCCGGTCTTCCACCGCTTCGTCGCCATGATCCTGCCGGTGGATCCTGCATCCAGCGCGTCTCGGCAGCAAGGCCGCCCGGCCGATCGAGGCGCCGGCCTGCCGCGAGTATCCTGCCACCTCCTGTCACCACTCACTCCCGCCATGCGCCCTGCCCTCTCGCGCGGGCCGGCGTTCCGCCCCATATTGCGGCCATGCCAAAGCTCCCGGACGCCGCCAAAGCCAGCCCTCCGAAGGCCAAGCCCCCGAAGAAGCCGGCTTCCGCCCGGACGCCGAACTCCAAGGCGACCAGGCCGGAGCTGAAGCCGCTGGAGGGCTATCTCGCCGACCTGCTCAACCCGGCGATCAATCGCGGCAATGCGGTGCCCGGCGGCGCGACCGGCTTCAAGGACACGCCCCAGGCCGGCTACGAGGGCGAGACCCGCCCCGGCGACGCCGCGCCGAAGCGGAAGGTCGGCAAGAAGGCCGATTCCGCCTTCGACGGCATCGAGGGCGAGACCGCCGCGAGCCTCACCGCGCAGTCGCTGCAGGCGCTGCTGGAAACCGGCAGCCCGTTCATCGACCCGGGCAAGGCCTGGACGCCGCATCGGCCGGCGCGCCCGGACAAGTCGGAGGGCGGCATCCGCTTCCGGATGAACTCGGAGTTCGAGCCGGCCGGCGACCAGCCCGCCGCGATCGCCGATCTCGTCGACGGGGTGCGCCGGCAGGAGCGCGACCAGGTCCTGCTCGGCGTCACCGGCTCGGGCAAGACCTTCACCATGGCGCAGGTGATCGAACGCACGCAGCGCCCGGCGCTGATCCTCGCCCCGAACAAGACGCTGGCCGCGCAGCTCTATGGCGAGTTCAAGAGCTTCTTCCCCGACAACGCGGTCGAGTATTTCGTCAGCTATTACGACTACTACCAGCCCGAGGCCTATGTGCCGCGCTCGGACACCTATATCGAGAAGGAATCCTCGATCAACGAGCAGATCGACCGGATGCGCCACTCCGCGACGCGCTCGCTCTTGGAGCGCGACGACGTCATCATCGTCGCCTCGGTCTCCTGCATCTACGGCATCGGCTCGGTCGAGACCTATACGGCGATGACCTTCGGCATCAAGCTCGGCGAGACAATCTCGCAGCGCCAGCTCATCGCCGATCTGGTGGCGCTGCAATACAAGCGCACCCAGCACGATTTTACCCGCGGCTCCTTCAGGGTGCGGGGCGACGTCATCGAACTGTTCCCGGCCCACTACGAGGACCGCGCCTGGCGCATCGGCCTGTTCGGCGACGAGGTCGAGGGCATCGCCGAGTTCGATCCGCTCACCGGCCAGAAGACCGCCGACCTGGAGTTCGTCAAGGTCTACGGCAATTCGCACTACACCACGCCGCGCCCGACGCTGACCCAGGCGGTGAAGTCGATCAAGGAGGAGCTGCGCGGCCGCCTCGACGAGCTCAACCGCATGGGCCGCTATCTCGAGGCGCAGCGGCTCGACCAGCGCTGCACCTTCGACATCGAGATGATCGAGGCTACCGGCTCCTGCAACGGCATCGAGAACTATTCGCGCTATCTCACCGGCCGCAAGCCGGGCGAGCCGCCGCCGACCCTGTTCGAATACCTGCCCGACAACGCGCTGGTCTTCACCGACGAGAGCCATGTCACCGTGCCGCAGATCGGCGGCATGTATCGCGGCGACTTCCGCCGCAAGGCGACGCTCGCCGAATACGGCTTCCGCCTGCCCTCCTGCATGGACAACCGGCCGCTGCGCTTCGAGGAATGGGACGCGATGCGCCCGCAATCGGTGCATGTCTCGGCGACGCCCGGCTCCTGGGAGATGGAGCGCACCGGCGGCGTCTTCACCGAGCAGGTCATCCGCCCGACCGGGCTGATCGACCCGCCGGTCGAGATCCGCCCCGCCAAGCACCAGGTCGCCGACCTGCTCGACGAGATCAGGGAGGTCACGGCCAAGGGCTACCGCACGCTGGTCACCGTGCTGACCAAGCGCATGGCCGAGGACCTGACCGAATATCTCCATGAGAACGGCACGCGGGTGCGCTACATGCACTCCGACATCGACACGATCGAGCGCATCGAGATCCTGCGCGACCTCAGATTAGGAGCGTTTGATGTTCTGGTCGGCATCAACCTGCTGCGCGAGGGCCTCGACATCCCCGAATGCGGCTTCGTCGCCATTCTCGACGCAGACAAGGAAGGCTTCCTGCGCTCCGAGACCTCGCTGATCCAGACCATCGGCCGCGCCGCGCGCAACGTCGACGGCAAGGTCATCCTCTATGCCGACCACATTACCGGCTCGATGGAGCGGGCGCTGGCCGAGACCAGCCGCCGCCGCGAAAAACAGCTCGCCTACAACGAAGAGCACGGCATCACGCCGCAGACGATCAAGCGCGCCATCGGCGACATCCTCGGCTCGGTCTACGAGCGCGACCACGTCACGGTCGACGCCGGCCTCGCCACGCCGGCGGCCGGGCACAATTTCAAGGCGGCGCTGGCCGATCTGGAGAAGCGCATGCGCGAGGCGGCGGCCGACCTCGAATTCGAGACCGCCGCGCGCCTGCGCGACGAGATCAAGCGCCTGCAGGCGACGGAGCTGGCGATCTCCGACGACCCGCTGGCAAGGCAGGGCGACGTCGAGGCGTCGGCGGGGAAATACAAGGGCGAGCGGGCCTATGGCGCGAGCGCGAACCTGCCGACGCGGGCGCGGAAGCCAACCGACGCCGACATGGGCCCGCACAATTTCGGCGGCGGCGAGGGTAAGCCGATGACGCGTGCGCGGCCGAAGAAGCCGACGCTGGATGAGATGGGGCCGAGGGTGGAGGCGCGGCCGGTTGGGGCGGGGAGGAGGGGAAGGAAGTAGCGCGCTCGCCGATCCTGCCATACACTGACATGACTATACGGCAGTATACCTGTCTTTGCTAGGTAGGGATGGCGGAATGATAGAGAAGTAGAAGCTGACCGCAGGAATCGTCGGAACGATATTCCAAAAAAATCGGCCCTCTATTGAAGAACTGGCTGGGAGCGCGACTATGATGCCGCCCGCACCGCCGAGATCGAGCGGCATGGTTTCGTCGTCCTGCGATTCACGAATGCTCAGGTGCTTGATGACCGGGACGAGGTTCTTGCCACCATCCGCCATGCGGCGGCAGGAAGGTAGAGCGCTGGAAGAACCCCTCTCCCGGATGGGAGAGGGGCAGGGGTGAGGGACCGCCGCTGGTTGGTAAAGCGAGACGGAGCCGTTGCGCCCTTAAACTAAAACGGCGGGCCCTCATCCGGCCCTCCGGACCACCTTCTCCCATCCGGGAGAAGGAAAAGAGGCGTCTCACCCGGCCAAACCGGACCAGTCTTCGACAGGATCGACTTCCGCCTCGGTTGTATGCTTAACTTGGGCCCACTCCGCCGAAGCCGTGCAAAGACCCCTCTCCACCCCGCCAAACCCACCGGAACAATCACCCCCTCCCCCTGTTTCCCGCAAAAGGGCCGTCCGGCCCCAATCAGGGAGAGAAACGATGTCCAGAACCACCATGAGCCTCGCCGCGTTCGGCTTCGCATTGGCCGGCTCAATGGCCCAGGCGCAGACCGCGCCGGCGGCGCCAAACACCACGCCGATGCCGCCGACGACCTGCAGCGCCGCCGAACTCGCCAAGATGAACGCCGAAACCGCCAAGATGACGGACGCGACCAAGAAGGCGGCCGCCATGAAGGAAATGACCCTGGCCACCGACATGATGGCCAAGGACGACATGAAGGCCTGCGCCACCCATCTCGGCAACGCCATGAAGATGATCCCCGGCCAGAGCTGAGCGGCCGGTCGCGAAGGGCGCTGGAAGAACCCCTCTCCCGGGTGGGAGAGGGGCAGGGGTGAGGGACCGCCGCCGGTTGTCGAGGCGAAACGGAGCCGTTGCGCCTTCTTGCTGAACCGGCAGGCCCTCATCCGGCCCTCCGTGCCACCTTCTCCCATCCGGGAGAAGGGATAGAGGCGGCGGTGAAATCCCCGTGGCAAGACCCCTTAATCCCCGCCCCCAAAGACCTGTGCGACAAGTCTCCTGCTCCGCCCGACCAAGGGGGCTGTCGCGAGGCATCGTGCGGCCGGGCGGGGTAGCGGTGTCCATGGTCGCGGCCGTTGCGGGTCGAGGCCAGGGAGGTGTCGTTCGCCAGACGGGCCGAAACAGGCAGGCCCGTGTCCTCGCCGGACTCCCACTGACGACGAACCCGAAAGAGAACCGCGCGCGGGGTTCGGGCGGCGGCGGATGGCGCTGCTCGACTTATCGGCTCGACTTCGACATCGGCACGCGGCCGTCGACCGCGGCGCCGTCCGGACCCCGCGCATCCCCCTTGGATACGCACTGGACTACCGGAAACCCTCGCGGCGAGAGCCGGCGAGGTTTTCCGTGCGTGCCGGTCCTGCCATCGCGCGTCCGGGCGCGGGGCCCGCCTCCGCGATGGCGGGCGGCACTGCCGTCTTGCCTGCGCCACATCGGCGGGCCACGCTTCGGCAAACCGGAGGAGACGGACGATGACGCAGGAGCTCGTGCTCTACACCAACCCGATGTCGCGCGGGCGGATCGCGCGCTGGATGCTGGAGGAGGTCGGCCAGCCCTACCGGGCCGAGATCCTCGGCTTCGGCCCGCCGATGAAGGGGCGCGACTACACCGCGATCAACCCGATGGGCAAGGTGCCGGCGCTGCGGCACGGCACGGCGGTGGTGACCGAATGCGCCGCGATCTGCGCCTATCTCGCCGACGCCTTTCCGGATGCCGGCCTCGCTCCCGCGCCGGGCTCGGCCGAGCGCGGCGCGTATTACCGCTGGCTGTTCTTCGGAGCCGGGCCGGTCGAGGCCGCGACCACCAACCGCGCGCTCGGGGTCGAGGTCCCCCAGGACAAGGAAGGCTTCGTCGGCTACGGCGCCTACGAGACCGTGCTGGACACCCTGCAGGAGGCGCTGAAGGCCGGGCCCTATCTGCTCGGCGAGCGTTTCAGCGCGGCCGACGTCTATCTCGGCTCGCAGCTCTCCTGGGGCGCGCAGTTCGGCACGATCGAGAAGCGTCCCGGCTTCGAGGACTATATCGGCCGCATGACCGGCCGCCCGGCGGCGAAGAAGGCCAGCGTCATCGACGACGCGCTGATGGCCGAGCAGAAGGCGGCGCAGGGGTAGGTCGCCGCCCACCCAGCGCATACCGCACCGCGGCAAGGCCGGGCGCCCGGCGCTTTCGCCGCGCCCAGGTTGGCGCGACAGGAGCTGTCACCGATTGCCTTCGCGCATGCCGGAGCCGACCCGCGCAAGGCGTGACATGACCGACATCGCCGCACCGACCCGGCCTCCGGCCGCACCCTGGCGCCGGATTTCGGCTGCCTCGCCGCCTTCGGGGCGGCCGTGACGATCTGGAGCGCGCTCAGGCTGCCCGAGACGCCGCATCCCGAGGACCGCAAGCCGATCGAATTCGCCAGCGCCGCCGGGGCGGCGGCGATCGTCCGTCTTGCATCGGCTTTCGCCGCCTCAGTTCTTCGGCGGGTCGAAGCTCGGCAGGTTGAGGTTGTCCATCGAGGGCAGGCTCTGGAACTGGCGCTCGATCGCGGTCGGGTCGAGATTGGCCGGCTTTTCGAGCCAGTAGGTCACCATGCCGGGGAAGACGATCATCAGCGCCACGAGGATCAGCTGCAGGGCGATCCACGGGATCGAGCCGAGATAGATGTCGCGGCTCTTCACCTCCGGCGGCGCGATGCCGCGCAGATAGAACAGCGCGAAGCCGAATGGCGGGTGCATGAACGAGGTCTGGATGTTGGCGCAGATCAAGAGGCCGAACCAGATCAGGTTGATGTCGAGTTTTTCCGCGGCCGGGGTCAGCAGCGGAATGATGATGAAGGCGATCTCGAAGAAGTCGAGGAAGAAGGCGATGAAGAAGACGAACACCATCGTGAACGACAGGAAGCCGATCTGGCCGCCCGGCAGCCCGGTCAGCATGTGCTCGATCCACAGCCCGCCGCCGACGCCCTGGAAGACCAGGCTGAAGACGCGCGCCCCGATCAGGATGAAGGTCACCATGGCCGTGATCCGCATCGTCGAGGACATCGCCTGATAGGTCAGCTTCCAGGTCAGCGTGCGGTAGCAGGCCGCCAGCACGAGCGCGCCGACCGCGCCCATGGCGCCGGCCTCGGTCGGCGTGGCGAGGCCCATGAAGATGGTGCCGAGCACGAGGAAGATCAGCGCCGCGGACGGCACGATGCCGCGGATGCATTTCCAGGCCAGCGGCCAGCCGCGCAGGGTGCGCGCCTCCGGTGGCAGGGCCGGCACCTGCTCGGGCCTGACGATCGAGAGGATCACGACCCAGACGCAGAACAGCGCGACCTGCACGATGCTGGGGCCGATCGCGCCGGCATACATGTCGCCGACAGACTTGCCCATCACGTCGGCGAGCACGACCAGCACGAGCGAGGGCGGGATCAGCTGCGTGATCGTGCCCGAGGCCGCGATCACGCCGGTCGCGTGCTGCATGTTGTAGCCGTAGCGCATCATCACCGGCAGCGAGATCACGCCCATGGCGATGACCGAGGCCGCGACCGTGCCGGTGATCGCGCCGAGGATCGCGCCGACGAAGATGACCGCATAGGACAGCCCGCCGCGGACCTTGCCGAAAAGCTGGCCGATCGAATCGAGCAGGTCCTCGGCGAGGCCGCAGCGCTCCAGCACCGCGCCCATGAAGGTGAAGAACGGGATCGAGAGCAGAAGGTCGTTGGAGATGATCGAGAAGAGCTGGAAGGTCAGGTTGCCCATGTAGTTATGGGTGATGACGCCCATCTCGATGGCGACGAAGCCGAAGAACAACCCCACCGCCGCCAGCGAGAACGCGGCCGGGTAACCGATCAGCAGAAAGAGCACCAGGCCCCCGAACATCATGGGGCCCAGGTTGTCGCGGATGAGATCGATCATTGCAGCGGCTTCTCGTAAGCGTATTCGTGCACATGGAAGCCGCGCAGCGCCGCGGCGCGCTTGATCATCTCGGAGACGCCCTGCAGCAGGATGAGGCCGAAGCCGACCGGCAGCAGCAGCTTGACCGGCCAGCGGATCAGGCCGCCGGCATTGTTCGACGATTCGTTGATCGCCCAGGACTGGACGAACCAGGGCCAGGTGAACCAGATCATGATGATGCACATCGGCATCAGGAAGATCGCGCCGCCGAGCAGGTCGATCCAGTGCCGGGTCCGGTCCGAGACCATGCCGTAGATCAGGTCGACTCGGACATGCTCGTTGACCTTCAGCGTGTAGGCCGCCCCCAGCAGGACCATGCCGGCGAACATGTACCATTGCAGCTCGAGCCAGGCGTTCGAGCTGTTCGAGATCAGATAGCGGATGGTGGCGTTGCCGGCGCTGACGAGGCAGGCCAGCAGCACGAGCCAGCTCGCGACGACGCCGAGCCATTCACCGAGCCGGTCGATCGCCCGGGTCAGCGGCATGAGCTGCCGGCAGAAGGTCCAGGCCAGCCAGACGGAGGCGATCATGCCTCCGATGGTCGCCAGGGCAAGCCAAAGCTTGAACATGGTCCGTGGTCCCCGGTCGTCTTGTCGTTGTCGGCCAGGCCGCATAGCCAAGACGGCATGCCGCCCGGCGCAGGCAGGAGGAAGGACAATCGGTGCTGGCCATGCACCAACTCGCTATCGGCTATGCGCTTAGCCGATCCATGGCGTGTTGATCAAGGCCTGCCGGACCGGGATCGGCCCGGCCGCGATCATGCGGCGGATCGCCGGAACGCGCCATGCCGGGCGTCGCCGGCACGCCGGCCGACGGCCATTTCGGGGATCGGGGCGCCGGGCGGCGCTCAGGCCCGCTCCAGCCCGGCCAGATGCGCGTCCAGCAGCGCCATGTTGCGCTTGTTGGCGCGGAAGAAGACGTCGCCGACCCAGCCGGCCAGCGGCACGATCGAGATCGCGAAATCGAGGCCGAGATTGCCGAGCATGCGCGCAAGCATCGTCTTCGGCGCGCCGAGCCGGTGCGCCTCCCAGATCAGATAGCCCGAGAGGCCCTTGGCGACGAGCGTGCCGGCGCCCGGGATGAGGTTCAGCGCCGCATCCGCGCCCATGCGGATGTTCGTGCCGGGGATGCGGAAGGCCGCGTCGAGCAGGCGCGCCAGCGCGGCGAGGCGGCCGCGGGTCGCGGCGACGTCGCCGCCCGCGAAGCGGCGGGCCCCGTCGAAGGCGGGGTGGGCGTAGGCTGAGCGGAACGTCGAGATCATCGCTGATCTTCCAGAAGCGCGGCCCGTCGCCGAGGGCGTCGCGGAGGTGGAAGAGTCCGACATCGCGGCAGGGACGAAATTCTGCCGCCAGAGGGGCCCGGACCCGGCTTCCCACGAGATCGCGACGATGATCGGGAAATTCAAGATGAGGCCATCCCCTCGGCCTCATTCCGAGGAGCAGCCGAGGCTGCGTCGCGAAGGATGAGGGTCCGGGAATGCCGATTGAGGAGAGGGGCGCATCCGCGCCGCAGCGGGGCCGAGCCCCATCTGGTGTTTCAACCGCCGCCTCTTGGCGACGGGCATGCCGGGAATCGTCTTCCAGTCCGTCACAGATCGTAGAGATTCGCATTGGCTCGGGAGGCGTCGCCGCCGATCGGCCCCCCGTCTGGGGTTTGCATCAAGCGGTCTTGAGGTTCACCGCCGAGGACTTGCCGGTCTTGCGGTCGGCCTCGAGATCGTAGCTGATCTTCTGACCTTCGTTCAGGCCGCGCATGCCCGAGCGCTCGACAGCGCTGATATGCACGAAGACATCGCTGCCGCCCTGGTCGGGAGTGATGAATCCGTAGCCCTTGGTTTCATTGAACCATTTCACGGTACCCGTGCTCACGTGCTGTTCCTTCAGTCTCAGTTTCGGGCCGGCTCATGCCGTCCCGGAGGCCAGTGTGGGCACATTCCGCGCAGGTTGCAATGACGCGCCGCAACACGGACCCGCGCGCGGGCGCCGTGTCGTGTTCAAGCGCCGCGCTGTCCGCCTCCTCCCCCGCTTGCGGTGAAGAAGGGGACGAGGTCCGGATGCGGCTGGCGCGGCCCGGCCCGGACGACGGGCCCCTGCCCGATCAGCCCGGCTCCCGCATGAACGGCGGGAAACATGTTTCCAGAGAGGCCGGTCCCGTGACGCAATATGTGATCGATCCGCCCGCAACGGCGCGCCGCGCCAGAGTTCCGACCTCGCCAAGCATATCTGCAACGTGCCGGAGACGATCGCCTATCTCTCCGGCCTGATCCTCACCGGCACGCTCGAAGGCGCGATCGCCGGCGTCGGCACGGTGCGCACGCGCATCGTCTGATCCGCGCGTCGAGGCGGGGCCTCACAACGGCGCGAAGTGGCAGGCCGAGAGCCGGTCCGGCGCGACCTCGCGCAAGGCCGGCCGCTGCGCCTTGCAGCGCGGCTGGACCAGCGGGCAGCGCAGATGGAAATGGCAACCGGCCGGCGGTGACAACGGCGAGGGCAATTCGCCCGCGATCGGCCTGAACGCCGTCGTCACACCCCCGGTCAGCACCAGCTTCGGCACGGAATCGAGCAGCGCCTGGGTGTAGGGATGCTGCGGCCTGGCGTAGACGGCCCGCGTCGCGCCGAGCTCGACGATCCGGCCGAGATACATGATCGCGACGCGGTCGCAGAGATGGCGGACCACGCCGAGATCATGGCTGATGAACAGCATGGTCAGGCTCAAGTCCCGCCGGAGCTTCAGGAACAGGTTGATGATCTGCGCCTGGATCGAGACGTCGAGCGAGGCGACCGGCTCGTCGCAGACCAGCATGTCGGGCTGCATCGCCAGCGCCCTGGCGATGGCGATGCGCTGGCGCTGCCCGCCCGAGAACTGGTGCGGATAGCGCGCCGCGAAGGCCGGATCGAGCCCGACCGTCGCGAGCCATTGGCCGACATAGTCGCGCGCAGCGGCCTTCGTCGTCAGCCGATGCGCCAGCGGCCCCTCCGCGATCGTGTCGCCGACCTGCATGCGCGGATCGAGCGAGGCGAACGGATCCTGGAAGATCATCTGCACGCGGGTCGTGGTCTTGCGGCCATGGGCCATGACCGGCTCGCCGGCGACCGCCGCCGTGCCGTCGCTGGGGGCCAGGACGCCGGCAATGAGCCGGCCGAGCGTGGACTTGCCGCAGCCGCTCTCGCCGACGAGACCGAGCGCCTCGCCCTTGGCGATGGTCAGCGAGACGCCGTCGACCGCGTGCGTGATCCGCGCATCGACCGGCTGGCCGAGCTTGGCGGCGATCTTCTGGCCGAAGGTGATGCGCGGCGCGAAGCGGCGCGAGACGTTGCGGACGTCGAGGAAGGCGTCGCTCATGCCGCGACCTCCAGCCCGAGCGGGTGCCAGCAGCGGTGCTGCCGCGCGCCTTCGGTCAAGAGCGCGGGCATCGCGGCGCAGGCTGAATCCGCCCTCGGGCAGCGCGGCGCGAAGGCGCAGCCGGGCGGCAGGGACAGCAGCGAGGGCGTCGTGCCGGGGATCTGGACGAGGTCGCGGCCGGGCTCGGCGCGGGCCGGCAGCGAGTCGAGCAGTCCCTGGGTGTAGTGATGGCGCGGATCGCGCAGCACGGCCGCCGTCGGCCCGGCCTCGACGATGCGGCCGGCATACATCACCGCGATCCTGTCGGCGAGCGAGGACACCGTGGCGAGGTCGTGGCTGATCCAGATCAGCGCCATGCCGAGCTCGGCCACCAGCGACTTCATCTCGGCCAGGATCTGCGCCTGGATCGAGACGTCGAGCGCGGTCGTCGGCTCGTCGGCGATCAGCAGTTCGGGATCGTGCAAAAGCGCGATCGCGATCGCGACGCGCTGACGCATGCCGCCGGAGAATTCGTGCGGAAACGCGCCGAGCCTTCGCGCCGCGTCGGGAATGCCGACGCGGGTCAGGACCCGCACGCTGCGCTCGCGCGTGCGCTGCTCGCCGCCGACGCCATGGGCCTCGAGCGCCATCCTCATCTGCCTGCCGATGGCGATGACCGGGTTCAGCGTCGTCGCCGGGTCCTGGAAGACCATGGCCATGCGCTTGCCCCTGAGCCGGCGCAGCCGGGACGGCGCCATGCCGACGAGTTCCTCTCCGCCCAGTCTGACCGAGCCCGAGGCGATTCTGCCGGGCGGATCGATCAGCCCGAGCAGCGAGAAGCCGGTGACGCTCTTGCCGGAACCGGACTCGCCGACGAGCCCCATGACCTCGCCCTTGCGCAGCGAGAAGGAGACGCCGTCTACGGCCTTCACCACGCCGGCGCGGGTGTGGAAGTGGGTGGCGAGGTTTTCGACCTGAAGGAGGGGGGCGGTCATGGATCGCCCTCCCCGTCATTGCGAGGAGGCGCAGCCGACGAAGCAATCCAGGGACAGCAGCGCGTCACGCCCCGCTGGATTGCTTCGCTACGCTCGCAATGACGGATAGTCCTCATCGCTTCAGCCTCGGATTGACCTGGTCCCTGACCTGGTCGCCGACGAGGTTGATCGCGACGATCAGCACGATCAGCGCGATGCCGGGATAGATCGAGATCCAGTAGCGCCCCGAGAGCATGTACTGGAAGCCGTTGGCGATCAGCGCGCCGAGCGAGGGCTCGGTCACGGGCAGCCCGACGCCGAGAAAAGACAAGGTCGCCTCCAGCGCGATCGCGTTGGCGACCTGCACGGTCGCGACGACGATCAGCGGCGGCAGGCAGTTCGGCAGGATGTGGCGGAACACCACCTGCCAGCCCGGCAATGGCGTCGACAGCGCCGCCTCGACATAGTCCTTGCCGCGCTCGGCCGCCGCCGCGCCATGGGCGGTGCGGGCGAAATAGGCGTATTGCGCCGTCACCAGCGCCGTGATGAGCTGCGCCTTGCCCTGCCCGAGCAGCGCCGAGAGCACCAGCGCCAGCAGGATCGCCGGGAAGGCGAGCTGCAGATCGATGATGCGCATGATGAAGGCCTCGCGCCGCCCGCCCATATAGGCAGCCCCCAGCCCCAGCGAGACGCCGATGACGAAGGCGACGAAGCCTGCGATCAGACCCATCTGCAGCGAGATGCGCAGACCGTAGAGGATGGCCGAGAACAGGTCGCGCCCTTGGGCGTCCGTGCCGAGGATATGGGTGAACCCGCCCGAGCCGACATAGCCTGGCGGCCGGCGCGCATCCATCAGCACGAGATCGGCCAGCGCATAGGGGTTCTGCGGCGCGATCACGGGCGCCAGCAGCGCGACGCCGACCATCGCGACGACGACGACGAGCGCCGCGAGCGCGACCCTGCTTTCGCGGAACTCGGCCCAGAAGCGCGCGAAGGGCGATGCGGGCGTCATGATCCACATGCTCCCGCCGCCTTGCGGCCCTCATCCCGAGGAGCAGGCGAAGCCTGCGTCCCGAGGGGTGCTCCGGTTCGTTCCGGAGCCATCCGGAGCATCCTTCGAGACGCGCCCGCGGCGCTCCCCGGGATGAGGGCGCAGGATCGGAGCAGGGGTCTTTTGACCGTCATGCCCGCGCCTTGCGCAGGCGCGGATCGAGCGCGAGATAGGTCAGGTCGACGAGGAAGTTGATCGTGATGAAGACGAAGGCGACCAGCATCAGATAGGCGACCATCACCGGCCGGTCGAGCGAGGTGATCGAATCGATGATCAGCTTGCCGATGCCCGGCCAGGAGAAGATCGTCTCGGTGACCACGGCGAAGGCCAGCGTCGAGGCGAATTCGAGTCCGAACACGGTGACGATCGGGATCGCGATCAGGCGCAGCACATGCCGGCGCAGCACGGTCCATTCCGAGAGCCCGGCGGCGCGGGCGAACTTCACCGTGTCGGTCAGCATCACCTCGCGCGTGCCGGCGCGCGCCAGCCGCGTCAGCAGAGCGAGCTTGAAGAAGGCGAGGTTCAGCGCCGGCAGCAAGAGATGCGAGAGGCCGTTGGCGGTGAGAAAGCTCCATTGCACGCCGAAGAGCGACGCCGTCTCGCCGCGCCCGCCGGCCGGCAGCCATTGCAGCTCCACCGCGAAGGTCATGATCAGGACGAGGCCGATCCAGAACGTCGGCACCGAGAAGCCGAGGATCGAGACCGCCATGACGATCCTGGCCGGCAGGCCGTCCGGCCGGTAGCCGGCATAGATGCCGGCCGGCACGCCGATCAGCGCCGCCCCGCAGACGGCGACGAGCGTCAGCTCCAGCGTCGCCGGCAGCCGCGACAGGATGAGGTCGAGCACCGGCAGGCCGTAGACGAAGGAGCGGCCGAAATCGCCCTGCAGCACGCGCTTCAGGAAGGTGAAATACTGCTCATGGAGCGGCCGGTCGAGGCCGTAGCGGGCGATCGTGTCGAGCCTGATCTGCTGCGAGACGTCGGGGCCGATCAGCACGTCGATCGGGTTGCCGATCGCGTAGACGCCGACGAAGACCAGGACCGACATCACCAGCATGACGGCGAGCGCCTGAACCACGCGCTCGATGACGTGGCCTAGCATGGCAATCCGACTTCGCCTGGAACACCCACCGCCGTCACGGCCAGTCGTCCGCCATCACGGCCCGCGTTTCCTCGACGCCGACGTCCCAGAGGCTCAGCATCTCGTTGTCGGAGCGATGGTAGCGGCCGAGGAAGTTGCCGTCGCCGAGGATCTCGCGCTTTCTGTCGGGATTGGCGGCATGATAGAGCGCCGCGTCGAAGGCCGGCTTGGCGCCGTCCGGCATGGTCACGCCGTCGAGTCGCGTCCACGGGAAGTTCTCCATCCAGGAGGCGTGCGAGGCGGCCGGATCGACCGCCTTCACCGCCGCCTGGAAGCGCGGCCCCGCCCACCAGTTGTGCAGCTTGACCGAGGCGTCGTTGCGCATGCCCATCCATTCGTTGGCGAAGGTCAGCACCGGGGAATTCCCGCCATGGCCGTTGACCAGCACGATACGGCGGAAACCCGAGCGATAGAAGCCCTCGAGCAGATCCTCGACCAGCGCGATATAGGTGCTCATCCTGAGCGAGACCGTGCCGGGATAGGCCCGGAAGCCCGGCGTCATGCCGTAGGCCAGCACCGGGAAGACCGGCAGGCCGAGCGGCTCGGCGGCGTCGTTGGCGACTTTCTCGGCCAGGATCGCATCCGTCGCGAGGCTGAGATAGGCATGCTGCTCGACGCAGCCGAGCGGCAAGACGCAACGGTCGTCGCGGGCGGCCTGCGCCTCGATCTGCATCCAGTTCATCTGCGCGACGCGCACGGCGGGATCCTTGCTACCCAGCACACGCTACAGCCTAAGGTAGCGGCGGCAAGAGGCTGTTTCAGATGGAGGAATGGTCCCAGAGGCGGTCATCGACCATGGACAAGATTTGGGTGAGATTTCACCTCACCGCGCAGCGGCGTGGCGCTTTTGCCCGACTGCGGCGTCGTCCGTCACGGCCAAGCCGCAAGGCTTGGCCGCACCAAACTCCTGGCATTCGGGCAATCGCCGACGCCCAAACCCTGTCCATGGTCAATGACAGCCTCTATGCTGCCATCCTTGACTCTGCCATCCGGCACGGTCAAGTTCCATCCGGAACTAACGAGGGCTGTTCATGCGCCGCGCCCCCACCGCCCTGTCGCGCCTCGACCATGAGCGCGAGGCGGCGCTCCGCGATCTCGACCCGCTCACCGTCACCAAGCTCTGGGACAATCCGTGCTGGCTGTCCTTCCGGCTGAACTTCGTCGCCTTCCGCTTCAACGACCCGGTCTATCGCTGGATCGAGACGCGCTACGGGCTGGTCCGACCGGAATTCGTCGCGCTCTACGCGGTCGGCCTCAAGGAAGGCGTCGCCGCCAAGAACATCGTCTCCTCCTCGGGGCTGCCCAAGAACACGCTTTCGCGCGCCATCCAGAAGCTGCTCCAGCGCCGCCTGCTCAAGCGCGAGACCGACCGCGACGATCTGCGCAGCTATGTGCTGCGCCTGACCTCGGCCGGCCGCGCCATTTTCGAGGAGACGATGCCGCTGATGGTGCAGCAGCAGACCGCCATGCTCTCGGGCCTGTCCGAGGCCGAGCAGCGTCAGCTCTGCGAACTGATGGACAAGCTCGTCATTGCCTCGCCGACCTGGCCGAACGATCTCGAACAAGAGGGGATTCCATCATGAGCACCGCACGGACATTGCGCCTTGCCGCCTTCGCGGCCCTGATCTGCGCCGGCGTCTCCGGCGCCGCGCTCGCCCAGAACCTGACCATCGGCGTGCGCGCCGGCCCGGATTCGATCGATCCGCATTTCACCGCGACTGGCACCCATGCCGAGGCGCTGAAGCATGTCTTCGACACGCTGACCTGGTCGGGCGACAAGCTCCAGATCGAGCCGCGCCTCGCCTTGAGCTGGAAGGCGATCTCCCCCGACGTCTGGGAGTTCAAGCTGCGCCCCAACGTGAAGTTCCATGACGGCTCGGACTTCACGGCCGAGGACGTCAAGTTCTCGATCGAGCGCATCCCGGTCGTCGCCGGCCCGAACCCGACCACGATCTATGTCCGCCGCGTCAAGGAGGTGAAGATCGTCGATCCGCTCACCGTCCAAATCGTCACCGACGGCCCGGCGCCGAACCTGCCCAACGACTTCATCCGCCTGTTCATCGTCTCGGCCAAGGCCGCCGCCGGGCTGACCAGGGAAACCGCCAACGAGGCCTTCAATTCAGGCAAGGCGGCGATCGGCACCGGCCCCTACAAATACGTGTCCTGGACGCCGAAGGACCAGATGGTGATCGAGCGTTTCGACGGCTATTGGGGGCCGAAGGAGCCTTGGGCCCGCGTCACCCGCAAGGAACTGCCCAACGACGCCGCCCGCGTCGCTCAGCTCAAGGCCGGCCAGGTCGACATCATCGTGCGCGCCCCGGCCTCCGACGTCGCGACGCTGAAGCGCGACCCCAAGATCTCGGTCGCGACGATCGACACCGTCTATGTCTTCAACATGGAGATCGACCTGCGCGACAAGTCTCCGCAGGTCAGCGCCAAGGACGGCTCGGCCCTGCCGAAGAACCCGCTGCAGGATCCGAAGGTGCGCGAGGCGATCGACCTCGCCATCGACCGGCCCGCGCTGGTCGAGATCGCCATGGAGGGCCTCGGCGCGCCGGTGAACCAGCTCGTCACCTCGAACATCGCAGGCTTCAACAAGAGCCTGCCCGAGCTCAAGCCCGACCTCGCCAGGGCGAAGAAGCTGATGGAGGAGGCCGGCTACGCCAACGGCTTCAAGGTGACCTTCTCATTCACCAACGACCGCCTGCCTGGCGACCGCCAGGTCGGCACCTCGATCGCGCAGATGCTGGCCCGCATCGGCATCGAGGTGAACGCCAACGCCCAGCCCGGCGCGGTCTTCTTCCCGGCCCGCACCCGCGCCGAGTTCTCGCTGGCGATGTCCGGCTGGGGCACGCTGACCGGCGAGGCGAACTACACGCTCTCCTCGGTGGTCCATTCCAACGATCCGGCCAAGAAGCTCGGGGCCTTCAACGTGCTCGGCTACAAGAGCGACGCGATCGACAAGCTGATCGAGGACGCCGCCGTCGAGCTCGACGAGGCCAAGCGCAACGACCTGCTGGCGCAGGCCAACGCCATCGTGGCGAAGGACCGGCCGCGCCTGCCGATCGTCGCCGTCGGCTCAGCCTGGGCGATGCAGAAGGACAAGGTCACGATCGCGCCGCGCGTCGACGAGGACACGCTGGCGATGGACATCAAGCCGGCGAAGAAGTGAGGTTCTGCCCTGTCGTCATGGTCGGCCTTGTGCCGACCGTCCACGTCTCTCGTCGTCGAGATCAGTGACCAGGACGCGGATGCTCGCCACAAGGGCGAGCATGACGGATTTGCTTCGCTCGCATCAATTCAGGACATGCCCATGACCATCGCCCTCGCCATCCATGGCGGCTGCGGCACGCTGCCCAAGGCCGAGATGACCGAGGCCGAATGGGCCGAGGCCAAGGCCGATCTCGCCGCCTCGCTGCGCGCCGGCTGGGCCATTCTGACCGGCGGCGGAACGGCGGTGGACGCGGTCGAGGCCGCCGTGCGCGTCATGGAGGATTCGCCCCATTTCAACGCCGGCCATGGCGCGGCCTTCAACGCCGACGGCGAGCATGAGCTCGACGCCTCGATCATGGACGGGGCGACGCTGGCCGCCGGCGCGCTCGCCGGCGTCAGGCGCATCAGGAACCCGGTCAGCGCCGCCAGGGCGCTGATGCTGCGCGGCGATCCGCTGCTGCTGGCGGGCGAGGCCGGCGACCGCTTCGCCCGGCGCGAGGGCCTCGATACCGTCGAGAACGAGCATTTCTCGACCGAGCGCCGGCGCAAGAACCTGTCCTCGATGAAGATCAGGGAACTGGTCGGCACGGTCTCCGAAGCCAGCGAGGCCGAAAAGCACGGCACGGTCGGCGCCGTCGCCCGCGACTCGGCAGGCCATCTGGCCGCCGCGACCTCGACCGGCGGCTACACCAACAAGCCGGTCGGCCGCGTCGGCGATTCGCCGATCATCGGGGCTGGAACCTATGCGAGAGACGGCCGCTGCGCCGTCTCCGGCACCGGCAAGGGCGAGTATTTCATCCGCTACTGCGTCGGCCACGAGATCGCGTCGCTGATCGCCTACAAGGGCCTGAGCCTGAAGGAGGCGACAGACGCGGTGCTGGCCGAGCTGACGGCGCACGAGATCGGCGCCGGGCTGGTCGCGGTCGGCGCGGACGGGGCGATCGTCGCGCCCTACAACTCCGAGGGCATGTATCGCGGCTGGGTCACGCCCGACGGCTTCCTGCACGTTGCGACCCATGCCGAGGTCGAGCTGGCGGGGCAGGCGTGATGGCTGTCGAGGCAGGGCGCGCCACTTCCCCCTCCCCCCGCCTGCGGTGGGGAGGGCCGGGGTGGGAGGGAAAGTCCAGGCCGTCGCCTGTAATAGTCGTCGAGCCTCTTCCCGCACGCCCCCCCATGCCTGACCCTTCCCCACCGCGAGCGGGGGGAAGGGGACAGGGCGGCGCTTTCGGAGCGCGACCATGACCTCCGAACCCATCCTGATCTGGGGCGCGGGCGCGATCGGCGGCACGCTCGGGACGTACTGGGCCCGCGCCGGCGTGCCGGTGCTGCTCGTCGATATCGTGGCCGAGCATGTCGAAGCCTGCCGAACGACGGGGCTCGCCATCACGGGCCCGATCGAAAAGTTCCGGCAGGTGATCCCGGCCGTGACGCCGGCCGAATTGACGGGCGTCTACTCCCGGATTGTGCTCGCCGTGAAGGCCGGCGCGACCGCGACGGCGCTTGAAGCGCTCACGCCGCATCTCGCGCGGGACGGCTTCGTGCTCTCGGCCCAGAACGGCTTGAACGAGATCGCCATCGCAAGGGCCGTCGGCGCGGCGCGGACCATGGGCTGCTTCGTCAATTTCGGCGCCGACTGGCACGGACCGGGCGAGATCCTCTACGGCAATCGCGGCGCGGTCGTCGCCGGCGAGCTCGACGGGTCGATCACGCCGCGCGCCCGCGAGATGCACGACCTCCTCACGCTGTTCGAGCCGGACGCGATCCTGACCGACAACATTTTCGGCTATCTCTGGGGCAAGCTCGCCTATGGCGCGATGCTGTTCGGCACGGCGCTGACGAATGATTCGATGTCGGCCAACTTCGCCGATCCGGCGCGCCTGGCCGTCTGGCTCGCGCTCGGGCGCGAGGTCGGCGCCGTCGCGGCGGCGCGCGGCGTGAGGAGCCTCGGCTTCGGCGCATTCGATCCGCTGGTCTTCGCGCCGGGCGCGCCCGAAGCGCCGCAGGTCGCGACGATCGCCTGGCTCGCGGATTACACCTCGCAGACCGCGAAGACCCATTCCGGCATCTGGCGCGACCTCGCCGTGCGCAAACGCAAGACCGAGGTCGATCCGCAGATCGGCGTCATCGCCGAGCTGGGGGCGCAGGCCGGCGTGCCGACGCCGGCGATCGAGACGCTGGTCGGGCTGATCCACGATATCGAGGACGGCTGTCGGCCGATGGCGTTCGAGACCCTGAAGGTGCTGATCGACCGATGCAGATCCGTTTCGACGACCGGGTAGCCCTCGTCACCGGCGCGGCCCAAGGCATCGGGCGG
Organism: Allobosea sp. GW821-FHT12C12; assembly: GCF_058807355.1. Taxonomy (NCBI): domain Bacteria; kingdom Pseudomonadati; phylum Pseudomonadota; class Alphaproteobacteria; order Hyphomicrobiales; family Alloboseaceae; genus Allobosea; species Allobosea sp. GW821-FHT12C12. Next base: position 381,021 of record NZ_JBXAQP010000003.1, read on the forward strand.
GCCATCGCGGCCGCGCTGGTCGCGGACGGCGCGCGCGTCCATCTCGCCGATATCGACGCGGACGGCATCGCGGCTGCCGCGGCCGAGATCGGCGCGACGGCCCATGTCGCCGATCTCGGCTCGGCGCAAGCCGCGCGGGCGCTGGTCGCCGAGGTCGTCTCGGACGGCGGCCGGCTCGACCTGCTCGTCCATGCGGCGGGCGGCGTGCGCGGACAGGTCGGCCGGCCGATCGAGACGATCTCCGAACCGGACTGGCGCGCCATCTTCGCCGCCAATGTCGACGCGGCCTTCTTCCTGGCGCAGGCCGCCGCCCCCGCCATGAAGCAGGCCGGTCACGGCCGCATCGTCACCATCTCGTCGAGCGCGGGCCTGAGGCCGAGCCTCACCGGCATCCAGGCCTATGCCAGCGCCAAGCATGCGCTGATCGGCCTGACGAAGCAGCTCTCCTGGGAGTTCGGCCCGCACGGAATCACGGTCAATTCGGTCGCGCCGGGCTTCGTCCGCTCCAACCCGGCGACCGAGCGGCAATGGGAAAGCTACGGCGCCGAGGGCCAGGCGCGCATGATCGAGAACCTCCACACCCGCCGGCTCGGCACGCCGCAGGACATCGCGAGCGCGACGCTGTTCCTGCTCAGCGAGCAGGCCAGCTGGATCACCGGGCAGGTGCTGTCGGTCGATGGCGGGCGGTCTTAATCTGTCTCCTATAGCTTTTTCGTGATGCTCGGGACGAGCCCGACCATGACGAAAAGGTCGATCCGCGTCACGCCCTCACCAGATCCGGCACCTTGTAGGCCGTCGTCGCCTTGATCCGCTCCATCGCGAAGCGCGAGGTGACGTTCTTCAGCGGGATCGTCTCGATCAGCTTCTTGTAGAAGGCGTCGTAGGCCGCCATGTCGGCGACGACGACGCGCAGCATGTAGTCGACGTCGCCGGCCATGCGGTAGAATTCCATCACCTCCGGCATGGACGAGACCATCTGGGCGAACTTCTCCAGCCACGGGCCGGAATGGTCGGCGGTTTCGATCTGGACGAATACGGTCAGCCCCAGTCCGATCTTCTCGGGCGCGACCAGCGCGACGCGCTTGATGATCACGCCCGCCTGTTCGAGCTTCTGGATCCGCTTCCAGCACGGCGTCTGCGAGAGCCCGACCTTGTCGGCCAGTTCGGCGATCGAGATGTTGGCGTCGCCCTGCAGCACCGTCAGGATTTTACGGTCGATCTGATCCATTCTCGCAATCCGTCGGTTGGCAGATGATTGTCTCTGCCGGATCGGCAATGGGGAGAATAATCATCTTATTGATGTGGCTGTCGTGCATTCAGATAGAAAATCCTTTTCTCGAACAGTCAATAGGGCTTGTTTGCACCCGTCTCGACGATCTTCGAATCCGGCCCGAACATGATCCAGGCCTACGCCTCGGGCACGATCGACTTCTACGTCGCCGGAATCGCGCCGCTGGCGGTAGCCCGCGCGCGCGACGTCGATGTCCGCGGCCGCGCAAGCGCGGCGAGGCGGCGGAAGCCGAGATCGTGCGGGCGGTCCGCGCGGGGCTGGGCGCGGATACGATGACGGATGGGGCGGCTATCTGACTTCGATTGTCGTTCCGGGGCGGCCCGGAGGGCCGAACCCGGAATGACAGGGGCTCAGGTCCCCTCGGCGAACGCCTTGAACGCCTCGCCATACCCCTCGTGCCAGCGCGACAGCGGCGGGCGGTTCTCGATGATGTCGCCCATCGCCCAGGCCATGCGCTTCTCGTCGAGCGCGCGCGGCGTGTCGTCGTCGGGGCAGAGGATGTAGAAATCGCCGCGCTTCAGGCTGTCGAGCATGAAGTCGACCGTCTGCTCCGGCGTCCAGGCTCCGGCCGGCTTCTCGGTGCGCCCCTTGGCCGTCAGCGGCGTGTAGACGAAGCCGGGGATCAGAAGATGGGCGCTGACGCGGCAGCCCTGCGTGCCGCGCAATTCGTGCTGCAGCGCTTCCGTGAACGCCTTCGCGCCGGCTTTCGAAATGTTGTAGGCGGGATCGCCCGGCGGCGTTGTGACGCCCTGTTTCGAGCCCGTATTGACGATCAGCCCCGGCTGGCCGCTGGCGATCATGCCCGGCCCGAAGATCTGAGCGCCATGAATGAGCCCGCCGAGATTGACGGCCATGATCCGCTCCCATGCGTCATGCGGGCCGAACACCGCGCTGCCCGGCTGCATGCCGGCATTGTTCATCAACAGATGCACCGCGCCGAAACGCGCGATCACCTGGTCGTGCAGGTTGGCGATCTCCTCGCGCCTGGCGACATCGGTCGGCACCGCCAGCACATTCTCCTCGCCGACCAGCGTCGCCAGCACTTGTCCCGCCGCCTTCAGGCCGTCGGCGTCGCGGTCGGCGACCGCGATCTTCATGCCGAGCCCGGCGAAGGCGCGCGCGGCGGCGAAGCCGATGCCCGAGGCGCCGCCCGTGACGACGGCGACATGGTCGGGAACGAGGACGGTTTGCGCATGTGACATCGACAGGCTCGCGATTCGGAATCTCGGGGCCGGCACTTCAACGGGAGCCAAGGGGCGACATCATGGCGCGTCGCGGAGTTTGCGCGACTGCCCGAAAATGCTCGCCTTTATCGGCCATCACCCGCTTGTCATTGGCGCTGAACGCCTGTTTCGGGCATCTGGACGATGAATTGAACGGAATGACGACAGGGCGCATGGCTCCGACCTCCCGAAACCGCAATCTGGCCGGCGCGCTTCTGGCGCTGGCGCTCGCCATGCCCGGTTTCGCGCTGGCGGCTGAATCGAAAGCGGTGACCTCGCCGCGCGTCACGGCCACGCTGCTGTCCAGCCGCGATGCGGTGAAACCCGGCGAGCGTTTCCATGTCGCCCTCGTCCAGAAGATCGCGCCCGGCTGGCACACCTATTGGCAGAACCCCGGCGATTCCGGGGAGGCGACGAAGATCGAGTGGACGCTGCCGGCGGGACTGAGCGCGGGCGACATCCAGTGGCCCGCGCCCAAGGCGCTGCCGTTCGATCCGCTCGTCAATTTCGGCTATGACCGCGCGGTTCTGCTGCCGGTCGAGATCGTCGTCCCGGCCAATGCCAAACCGGGCGAAACGATCACGCTCAAGGCCAAGGCGACCTGGCTCGTCTGCGAGAAGATCTGCATCCCGGAGGCGGGCGCCTTTGCGCTCGAGCTGCCGGTCGCGTCAGCATCCGTGATCGACGAGGCGGCGCAGATCCGCATGGAAGCCACCCTCACAGCCCTGCCGAAGCCGGCAGGCTTCAAGGCCGCTCTGAGGGCCGAAGGCGACGGCCTCGCCCTGTCGCTGCCGGGCATCGGCGCGACTGCCACGGACCTGCGCTTCTTCCCCTATTCGGACACGCTGATCGACCATGCCGCGCCACAGGCGGCGACGGCCTCCGGACAGGGCGCGAGCCTCCGCCTCGCCCGTTCCAGCGCCTTCAAACTGCAGCAGGCGGCGCAGACCGGCGTATTGACGTGGCGCGAGGGCGGCACGATGCGCTCGCTCCTGATCACCGCCGAGGCCGAGCCGGCGCTGCTGGCGCGATCGGCGACGCCGGCCGCCCCCTCGGCCGCGACGTTGCGCCGGCCGGTCGCGATGGAAGGCGCGGACCTTACGCTATGGGCCGCGCTCGGCCTCGCCTTTCTCGGCGGCCTGATCCTCAACCTGATGCCCTGCGTGCTGCCTGTCCTGTTCATCAAGGCGCTCGGCTTCGCGCAACTGGCGCGGGCGAGCCGCGCGCGGGTGCGCGAGCAGGGCCTGCTCTTTCTGGCCGGCGTCGTCGTGACCTTCACGACCCTGGCCGGACTCGTCATCGGCTTCGCCGCGCTCGGCTCCAGCGTCGGCTGGGGGTTTCAGCTCCAATCGCCGCCCTTGGTCATCGCGCTCGCCGTCGTCATGACGCTGATCGGCTTCAACCTGCTCGGGGCCTTCGAGGTCGGAACCTCGGTCGCAGGCGTCGGCCATGGACTGGCGAGCCGCGGCGGGCGCATCGGCGCGTTCGTGACCGGCGCGCTCGCCGTCGTGGTGGCGACGCCCTGCACCGCCCCCTTCATGGGCGTGGCGGTGGGCTATGCGGTGACGCAGCCGCCGGCTCTCGGGCTCGCCGTCTTCCTGTCCCTTGCGTTCGGTTTCGCGCTGCCGGTCGTGGCGCTCTCTTTCGCGCCCGGGCTGCTGCGCCTGCTGCCAAAACCCGGGCGCTGGATGGTGGTGCTGAAGCAGGGCTTCGCCTTCCCGATGTTCGCGACCGCGATCTGGCTGATCTGGGTCGCGTCGGTGCAGGCCGGTCCCGGCGGCGTGCTGGCGGCGCTGGTCGCGGTGCTGGCGGCTGGCTTCATCGTCTGGCTGGTCGGCGTCTCGCGCGGGGCGGGACGCATACGCCTCGCGACCTCGGCCCTGGCCGTGCTGGTCGCGCTCGGGGCCGGCCGGTTCGTGCTCCAGAGCGCCGTTCCGGAGGCAAGCACACAGGCCAAGGCAGACGACATCCAGACCTGGACGCCCGAGCGCGTCGCGTCCCTGCAGGCGGAGGGCAAGCCGGTCTTCGTCAACTTCACCGCCGCCTGGTGCATCACCTGCATCGCCAATGAAAGGGTCGCGCTGTCGCGGCAGGAGGTCAAGGACGCCTTCGCGGCCGACAGGGTCGTCTATCTCAAGGCCGACTGGACCAACCGCGATGCTGCGATCGCACAGGCGCTGGCGGAACATGGCCGTGCCGGCGTGCCGCTCTATCTGTTCTATTCGGCGGTGAAGGGGAGCCAGCCGGAGATCCTGCCGCAGCTTCTCACCGCCGACATGCTGATCGCCGCCGCCGCCCGCGCGGCAGGCCGCGACGTCAGGACGGCCGCCGGCCAGCCCTGATCCGGAGTCGAATCCACGAAGGAGACCGGCCATGGCCTCGCCGCCGGCTCCGCGTTCGCCCGGAGCACGGCAAAAGCCGGCGCGTCCGCGCCCGCCTTCCGGCGCTCGACGCCGACGGCAAGACCCGCCATGCCAGATGAGGTTGATGCTCCCCTCAAACGCGCATGGCGGCCCGGCGAGAATGCGCGGCGACGCAACCGCCGCTCTGTCGCCTTTCCGGTCGGGCCCGTGCTTTGCTGACGGCAAGGCACTCCGACCCGAAGGCGACGCCGATGACCGAGAATCCGCTCGAACCCTGGCAGTGGCCGGAAGAGACCTGGCGCGCCAAGGTCGACCGCGTCCGCGCCGGCCGCGGCCTGAAGCCCGCGATCTGGCCGGGCGGGGCGCGCTGCGCCGTGGCGCTGTCCTTCGACGCCGATCACGAGACCAACGAGCTGCGCGACGGCGGCCGGTCTGTCGGGCGGCTGTCCTGGGGCCAGTACGGCGCCCGCGTCGGCGTGCCGCGCATTCTCGAGATGCTGAAGCGCGAGAACATCAAGGCGAGCTTCTTCGTGCCCGCGGTCGCGGCGCTGCTGCACCCGGACGAGCAGCGCCGCGTCATCGCGGAAGGCCACGAGATCGGCCTGCATGGCTGGATCCACGAGGTCAATACGCAGGTGCCAGCCAGCGCCGAGCGCGAGCTGCATTTCCGTGCCGCCGATACGCTGGAGGCGATCACCGGCATCCGGCCGGTCGGCATGCGCACGCCGTCCTGGGACTTTTCCGAGGCGACGCTGGCGATCCAGCGCGAGCTCGGGCTGCTCTACGACTCGTCGCTCTTCGCCGATGACGAGCCTTACGAACTCGTCGACAAGGGCGAGCCGACCGGCATGGTCGAACTGCCGGTCGAATGGATCCGCGACGACGCGGTCTATTTCAACATGAACCGCTTCCAGGCGCTCAGGCCCTACACCGCGCCCGAGACCGTGTTCGACATCTTCCGGCGCGAATTCGACGGCGCCTACGAGGCCGGAGGGCTTTTCCTGCTGACCATGCACCCGCATGTCATCACCTACCGCTCGCGCTTCTGGATCCTCGAAAAGCTGATCGCCCACGCCAAGGCGAGAGGCTCCGTCTGGTTCGCGCGCCATGACGAGATCGCGGCCTATGTGAAGGGCCAGGCCGGGCTCTGATCGCGGCGCCGTTGTCCTGACTGCCGCGGCGGCAGGCGGAACAGCGCCCGATTTCGGCCGTTTTCGGTTCACCACGGGTTCAGCGCCACGAGGCGCTGAATGCCCACAGTGAAACGGAAACGGACAGGCGCCTTGAAAAACGACACACGGACACGCGCGAGAACCTGGCTGCTGATCGGCACGGTTTTGCCGGCGCTTACGCTCCCGCAGGGCGGCTTCGCCGCCCCCGCCGCCTTCCGGATCGCGCAGGGGCCGGCCCCGGCGGAAGACGGGGCCGAGCGGCCGCAGCGCCCGCGCCAGCCCGGTCCGCCGCGCGCGCCCGGCGAGGGTCGGCCCGAGCGTCCCGCCGG